>CAZVLY010000191.1:0-9128 GCA_964628175.1 uncultured Piscinibacter sp. | reverse complement strand
TAGACGGCGAAGGTGATGCCGACACGGCGGAAGATCATCTCGGCCTCTTCGCGGCGCGACTTCATCACGTCGCGCGGCTGCTGGGCGAGCCAGCGGTCGTAGCCGCGGTAATGCTCGCGCACCGTGGTGCTGGTGGCCTGCATCTCGTCGAAACTCGGTCTCATCGGCAACGTCTCCTCGCAGGCAGGGGTAGCAAAAAGCAGGCCACTCACCCGCCGGCGGGCGGATCGGCGGGCCCGTGGTGCCAGTAGCGCCGGGCCAGATCACGCTGGCAGCCGCCCGCACCGGGCTCGTCGGACCGCCAGCGCCACGCACCGCAGCTCGGGCTGTTGACCAAGATCAGGCCCAGTTCGCGGTACCGATCCACCACGTCCTCGGCCGGATGACCGAATCGATTGCGGTAGCCCGATTGGACCACGGCGACCCGCGGCCGCACAGCCTCGAGGAACACCGGCGTCGACGAAGTCCGGCTGCCGTGGTGCGGCACCAGCAGCACCTCGCTGCGCAGCGCCTCGCCCAGGCGGCCGACCAGCGCCCATTCCTGCTCGCGCTCGATGTCGCCGGTCAGCAGTGCGCTCGCCTGCCCGGGCGCGCTGACGCGCAGCACGCAGGACAGCGTGTTCGGCCGCGCCGCCGTGCCCGCCGCCCCCGGCGGCGGGTGCAGCATCTCGAAGCGCACGCCGTCCCACTCCCAGGCCTGACCGGCGGCGCAGGGCATGTGCCGGGGCGCTCGCGCCAGCAGCGGATGACCGGGCTCGAGCGAGCTCGAGACCTCGGTCACCGGCAGTGCAGAGAGCAGCGCGTGGGCGCCACCGACGTGGTCGAGGTCGCGGTGGCTGAGGACCAGCCGGTCGATGCGCGACTCGCCGGTGGCGCGCAGCAGCGGCAGCAGCACACGCTGGCCGGCATCGCTGTCGCGTGAGTACTGCGGCCCCGCGTCGTAGACAAGCAGATGCGCCCGCGTGCGCACCAGCACGGCCGTGCCCTGCCCCACGTCCACGGCGAGCAGCTCGTAGCGGCCCGGCGGCGGGCGCTCGACCGGCGTCGCGAGAAAGGGCAGCACCAGCGGCAGCGCCAGCGCCCGCAGCCGCCACGGCAGCGGCATGACGAGCAGCGCGCCGCCGAGCAGCGCGGCGGCCTGCGCCCAGGCTGGCGCCACCGGCACGTTCCACACCGCCAGCGGCAGCGCAGCCAGCCAGGCCAGCCACGCGGCAAAGGGCTGCAGCAGCCACGCCGCCAGCGACCACAGCGGCGCCAGCAGCGAGCCCGCCAGCGCCAGCGGCGTAATGACCAGCGTGATCAGCGGGATCGCAACGAGGTTGGCCACGAAGCCGACCAGCGAGATCTGCTGGAAGAACACCAGGGTCAGCGGCGCCAGCCCGAGCGTGGCGACGAGCTGGGTGCGCACGCCGCCGCGCATCGCAGCGGCCAGGCGCTGCCACGGCGTCGGGCGCACCGGGGTGTCTTCGCGGCGCTCGGCGCGCACGGGTTCCGAAGCCATCAGCAGCCCGACCGCCGCGAACGACAGCCAGAAGCCCGGCTGCAGCAGCGCCCAGGGGTCGATGGCGGCGACGACCACGGCGGCAAGCATCAGCACCATCGGCCAGGGCCAGCGCACCCCGGCGCTGCGCAACAGCACCACCGTGGCCAGCATCCACACGGTGCGCTGCGCCGGCACCGCCCAGCCGGAGAACACGGCGTAGAGCAGCGCCACCACGAGGCCACCCCAGCGCGCCGCCTGCGGCGCGGGCACGTGCAGCATGGCGCGCGGCGACAGGCGCCAGATCCGCTCGATCAGCAACCCGGCCAGCCAGGCGAACATGGTGATGTGCAGGCCGCTGATGGCCATCAGGTGCGACAGCCCGGTGCTGCGGAACAGCTCCCAGTCCTCGCGTTCGATCGCGCCCTGCTCGCCCACCGCCAAGGCCGCCAGCACGCCCGCCGCACGGTGATCGGCCACGCGCTCGAAGATGGCGTCGCGCACCCGCTGGCGCAGCCGCTCGACCGGGTAGGCGGCGGCATCGTCCAGCCGCTGCGCCGGCGCGTCGCGCACGTAGCCGGTGGCGCGCACGCCTTGCTCGAACAGCTGCAGCTCGTAGTCGAAGCCGTGCGGGTTCAGGTTGCCGTGCGGCCGGCGCAGGCGCACGTTGAGCGTCCAGCGCTGGCCCGCGCGCATCTCGCGCTGCGGCTGCGACAGCACGGCGTCCTCGTGGAAGCCGCTGTACCAGCCCAGCGAGATCATCCGCGGCACGGCCACCGGCTCGTCGGCCAGCGTGGCGCTCTCGACCTCGAAGCGAAAGCGCAGCCCGTTCACACCGGCCTGCGGCAGGCTGGCGACGATGCCGGTCAGGCGGATGTCGCGGCCTTCGAGCGAGGCCGGCAATTCCACGGCCAGCCGCTGCGTGGCGCGCCAGCCGGTGCTGCCGAAGCCCAGCAGCGCCAGCCCGACGATCAGCAGCACGAAGGCGCGCCGCCACCGCCAGCCGGCCGCGATGCACAGCAGGCCAGCGGCCACCAGCGCGAGCTGCACGGCCTCGGCCGGCAGGCTGCGCTGCTGCAGCTGCCACAGCACGCCGGCCAGCGCCGCCGCCATCGCCGCCAGCCAGCGCATGGCGCTCGTCGGTCCTCCCATGGCTGCAGTGTAGGATTTGCGCCCTGTTCCCCGAGCACCCATCGCCATGTCCACTTCCGTCTACGACCGCCTCGCCACGCTGGGCATCACGCTGCCGCCGGTGGCCGTGCCGGCCGCCGCCTACGTGCCCTTCGTGCGCACCGGCAACCTGGTCTTCATCTCCGGCCACATCGCCAAGCGCGAGGGCAAGCCCTGGGTCGGCCAGCTCGGCCGCGACATGGACACCGCCGCCGGCGCGCAGGCCGCCCGCGCGATCGCCATCGACCTGCTCGGCACGCTGCACGCCGCGATCGGCGACCTGAACAAGGTCGAGCGCATCGTCAAGGTGATGAGCCTCGTCAACAGCACCGGCAGCTTCACCGAGCAGCACCTGGTCACCAACGGCTGCTCCGAGCTGCTCGGCGCGGTGTTCGGCGACAAGGGCGCGCATGCACGCAGCGCCTTCGGCGTGGCGCAGATCCCGATGGGCGCCTGTGTCGAGATCGAGCTGATCGCCCAGGTGGCCTGAGGCGCGCGACGATGAGGCTCACCCAACGAGGCGCCCTGCTGGCGCTGGCGCTGTTCTGCTTCGCCCTGGTCGGCGCGGCGCTGGTGTCGCAGCATGTCTACGACATGCAGCCCTGCCCCTGGTGCATCCTGCAGCGCATCATCTTCCTGGTGATCGCGCTGCTGCTGGTGGCCGGGGCGTTTCTGCCGGGGCGGACGCTGTTCGTCGTCGGCGCGGTCGCCTTCGCGCTGTCGGGCATCGTGACCGCGCTGTACCAGCACTTCGTCGCCGCCAAGTCGTCCTCCTGCAACCTGACGCTGGCCGACAAGATCATCAGCGGGCTCGGCCTGGACAAGGCGCTGCCGCCGGTCTTCGAGGTGAAGGCGAGCTGCGCCGACGCGGCCGTGGACATGCTCCACGTGCCCTACGAGTTCTGGAGCCTCGGCTTCTTCGTCGTGCTGGCGGTGGCGGCCTCCTACGTCCTGAGCCGCCGCTGAACGACCGCCAAACGACCGCTGAGCCACCGGCTCAGCCGGCCGGCACCACCCGCTGCGCCTTCATGCCGTCGACCGCCTTGCCCTTGCGCGCCCGTTTGCCGGCGTAGGCATTCAGCGCCGCGCCCTTGAGCAGCTCCTCGCGCGGCTTGCCGCCACGCAGCGCGATGCCCAGCACCTGCAGCGACTGCGTGAAGGCGGCGACGCTGACCAGCGCGTCCTTCGCGTCGAGGTCCATCAGCGTGAGGCCGCGGCCGCCGTTGGGCTGCAGCTTGAGCTCGTCGATGCCGAAGGTCAGCAGCCGGCCCGCCAGCGACAGGCAGGCCACCTGCGTCGCGCCGTCGGCCGGCGTGGGTGGCAGCGGCTTCTCGTCGGCCTCGAGGCTGAGGAAACTCTTGCCGCCCTTCTGACGCGCCACCAGGTCGCCCAGGCGCGCGAGCAGGCCGAAGCCGCCGGTGCCGGCCAGCAGCAGCGTCTGCGTTGCGGGGCCGGCGAAGTAGTGCGAGGGCTGCGTGCCGGTCTCCAGTTCGATCAGCGTGGTGATCGGCTGGCCGTCGCCGCGCCCGCCGGGCAGGCCGGCCACCGCGGTCGAGTAGACGCGGCCGTTGCTGCCGAACACGATCAGGCTGTCCACCGAGCGGCAGGGGAAGCAGCCATCCCGGCCGCCCCCGGCCTTGAAGGCCAGCGTGGCCGCGTCGACCTCGTGGCCCTTGAGCGCACGCACCCAGCCCTTGAGGCTGACGACGACGGTCACCGGTTCGTCGATCACCTTCACCTCGGCGACCGCCTTGCGCTCTTCCTGGATCAGCGTGCGGCGCGCGTCGCCGAACTGCCTGGCATCCGCCTCGATCTCCTTGACCACCGTGCGCTTCAGGCTCGCCGGGCTGCCCAGGATGTCTTCGAGCTTGCCCTGCTCGGTGCGCAGTTCCTTGAGCTCCTGCTCGATCTTGATGGCTTCCAGCCGCGCCAATTGGCGCAGCCGGATCTCGAGGATGTCCTCGGCCTGCCGGTCGCTGAGGCGGAAGCGCTCGATCAGCGCCGGCTTGGGCTCGTCGGCGTTGCGGATGATGCGGATCACCTCGTCGATGTTCAGCAGCACCTGCTGCCGACCCTCGAGGATGTGCACGCGGTCGAGCACCTTGGCCAGGCGGTGCTGCGTGCGCCGCTGCACGGTGGCCTGGCGGAAGGCCAGCCACTCGACGAGCATCTGGCGCAGGCTCTTCTGCGTCGGCCGGCCGTCGGCGCCGATCATCGTCAGGTTGATCGACGACGAGCTCTCCAGGCTGGTGTGCGCGAGCAGCACGTTGATCAGTTCCTGCTGGTCGACCGTGCGTGTCTTCGGCTCGAACACCAGGCGCACCGGTGCGTCCTTGCTCGACTCGTCGCGCACCGCGTCGAGCACCGACAGCATGGTGGTCTTGAGCTGGGTCTGCTCGGTCGACAGCGTCTTCTTGCCCGCCTTCACCTTCGGGTTGGTGAGCTCCTCGATCTCCTCGAGCACCTTTTGCGAGCTGGTGCCGGGCGGCAGCTCATTGACGACGAGCTGCCATTGGCCGCGCGCCAGGTCCTCGATCTTCCAGCGCGCGCGCACCTTCAGGCTGCCGCGGCCGCCGGCATAGGCGGCGCGGATGTCCTCGGCGCTGCTGATGATCTGGCCGCCGCCGGGGAAGTCCGGCCCGGGGATCAGCGTGGCGAGTTCGTCGTCGGAGAGCTTGTCGTTCTTCAGCAGCGCCACCGCGGCGGCCGCCACTTCGCGCAGGTTGTGGCTGGGCACCTCGGTGGCCAGGCCCACGGCGATGCCGCTGGCGCCGTTGAGCAGCACGAAGGGCAACCGCGCCGGCAGGAGCCGCGGCTCCTGCGTCGAACCGTCGTAGTTGGGGATGAAGTCGACCGTGCCTTCGTCGATCTCGTCGAGCAGCAGGCGCGAGATCGGCGCGAGGCGCGCTTCCGTGTAGCGCATCGCCGCGGCGCCATCGCCATCGCGCGAGCCGAAGTTGCCCTGGCCGTCGATCAGCGGGTAACGCTGGCTGAAGTCCTGCGCCATGCGCACCAGCGCGTCGTAGGCGGCCTGGTCGCCGTGCGGGTGGAAGCGGCCGAGCACGTCGCCGACCACGCGCGCACTCTTCACCGCCTTCGGGCCGCTGGCCGTCGTGAAGGCCAGGCCCATGCGCTCCATCGCGTAGAGGATGCGGCGCTGCACCGGCTTCTGGCCGTCGCACACGTCGGGCAGCGCGCGGCCCTTGACCACGCTCAGCGCGTATTCGAGGTAGGCCTGTTCGGCATACAGCGACAGCGCGATGGCGTCGCCTTCGGCAGGAGGAGGAGGATCGAAGAGGTCGTTCATGCTCGGGAGGAAATGCCGGGCCGCCCCAGGGGCGCGGCAGGCGCCGGGCGGGACCGGAGGGCGGCATTCTCGCCCAAACGCGGGCTCGCCCTAGGCGGGACGGTCGCGGGCTTCGTTACCATGCGCGCCAAACCTTGCCGTACCCAGGGAGCCCCATGCAGTCGGACATCGAGATCGCGCAGAGCGCGCGCCTGAAGCCCATCCACGCCATCAGCGAGGCGCTGGGGATTCCGGAGGAGTCGCTGGACCCGCGCGGCCGCCACATCGGCAAGGTCGCCCAGCCCTGGCTGGACACGCTGGCCGACCGCCCCGACGGCAAGCTGGTGCTGGTGACGGCGATCTCGCCCACGCCGGCCGGCGAAGGCAAGACCACCACCACGGTGGGCCTGGGCGACGCGCTCAACCGCATCGGCAAACGCGCCATCATCTGCCTGCGCGAGCCCTCGCTGGGCCCGGTGTTCGGCATGAAGGGCGGCGCGGCCGGCGGCGGCTTCGCACAGGTGGTGCCGATGGAGCAGATCAACCTGCACTTCACCGGCGACTTCGCGGCCATCGCGCTGGCGCACAACCTGCTGTCGGCGCTGATCGACAACCACATCCACCACGGCAACGCGCTGGGCTTCGACCTGCGCCGCATCACCTGGAAGCGGGTGATGGACATGAACGACCGCGCGCTGCGCGACAACGTCATCGGTCTGGGCGGCCCAGGCAACGGCATGCCGCGCGAGAGCGGCTTCGACATCGTCGTCGCCTCGGAGATCATGGCCATCCTGTGCCTGGCCACCAGCCTGGCCGACCTGAAGGAGCGGCTGGCGCGCATCGTCGTCGGCGAAGACGTCCAGCGCCGCCCGATCACCGCGGCGCAGCTGAAGGCGCACGGCTCGATGGCCGCGTTGCTGAAGGACGCGATCTCGCCGAACCTGGTGCAGACGCTGGAGAACAACCCGGCCTTCGTGCATGGCGGGCCTTTCGCCAACATCGCGCACGGCTGCAACACCGCCATCGCCACGCGCGCGGCGCTGAAGCTCGGCGACTACGTGGTCACCGAGGCCGGCTTCGGCGCCGACCTGGGCGCCGAGAAATTCATCGACATCAAGTGCCGCAAGACCGGCCTGCGCCCCTCGGCGGCGGTTCTGGTGGCGACGGCGCGGGCGCTGAAGTACCACGGCGGCATGGCGGTGGCCGACGTCTCGAAGGAAGACCTCGGCGCGCTGGAACGCGGCCTGCCCAACCTGGAACGCCACCTGCGCAACGTGCAGGAGGTCTACGGCCTGCCCTGCGTGGTGGCGATCAACCACCGCTCGCACGACACGGCCGCCGAGATCGAACTGCTGACGCGCCGCGTCGAGGCGCTGGGCGGCACGGCCGTGGTGGCGAAACACTGGGCCGAAGGCGGCGCCGGCGCCGAGGAACTCGCCCGGCGTGTCGTGCAGGCCTGCGAGAAACCCAGCCAGTTCAAGTTCGTCTACGAGGAGTCGCTGCCGCTGTGGCAGAAGGTCGAGGCCATCGCCACGAAGGTCTATGGCGCCGCCGGCATCAGCGCCTCGGCCGCGGTGAAGGAGCGCATCGAGAAGCTGCAGGCCGACGGCTATGGGCATTTCCCGGTGTGCATCGCCAAGACGCAGATGAGCTTCTCGACCAACGCCGCGCTGCGCGGCGCGCCCAGCGGCCACACGCTGGACATCCGCGAGGTGCGCCTGGCTGCCGGCGCGGAATTCGTGGTGATGGTCTGCGGCGACATCATGACCATGCCGGGGCTGCCCAAGGTGCCGGCGGCCGAGCTGATCGACATCGATGCCCAGGGCCGCATCAGCGGCCTGTCGTGAACGAGCGCCGCATCGGCGGCCTGCCGTGATCAACGTGGGAACCGCTCGCGCAGCTTGAGCTTCCAGAACTTGCCGGTCGAGGTGCGCGGCACCGCGTCGATGGTCTCGTAGCGCTCGGGCAGCTGCCACTTCGCGAAGCCGTGCTGCAGCAGGTGCGCCGACAGCGCGGCCGGGTCGGCGCCCTGCCCCGGCTTGAAGGCGACGCAGGCCAGCGGCCGCTCGCTCCACTTCTCGTCGGGGATGGCGATCACCGCCGCCTCGGCCACCGCCGGGTGCGCCATCAGCGCGTTCTCCAGGTCCACCGAGCTGATCCACTCGCCGCCGGACTTGATCAGGTCCTTGGTGCGGTCGGTGATGCGCACGAAGGCCAGTTCGTCCATCGTCGCCACGTCGCCGGTGCGCAGCCAGCCATCCGTCGTGAACTTGTCTTCGCTCACCGGCACCTCGTGGTAGGAGCCGGTGATGAACGGCCCACGCACCTGGATCTCGCCCATGGTCTTGCCGTCCAGCGGCGCGTCGCTGCCATCCTCCGCGCGGATGCGCACGTCGACCAGCGGGACCGGCACGCCGGCCATGGCGGCGCGGCGATAGCGCTCATCGGCGCTGACCGCCCCCAGCTCGGCGCGCGGGTAGGACACGGTGGCCAACGGCGAAGTCTCGGTCATGCCCCAGCCCTGCAGCAGCCACACGCCGTGCTTGTCGAAGGCGCGGATCAGCGACTCCGGCACCGCCGCGCCACCGACCAGCGAGCGCATGCCCTGCGGCAGCTTCCAGCGGCCGGGCTGTTCGACGAGCGCGCGCTCGTAGGCCTGGATCAGGCCGAGCCAGATCGTCGGCACGCCCAGCGAGATCGTCGGCGGCTCGCGCTGCATCAGGTCGAGCAGGTCGTCGGGGTGCAGGTGCGGGCCGGGGAAGACCAGCTTCACGCCCATCATCACCGCGGCATACGGGATGCCCCAGCTGTTGGCGTGGAACATCGGCGTCACCGGCATCAGCACGTCGGTGCCCTTCAGGCCCCAGAAGTCGGCCAGACAGCCGACCAGCGTGTGCAGGATCGTGGAGCGGTGCGAGTAGGCCACGCCCTTGGGTCGGCCCGTCGTGCCGGAGGTGTAGCACATGGCCACCGGGTCGTTCTCGCCGTGCGGCGGGTAGACGAAACCGTCGGCATCCGCCTCGGCGAGCAGCGTCTCGTAGTCGTCGAAGCCCTCGGGCACCGGCGCGCCGGAGAACGGAAAGACGATCACGCGCTCGAATCGGTGCAGATCGGCGAATTGCCGGTACAGCGGCAGCAGGATGTCGTCGACGATGAGGAAGCGGTCCTTCGCGTCGGCGGCGATCCAGCCGA
>CAZVLY010000190.1:0-9152 GCA_964628175.1 uncultured Piscinibacter sp. | reverse complement strand
AGGTGCTGAACGACAAGTGGGGCATCAAGCGCGGCCTGATGACCACCGTGCACGCCGCCACCGCCACCCAGAAGACCGTCGACGGCCCGAGCAACAAGGACTGGCGCGGCGGCCGCGGCATCCTCGAGAACATCATCCCGAGCAGCACTGGCGCCGCCAAGGCGGTGGGCGTGGTGATCCCCGAGCTGAACAAGAAGCTCACCGGCATGTCCTTCCGCGTGCCGACCTCCGACGTGTCGGTGGTCGACCTGACCGTCGAGCTGGTCAAGGAAGCCAGCTACGACGACATCTGCAAGGCCATGAAGGCCGCCAGCGAGGGCGCCATGAAGGGCGTGCTCGGCTACACCGAAGACAAGGTGGTCTCGACCGACTTCCGCGGCGAGCCCATGACCTCGGTGTTCGACGCCGACGCCGGCATCGCGCTGGACAAGACCTTCGTGAAGGTCGTGGCCTGGTACGACAACGAGTGGGGCTACTCGAACAAGGTGCTCGAGATGGTGCGCGTGATCGCGCGCTGATCCGCGGCGCTCCACGAGGGCCCCTTTGCCGGGGCCCTCGGTGTTTCCACTGCACACGCCTTGCCACAGGCTGGCTACAAACCTTTACTGCCCCCCGCCGAATCCTCACGGGGGCCGGTTTGGCGCCCACCCTACACTTTCAGGATGCATGCCCTGTCGCCCGCTGCCGCCTCCTGCCTGGCCCTCCTGGCCCTGGGCGCCTGCGCGTCGGAGCCGCCGGCGCCCTCGGTCGGCCTGGGCGTGATGGTCAAGCTGGCGCAGCCGTCGACCGATGCGACGGCGATCGCCACCCTCGTGAGTGACACCACCGCGCGCCCGGCGCGCTACGTGTCGGCCACCAGCACCGCCTGGCATGCGGTCACCGTGGCCTGCCGCGGCCCGGCCGACTGCGAGCTGGCGCTGCGCCGGCTGCGCGAGGACACGACACATTTCGAAGCCGTGCAGCGCGACGAGCGCAAGCGCATCGTCAGCCCCTGAGCCTGCCGGCGCGTTGCAGACCAGAACCAAGAATCGGAGACCGCCTTGAGCACCACCCCCCTGAAGATCCTGGCCTTGCTCGCGCTGGCCCTGCTGGCGCCGCCGGTGCTGCAGGCGCAGACCTCGCAGGCGCCTGCCGGGGCCATGACGGCCCGCGTGATCGTCAAGTTCAAGGCCGATTCGTCGCTGCTGCGCCAGCAGGCCGCGGACGTGATGCAACTGCACGCCGGCCGCGCCCAGGCGCTGGGTGCCCGGGTCGGGCTGCCGCTGCAGGCCGGCCATGGCGTGGCCGAGCGCACGCAGGTGGTGTTCGCCAGCGGGCTGAGCTCCGCGGCGCTCGCGCAGCGCCTGTCGAGCCAGAAGGATGTCGAGTACGCCGTGCCCGACCGTCGCAAGGCGCGCCTGGTGGCGCCCAACGACCCGCTGTACACGACGGCGGGCACGCCGGGCGTGTCCAGTGGCGGCCCGGTGGCTGGCCAGTGGTACCTGCGCGCGCCCAACAGCGTCACGGTGTCGGCCATCAACGCCGAAGGCGCCTGGGACGTGAGCACCGGCAGCGCGAGCATGGTGGTGGCGGTGCTGGACACCGGCGTGCGCTTCGATCACCCCGACCTCGCGGGCAAGCTGCTCGACGGCTACGACTTCGTGGGCCCCGACCGCAACGACAACGGCGTGACGATCACGCCCAACACCTTCCTGAGCGCCAAGGACAGCAATGGGCTGGACCCGAATGCGAGCGACGAAGGCGACGGCATCACCCTGGCTGAAACCAATGACCCGGCCGGGCTCTTCTACCACTGCACCTCGCAGGACGACACCGGGCAGTACGTGGAAGAGCGCAGTTCATGGCACGGCACGCAGGTCAGCGGCCTGATCGGCGCGCTGACCAACAACGGCACCGGCATGGCCAGCGTGGGCCGCAACGTGCGTGTGCTGCCGGTGCGCGTGCTCGCCAAGTGCGGCGGCTGGGACTCGGACATCACCGCCGGCATGCTCTGGGCCGCCGGCGTCACGGTGCCCGGTGCGCCCGCCAATCCCACCCCGGCCAAGGTGCTGAACCTGAGCCTGGGCGGCTCGGGCAATTGCTCGGCGCTGTACACCGACATCGTCGGTCAGGTGAACGCGCGCGGCGCGGTGATCGTGGCCTCGGCCGGCAACGGCGCCGGCCATGCCGTGTCGGAGCCGGCCAATTGCGACGGCGTGATCGGCGTGGCCGGCCTGCGCCATGCCGGCAGCAAGGTGGGCTATTCCGACATCGGGCCCGAGGTCAGCATCAGTGCGCCGGCCGGGAACTGCGTGAACACCGGATCTACGGATCCCTGCCTGTACCCCATCCTGACCACCTCCAACAGCGGTGCCTTCAACCCCGTGGCGGGTGCAGGCGGCGCGATCTACACCGACGCCTTCAATGCGACGCTGGGCACCAGCTTCTCGGCCCCGCTGGTGGCCGGCACCGCGGCGCTGATGCTGTCGGTGCGGCCCGACCTGTCGCCGGCCGAGGTGCGGCGATTCCTCCGTTCGTCGGCCCGCGCCTTCCCGTCGCTGCTGGGTGTGCCGGCCTGCCGCGCGCCGAGCAGCACGCCCCAGGACGAGTGCAACTGCACCGTGACCACCTGCGGCGCCGGCATGCTCGACGCCGCGACGGCCGTGACGGCCGCCGCCAACGACCCGATCGTGCGCATCGACGTGACGCCGTCCCAGCCGGCGGCCGGCACGGCCTTCACGCTCACCTCGGCACAGACGGCGGTGGTCGCCGGGCGCAGCATCGCCAGCTGGAACTGGACGCTGGTCAGCGGCGGCGGCATCGTTTCGTCGCTGAGCGGGGCGAACACGGCCTCGGCCACGGCCACGCCGACGGCGGGCGGCAGCTTCATCGTCACGCTGACGGTGACCGACTCGGCCGGCGCGACCGGCTCGCAGACCGTCGAAGTCAGCGTGACCGGCGCGCCGCCCAGCAGCGGCGGTGGCGGCGGCGCGCTCGGCCTGGGCTGGCTGGCGGCGCTGCTGCTGGCGGTCTTCGCGCTGTGGCGGGCACGGCCCGCGGCGCGGGCCGGCTGAGCGTGCGGCGGCGACATCGGCTTGCGCAGCGGATCGCAGGCGTTCTCCTGATCGGGCTGGCGGCGGCGCTGCCGGCCTGGGCGGAGGGCGCGCGCGCCGCGCACGGTCTGCTCATCAAGTTGCGCGACAACGCCGACGGCACGCCGGCTGCCCCCGGCCAGCTCAAGAAGCTGCTGGACTCGGCCGGCCTGTCGGCCAAGGAGCGGGGCGTGGGCAAGCGCTCGCGGCACCTGGACTTCGGCCGCATGCTGCCCGCGGACGAGGCCGGCCGCATCGCGCAGCGCCTGTCGCGCCTGCCCGAGGTCGAGTGGGTGGTGCCCAACGAACGCGAGCGGCGCCTGAACGCGCCGACCGATCCGCTGTACCCGGCCAGCTTCTCCAGCAGCGGCCAGTGGTGGATGTTCCAGGCCGGCGGCAGCAACCGCAACGACCTGGAGGAACGGCGCCGCGGCGTGCCCGATCTGCTGAGCGCCTGGCAGACCAGCACCGGCAGCGCTGCGCCGGTCGTGGCGGTGCTGGACACCGGGATCACGCCGCATGCCGACCTCGGTTTCGGCGTGCTCACCGGTCGCGACTTCGTGTCCACCGTCGAGTACGCCAACGATGGCGACGGCTGGGACGCCGACGCCAGCGACCCCGGCGACTGGGTCAGCCAGGCCGATCGCGACGGCAATCCGCTGCTGTTCGCCGACTGCGAGGTCGACGACAGCTCCTGGCACGGCACCACCATCACCGGCATGCTCGCCGCCGAGACCGGCAATGCGCGCGGTGTGGCCGGCATCAACTGGAGCGCGCGCGTGCTGCCGGTGCGCGTGGCCGGCAAGTGCGGCGCCGAGGTGGCCGACATCGTGGTGGGCATGCGCTGGGCCGCCGGCCTGCAGGTGTTCGACCACGCCAACCGGCCGGTGCCCCTGAACCCGAACCCGGCGCGGGTGCTGAACATCAGCTTCGGCGGCAGCGCCGCCTGCAATGCGGCCTACCAGGACGTGATCGACGAGGTCGCACGCAACGGCGTGGTCGTCGTCGCGGCGGCCGGCAACCAGAACGGCGCGGTGTCGCGGCCGGCCAATTGCCGCGGCGTGATCGGCGTGGCGGCGCTCAACCGCGACGGCTTCAAGGCCAGCTACTCGAACTTCGGTGCGGCGCTGGCCATCGCCACCGTGGGCGGCGACCCGCGCATGGTCGGCAACTGGGGCCTCGAGGTGGGCGACGACGGCCTGCTGACGATCGGCAACGACGGCCTGCGTGGCGTGGGCAACTCCATCTACGTGCGCCAGGCCGGCACCAGCTTCGCCGCGCCGGTGGTGGCCGGCGTGGCCGGCCTGATGCTGAGCGTCAATCCGTCGCTGACGGCGGCACAGATCCTCGACGGCCTGCAGCGCAGCGCGCGGCCGCACGTGGTGTCGCCGACCATCGCCGAGTGCTCGGAACACAACCCGGGCCGCTGCATCTGCACCACGGCGACCTGCGGCGCCGGCATCCTGGATGCGATGGCCGCCCTGCAGTACGCCACCGACCCGGCGGCCTACGTGACCCCGGCCCGCGTGCCCGAGGTGATCGACAACGCCGAGGTGGATGCCGCGGTGGCGCTGGGCACCGACCGGCCCTCGAATGTCACCGAACCGCCGGCGGCGACGGGCTCCGGCGGCGGTGGCGGTGCGCTGGGCTGGCCCTGGCTGCTGGCGCTGGCCGCTGCCGTGGCGACGCTCAGCTGCCGCAGGGCACGAAGCCCCGGCCGAGCACGCTCGACCTAATCGCCGTGAGCTGCGCGGCCACTGCCGCGTCGGCTTTCTCGGCGCGCAGCATGTGCTGGGTCGCCGGGGCCGACAGCTCGACGACCCGCGCGCTGCGCACGCCGCGCTGGCCGAGCTGCTCGAGGGCACGGTCGGCTGCAGCACGATCGTCGTGGCGGCCGAACGAGAACCCGGGCACCAGATCGGCGGGCGCCGTCAGCGACTCGTAGCTCACGCGGGTGCGCTTGAGCTCCTCGTCCTTCTTCGCCAGCGCGTCACGGTTCGGGAAGCGGCCCATGTAGACCATCCAGCTGCCCGGCCGTTCGGACTTCACCTCGACCCAGCTGCCCGGCGGCAGCGCAGGCTGCAGCGCCTGCAGCGCTGCCACGGCCGACACGGCGGCACCGGTGGCGAAGGGGCCGGCCTCGAGGCAGATGCCGGCGGCAGAGACGCTGCTCGCCGCCGCGGCCGGTGCGCTGGTCGCCGTCGCCGAGGCCGAAGGGGCGGCACCCGTGGCACTTGCGGCAGGGGCCGCGGGCAGGATCACCACCAGCTCCGGGTTCACCTGGCGCGCCAGGCGCTCGGGCTCGCGTTCGGGGTGCACGCGCGAGCCGGTGATCTGTTCCAGCCAGCCGCGCGACCAGGCGAAGAACAGCAGGTTGGCCAGCAGGAGCAGGACGACCAGGCGCTGCAGCATGCCTACCCCGCGCCGCCGTCCGCGCCCAGGCGCACGCTGACTTCACCGCTGCTCACCGACACCAGGCCGGTGGGCGTGCGCACCTGCAGCGCGCCGCCCGCGTCCACGCCCTGCGCGACTCCCTCGGCCAGGCCCTGCTGCGTCGTGCGCACCGGCTGGCCGAGCAGCAGGTCGCGCCGCGCATAGGCGGCCGCGAAGCCGCCAAACCCTTCGGCCTCGAAGCGGCGGATCGCCTGCACCAGCGGCAAGGCCAGCCGGTGCAGCACGGCGGGCGCATCGGCCTGCGGGTCGATCTCCTGCAGGCAGGCGAAGCCGGTGCCGACCTCCGCGGCCTGCATCGGCCGCACGTTCAGGCCCACGCCGATCACGGCCAGCCGCTTGGCGCCCGCCGCCACCGTCTCGATCAGCACGCCGCCGAGCTTGCGGCCGGCATGCGGGGCGTCGAGCAGCCACAGGTCGTTGGGCCACTTCAGGCCCACACGGGGCGCGCCCGCAGGCGCCGGGTCGAGCGCATCGGCCAGCGCGAGGCCGACCGCCAGCGACAGCCCCGACCAGTCGGCACGTTCGATGGGCATGGACAGCGAGAAGGTCAGCGAGGCCCCCGGCGTCGACTGCCAGCCGCGCCCGAGCCGGCCGCGGCCGCCGGTCTGGTGCTCGGCGACCAGCAGGCAGGGCTGCACGTCGGCAGCGCGGCGCCCGAAGGCCGCGCTCTCGACGCTGCGCTGCACCAGCACTTCGCCGCTGTCGGTGTCCGGGCGCATCACGACTCGGGCCCGCTCGAGCAGCGCGGTGTTGGTCGACGAGCAGCGTTCGACCACCTCCACGCTCAAGCCGGGCAGCAGCACGCGCAGCTGCTGCCACAGCGCCTCGGCTCCCCAGTGCAAGGGCGTCTCGGACATCGCGGGCTCAGCGCTTGGGCGCCAGCATGGTGCCGCGGCACTTCTTCGAGCCGCAGCGGCACTCGAACTGCTTCTTCAGCTTCGGCGTGTACTTCTCGTCGATGATCAGGCCGTAGTCGTAGAACAGCTCCTCGCCCGGCTTGATGCTGCGCAGCGCCTTGATGAAGACGCGGCCGTCGATCTCGTCGGCCTCGCAGTTGGGCTGGCAGGCGTGGTTGATCCAGCGCGCCGCGTTGCCGCCGTGCTTGGCGTCGATGACGTTGCCGTCGTCGATGTGGAAATAGAAGGTATGGTCCGGGTCTTTCGGATCGTGGGGGTGGCGGCGCAGGGCCTCGGGCCAGTCGATCACCTCGCCCTTGTACTCGATGACCACCTCGCCCTTGGACAGCGGCTTGAGCGCGAAGACGCCCTTGCCGTGCACGCCGGATCGGCGGACCTGGATGCGTCGTCCGCCGGGAGCCGCGTCCGCGGCCGGGTGCTGCTTGCCGTTGGTTGCTTGCGCCTTCATCGTCTTTGGGTACATTGAAATCATGGGCGCGCGCGTGTACGTGCGTGCGCGCGAGAAGCCCGGATTGTATTGATGCGGCACGTTCCGCTTGCCAGAGCCTTTCCCGAGACACCATGACCAAGTCACTCATCATTGCCGAGAAGCCCTCCGTCGCACAGGACATCGTGCGCGCGCTCACCCCGAGCGCGGGCAAGTTCGACAAACACGACGAGTACTTCGAGAGCGACAAGTACATCGTCACCTCCGCCGTCGGCCACCTCCTGGAGATCAAGGCGCCGGAGGAATTCGACGTCAAGCGCGGCAAGTGGAGCTTCGCCAACCTGCCGGTCATCCCGCCGCACTTCGACCTCAACCCGATCGACAAGAGCAAGGGGCGGCTGAACGCCATCGTCAAGCTCGTCAAGCGCAAGGACGTGAGCGAGCTGATCAACGCCTGCGACGCGGGCCGCGAGGGCGAGCTGATCTTTCGCCTGATCCAGCAGCACAGCAAGAGCAAGCACCCGGTCAAGCGGCTGTGGCTGCAGAGCATGACGCCGGCAGCCATCCGCGACGGCTTCGAGCACCTGCGCAGCGACGCGCAGATGCTGCCGCTGGCCAGCGCCGCGCGCTGCCGCTCCGAGGCCGACTGGCTGGTGGGCATCAACGGCACGCGCGCGATGACGGCCTTCAACTCGCGCGACGGCGGCTTCTTCCTCACCACCGTGGGCCGCGTGCAGACGCCCACGCTGTCGATCGTCGTCGAGCGCGAGGAGAAGATCCGCAAGCACGTCTCGCGCGACTACTGGGAGATCAAGGCGACCTTCGCGGCACAGGCCGGCGAGTACGACGGCAAGTGGTTCGACCCGAAGTGGAAGAAGAACCCCGACGACGCCGAGGCGCGCGCCGACCGCGTCTGGAACGAGGCCGATGCGCAGGCCATCGCGCAGGCCTGCCGCGGCGAGCCGGCGAGCGTGAGCGAGGAATCCAAGCCGAGCACGCAGAGCGCGCCGGGCCTGTACGACCTGACCACGCTGCAGCGCGAGGCCAACTCGCGGCTGGGCTTCTCGGCGAAGACCACGCTCAGCATCGCGCAGGCGCTGTACGAGAAGCACAAGGTGCTGACCTATCCGCGCACGGACAGCAAGGCGCTGCCGGAGGACTACGTGGATGTGGTCAAGCAGACCATGCAGATGATTTCCACCGAAGACATGCCGGGCCCGCTGCGCGCGCTCGCCCAGCATGCAAAGACGGCCATCAAGGAAGGCTACGTCAAACCCAACAAGCGCATCTTCGACAACGCCAAGGTGTCGGACCACTTCGCCATCATCCCGACGCTGCAGGCACCCAAGAGCCTGACCGAGATCGAGGCCAAGCTCTACGACATGGTGGTCAAGCGCTTCCTGGCGGTGTTCTTCCCGCCGGCGGAGTTCATGGTCACCACGCGCATCTCGACGGTGAAGGCCGGCGCGCAGGAACACAAGTTCCAGACCAACGGCAAGGTGATGGTCAAGCCGGGCTGGCTGGCGGTGTACGGCAAGGAAGTGCAGGAAGACGACGCCAACCTGGTGGCCGTGGCGCCGGGCGAGATGGTGCGCACCGAGAACGTGGCGGTGAATCCGCTGAAGACCAAGCCGCCGGCGCGCTACACCGAGGCGACGCTGCTGTCGGCGATGGAAGGCGCGGGCAAGCTGATCGACGACGACGAACTGCGCGAGGCGATGGCCGAGAAGGGCCTGGGCACGCCGGCCACGCGCGCGGCCATCATCGAAGGCCTGATCCTCGAGAAGTACATGCACCGCGAGGGCCGCGAGCTGGTGCCCAGCGCCAAGGCCTTCCAGCTGATGACGCTGCTGCGGGGCCTGGGCGTGGAAGACCTGACCAAGCCCGAGCTGACCGGCAACTGGGAGCATCAGCTCGCCGAGATGGAGAAGGGGCGGCTGGAGCGCGAGGCCTTCATGGCCGAGATCGCGGCGATGGCCGAGCGCATCGTGCGCAAGGCCAAGGAGTACGACCGCGACACCATCCCCGGCGACTACGCGACGCTGGCCGTGCCCTGCCCGAACTGCGGCGGCGTGATCAAGGAGAACTACCGCCGCTTCGCCTGCACCGGCAAGACGGGTGCGGAAGAAGGCTGCGGCTTCTCGATCAGCAAGATCCCCGGCGGGCGCAGCTTCGAGCTCGACGAGGTGACGCAGTTCATCGCCAACAAGAAGATCGGCCCGCTGGAAGGCTTCCGCTCCAAGGCGGGCTGGCCGTTCACGTCCGAGATCGTCATCAAGTACG
>CAZVLY010000189.1:0-9264 GCA_964628175.1 uncultured Piscinibacter sp. | reverse complement strand
CTTCACGAAGAAGTGGCCACTCGCCTTCGGAACATGGTGTTCGAGCGCCAGCTGGCGCCGGGACAGTGGATCGACGAGCTGGCGCTGGCGCGCGAATGGCAGATCAGCCGGACGCCGCTGCGCGAGGCGCTGAAGGTGCTGGCCTCCGAGGGCCTGGTGGTGCCGGTGCCGCGCCAGGGCTGCAAGGTCGCCGAGATGTCGGAAGACGACGCCGACCAGCTGCTGCCGGTGATGGCCCTGCTCGAAGGCCGCTGCGCCTTCGAGGCGGTGCGCAAGGCCGGCGACGCCGACATCCGGCGCCTGCAGAAGCTTCACGAGCAGCTCGAGAAACACGCGGCGGCGAAGAACATCGACGGCTACTACCGCGCCAACCACGAGTTCCACAGCGCCGTGCAGGCGCTGGCCGGCAACCGCTGGCTGGACCGCGCCACCGGCGACCTGCGCCGCTTCGTGCGGCTGCTGCGCGGCCGGCAACTGCACTGGCCGGGGCGCATCGAGGCCTCGATCAACGAGCACCGGGTGCTGCTCGACGCCATCGTGCAGCGCGACGCGGCGCGCGCCGAACGGGTCATGCACGATCACCTGCTCGCCCAGCTCGCCGCGCTCAAGGCGCTGCGCCTGCACGAGACCACGCAAGGAGCGCCCCATGCTGGATGAGATCAAGAGCGCCGCGCGCAAGGTGAACAACGCGCGCCACCTGCGCGGCCTGCTGATCGACTGCCGCCGGCTGCTCTCCGAGCGCGGCGAGGCCAACAGCGTGGCGATCGCCCGCAACGTGGTGGCGCGCTTTCGCGAGCTGCCTGAAGACGAGCAGGCCGGCTTCTTCGAGCGCCTGTCGCGCGACTTCAGCCCCGACCCGAAGCTGGTGCTGCGCCACGCGCAGGCCTATGCCGAGACGCCGAATGCCCAGACGCTGCTGAGCCTGACGCGCAGCGCCGAGCCGCCGCGCCAGGAACTGTTGCGGCGCATCAACCGCTCGCCCGGCGGCACGGGCAGCATCGTCGCGATGCGTCGCGCCCTGCTCGCCCGCGTGAACCGGCAGCCCGAGCTGCAGGCGGTGGAGGCCGACTTCCTGCACCTGCTGTCGAGCTGGTTCAACCCCGGCTTCCTGCGGCTGCAGCGGGTCGACTGGAACTCGCCGGCACAGCTGCTCGAGCAGATCATCCGCCACGAGGCGGTGCACACCATCGACGGCTGGGACGACCTGCGCCGGCGCCTGCAGCCCGACCGCCGCTGCTTCGCCTTCTTCCACCCGCAGCTGCCCGACGAGCCGCTGATCTTCGTCGAGGTGGCGCTGCTGCCGGCGATGCCCGACGCCATCGCGCCGCTGATCGACAAGGCCTCCGAGCCGCTGCCGCCGAGCCAGTTCAAGGTGGCGGCCTTCTACTCGATCAGCAACTGCCAGCCGGGGCTCAAGGGCGTGTCGCTGGGCAACTTCCTGATCAAGCGCGTGGCCGAGGAGCTCAAGCGCGAGCTGCCGCAGCTCAAGACCTTCTGCACGCTCTCGCCCATCCCCGGCTTCGCACGCTGGGTGCGCGCCGGCGCGCCCTGCGCGGGCCTGACCAAGGCGCGTGCGCAGCGGCTGGAGGAAGCGCTGGCCACGCTGATGCAGGCCTGCGGCGGCGAGCTCGACCGGCTCACCCACGCCGGCGGCCTGCGCGCCCTGCCGGCCGACGCCTCGCAGGCGCTGCTGCGCCTGGGCGCCTACTACCTCGGCTGGCACGCCACCGCCGAGGGCGGCGACCCGGTGGCGCGGTTCCACCTCGACAACGGCGCCCGGCTCGAGCGGCTCGATCCGCTGGGCGACCTGTCGGCCAAGGGCCTGCGGCAGTCCTTCGGCCTGATGGTCAACTACCTCTACGACCTCGACAAGGTAGAGACACACCATGAGAAGTTCGTCCACGGAGAAGTGGCACAGTCACGCCTCCTGTCGTCGCTGCTCTGACACCCGATACCACCACGGAGACACCATGAACCGACCCCACCCGTCCCGCCTGCGCCGCGCCACGCTCGGGCTCGTGCTTGCCGCCGCCGCACCCTGGGCTGCCGCACAGTCCTGGCCCGCCAAGCCGGTGACCATCGTCGTGCCCTTCCCTCCCGGGGGCGGCACCGACGCCTTCGCGCGGCCGCTGTTCGCGGTGATGACGAAGAACCTGGGCAAGCAGTTCGTCATCGACAACCGCGGCGGCGCCGGCGGCACGCTGGGCGCGGGCATCGCGGCCAAGGCCGCGCCCGACGGCTACACCTTCTTCATGGGCGCCGTGCACCACACGATCGCGCCGTCGATGTACCCCAAGCTCGACTACAACATCGAGACCGACTTCGTGCCCGTGGGCCTGATCTCCAGCGTGCCGCAGGTGATCGTGGTGAACCCGCAGCGCGTGGCCGCGAACGACCTGCCGAGCCTGCTCGAGTTCGTCCGCAAGAACCCGGGCAAGCTGAACTACGCCTCGGCGGGCAACGGCACCTCGCACCACCTGGCCGGCGAGCTGTTCAAGCTGCAGACCAAGACCTTCATCACGCACATCCCCTACCGCGGCGCGGGCCCGGCGCTGCAGGACCTGATCGCCGGCCAGGTCGACATGATGTTCGACGGCCTGGGCTCATCGGCCAACCACATCAAGGGCGGGCGCATCAAGGCCATCGCGGTGGCCAGCGACAAGCACGCGCCGGGCTTCCCCAACGTGCCGACCTCGAAGGAGGGCGGCGTACCCACCTACCAGGTCGCCACCTGGTACGGGCTGTGGGCCCCCAAGGGCACGCCCAAGGAAACCATCGATGCCATGCAGGCGGAGATGCGCAAGGCGCTGAACTCCGAGGAGCTGAAGACCGCCTGGAACGGCCTGGGCGCCGAGACGCCCAACCTCTACGGCGACGCCTTCGGCAAGTTCGTCGGCGGCGAGGTGAAGCGCTGGAACGAAGTCGTCAAGGCCTCGGGCGCGAAGCTGGACTGATGCCGGGCCAGATCACGCTGGAGCGCGCCGAAGGCGACGGCGTCGCCTTCCTCACGCTGTCGAACCCGGCCAAGCTCAACGCGATCGACGTGGCGATGTGGCGCGAGCTGCATGCGCTGATGCTGCACCTGCAGGCGCTGCCCCCCGGGGACGCGCCGCATGCGGTGATCGTGCGCGGCGCGGCGGGGCAGTTCGCCTCCGGCGGCGACATCGTCGAATTCGCCAGCTTCCGCTTCGAGGAACATTCGCTGCGCGACTTCCACGAGAACGTCGTCGCGCCGGCGCTGCACGCGCTGCTGGACTGCGACATCCCGCTGTACGCGCAGATCGAGGGCGCCTGCATCGGCGGCGGGCTGGAGATCGCGGCCTGCTGCGACATCCGCATCTGCGGCGAAGGCAGCCGCTTCGGCGCGCCGATCGCGCGGCTGGGCTTCCCGATGGCGCCGCTCGAGCTCGACGTGGTGGCACGGGTCGCCAGCGAGCCGCTGCTGCGCGAGATGCTGCTCGAGGCGCGGCTGCTGACCGCCGCGGCGGCGCTGCAGCACGGCCTGGTGCATGCGGTGGTGCCCGATGCCGAAGTGGCCGTTCTGACGCTGCGCCGCGCACAGGCGCTGGCCGCGCTGTCGCCGCAGGCCGCGCGCATCAACAAGCGCACGCTGCGGCAGTTCAGCACCGGCGGGCCATCGGAAGACCAGCGCGAGGCGCACTACGCCTACGCCGACAGCCACGAGCACCGCGAGGGCGTGACCGCCTTCATCGAGAAGCGAACGCCGCGATTCCAGAAGGGCTAGCCGCTGCGGCGGCCGGCGGCACGGAGAGACCATGAACCCCAACGACAACCTGTTCGTCGCGCTGCGCGACGCCTTCCCGGCCGAGCGCGGCCGCACCGCGATCGAGACGGCCGACGGCCCCGGCGCGCCGCTGTTCTACACCTGGGACGACATCGACCGCGCCACGGCGATGATCGCCAACCTGCTCGCCTCGCTGCAGTTGCCCTCGGGCGCGCGCGTCGCTGTGCAGACCGAGAAGTCGGTCGAGGCGCTGCTGCTGTACCTCGCGGTGCTGCGCGCCGGCTACGTGTTCCTGCCGCTGAACACGGCCTACCAGGCCGCCGAGATCGAGTATTTCATCGGCAACGCCGAGCCCAGCGTGGTGGTGTGCTCCGGCAAGAACTTCGGCTGGGTATCGAAGATCGCCTTCAAGGCCGGCACCCGGCATGTCTTCACGCTCAACGAGGACCGCAGCGGCACCTTGCTCGAGCGGGCCGCCTTCCACGCCGACCGCCACGAGCCGGCGGTCAAGCATGCCGACGACCTGGCGGCCATCCTCTACACCAGCGGCACCACCGGGCGCAGCAAGGGCGCGATGCTGACGCACGGCAACCTGCTGTCCAACGCGCGAGTGCTCAAGTCCTACTGGGGCTGGACCGAAGGCGACGTGCTGATCCACGCGCTGCCGATCTTCCACGTGCACGGCCTGTTCGTCGCCTCGCACGGCGCACTGCTCAACGGCAGCAAGATGATCTGGATGGCCCGGTTCGATCCCGCCGCGGTGGTCAGGCGCCTGCCCGAAGCGACCGTGTTCATGGGCGTGCCCACGCTGTACGTGCGGCTGCTTGCCGAACCCGGCTTCACGCGCGAGGCCTGCCGCCACATGCGGCTGTTCGTGGCCGGCTCGGCACCGCTGCTGATCGAGACCTTCAACGAGTTCCGGGAGCGCAGCGGCCACACCATCCTCGAGCGCTACGGCATGAGCGAGACGGTGATGCTCACGTCCAACCCCTACGATTCGAAGGACGGCGAGCGCCGCGGCGGCACGGTGGGCTTCCCGCTGCCCGGCGTGGGCGTGCGCGTCAGCGACGAGCAGGGGCGTCCCTGCCCGACCGGCGAGATCGGCGGCATCGAGGTGAAGGGGCCGAACGTCTTCCACGGCTACTGGCGCATGCCGGAAAAGACCAAGGAGGAGTTCACCGCCGACGGCTGGTTCAAGACCGGCGACGTCGGCAAGATCGACGAACGCGGCTACGTCGTCATCGTGGGCCGCAGCAAGGACCTGATCATCACCGGCGGCTACAACGTCTACCCGGCCGAGATCGAGGGCTACCTCAACGAGATGCCCGGCGTCGCGGAGAGCGCCGTGATCGGCGTGCCGCACCCCGATTTCGGCGAGGGCGTGGTGGCGGTGGTGGTGGCACGGCCCGGCGCGAAGCCGGATGCACCCGCGCTGATCGCCGCCCTGAAGTCGCGCATCGCCAACTTCAAGGTGCCCAAGCACCTGTTCGTCGTCGACGACCTGCCGCGCAATGCCATGGGCAAGGTGCAGAAGAACCTGCTGCGCGAGAAGCACAAGGGCCTGTTCGGTGCCTGAAGCCGCAACGCTGGAATCGCGCTGCCCGCGCTGCGGCGGCGCCTTCCATTGCGGCGTGTCGGATGCCGGGCCGTGCGCCTGCACGACCCTGGCGCTGACGCCCGCGCTGCGCGCCGAACTCGGCGCCCGATTCCAGGGCTGCCTGTGCCTGGCCTGCCTGCGGGAAGTGTCGGCCGACCCGTCCCGGGTATCCTGCACTCCATGTACGCCCGATTCTTCGGTCTGAGGCAGCAGCCTTTCTCGATCGCGCCCGATCCGCGCTACCTCTACATGAGCGAGCGCCACCGCGAGGCGCTCGCCCACCTGCTGTACGGCGTGCGCGGCGGCGGCGGCTTCGTGCTGCTGACCGGCGAGATCGGCGCGGGCAAGACGACGGTGTGCCGCTGCTTCCTCGAGCAGATCCCCAAGCGCTGCAACGTCGCCTACATCTTCAACCCGAAGCAGACCGTCACCGAGCTGCTGCGCTCGGTGTGCGACGAGTTCCGCATCCCGCGCCGCCCCGAGGGCGCGACGGTGAAGGACTACGTCGACGCGCTCAACGAGTTCCTGCTGCACACGCACTCGGTCGGCCAGACCAACGTGCTGATCATCGACGAGGCGCAGAACCTCTCCGCCGACGTGCTCGAGCAGTTGCGCCTGCTGACCAACCTCGAGACCAACGAGCGCAAGCTGCTGCAGATCGTGCTGATCGGCCAGCCCGAGCTGCGCACCATGCTCGCGCGGCCGGAGCTGGAGCAGCTCGCGCAGCGCGTCATCGCGCGTTTCCACCTGCAGGCGCTGACGCCCAAGGAGACCGTGCAGTACATCCGCCACCGCCTCGCGGTGGCCGGCATGAACCGCCCGCTGCCCTTCGAGCGCGACGCGCTCAAGCGCATCCACCAGCTCTCGCGCGGGGTGCCGCGGCGCATCAACCTGCTGTGCGACCGCGCGCTGCTCGGCGCCTACGCCGGCAACAAGCCGGCCGTGGATGCCGCCATCGTCGACAAGGCCGCCGCCGAGGTGTTCGACGGCACGCTGCCGCCCGACCCGTTGCCGGTCCGGCCGGGCTGGCAACGCGCCGCGATGGCCGCGGCAGCGGTGGCGGGCCTGGGCCTGGCGGTGTGGGCCGGCGTGGCCTACGAACGCCGTGCCGCGGCCGGGGCCAGCGCATCGGCGGCTTCCGCACCGGCCAGCGCGGTGGCCCAGGCGGCGCCGGCTTCGGCTTCGGCTTCCGCGGTGGCCTCGGCCGCGTCCGCCGCGACGGCCGCGGCATCGGCCGCCTCGGCGACCGCCGCGGCCGCGCCGGCCGACCCGAAGACCGTGCTGGCCTCGGCCTTTCGCAGCGAAAAGGACGCCTGGCGCGCGCTGGCCACCTTGTGGAAGCTGACGCTCGACGATGGCGAGCCCTGCGCGGCCGCGGCGAAGCAGCAGCTGCAGTGCTTTCGCAGCAGCAGCACGCTGGCGCTGATCCGACTGCTGGACCGGCCGGTGCTGCTGACGCTGCAGGGCGGCGGCAAGCCGGCCTACGCGCTGCTCACCGGCCTGTCGATGCGCCAGGCGACGCTGCGCACCGAGGCCGGCCTGCAGTCGCTGCCGCTGGCCTCGCTGGCCGAGCTGTGGCGCGGCGAGTTCGCGACGCTGTGGCGCACGCCGCCGGGTTACGCCGACGGCGCGCCGGTGGACTGGCTGTCGACCCAGCTCGCCGCCGCGCAGGGCCAGCCTGCGCCGAGCGCGCCGACCCGCTTCGATGCCGCGTTGCGCAGCCGGCTCAACGCCTTCCAGGTGGCGCAGGGCCTCAAGCCCGACGGCCTGGCCGGCCCGCTCACACTCATGCAGATCAACCGCGCCAGCGGCGTGGACGAACCGCAGTTGCAGGACGAAAGGTAAGCCGATGTCCTACATCCTCGATGCCCTGCGGCGCGCCGATGCGGAGCGCGAACGCGGCGGCGTGCCGGGCCTGCACACGCAGCCCGCGGCGCCGTCCGG
The DNA here is from genome assembly GCA_964628175.1 of uncultured Piscinibacter sp. GTDB lineage: Bacteria > Pseudomonadota > Gammaproteobacteria > Burkholderiales > Burkholderiaceae_C > Piscinibacter. Next base: position 1,978 of record CAZVLY010000189.1, on the reverse strand, counting down.
CGACGACGACGAGCCCGGCACGCCTGCGCGCGGCCTGCGGCCCTGGCACTGGGTGGTGATCGGCCTGGCCGGCGGTCTGGCCGCGGCCGTGGCCTGGCAGTGGCCGGGCGGCGAGGCAACGCCCTTGCCGGTTCCACCCCCGATGCCGACGGCGGCCGCACCGGCCCCGGAACCTGCGCCCATGCCCGCTGCCGCGCCGCGTCCCGCACCGGCGCCGATGGCGGCGCAGCACGCCGCCCCGGTGGAGATCGCGCCGATGCGGGCGACGCCGAAGCCGGCCCCCGCGACAGCCAGCGCCGCCGCGCCCGCGCCGGTGCTTGCGGCCACCGCGCCGACGCGCGTGGCCTCGCTGGCCGAGCTGCCGGCCGACGCACGCCGCGGCCTGCCGCCACTGGCCTTCGGAGGTTCGATCTACTCCAGCACCCCGGCCAACCGGCTGCTGATCGTCAACGGCCAGCTGATGCACGAGGGCGACAGCCTCGGCCCCGAGACCACGCTCGAGCAGATCAAGCCCAAGGCCGCAGTGCTGAACATCCGCGGCCAGCGTTTCGAGATCGGCCTGTGAGCCGCCCATGAAAAAGGCCGGCACGGTCGCGAGACCGGCCGGCCGCAGCGGGCGGATGCCCGGTTCGGGTTACTTCGGCGCGGAGGCCGGCGCAGCCGCCGGCGTCGAGGCGGGCGCGGCAGCCGGGGCGTGGGTCGCCTCGGCACCGTGCTTCTCGCCGCCCATGTCGATGTCACCGCCCTTCATCAGCACGAAGATGGCGAGGGCGGAGAACACCGCGAAGCCCAGAAGGATCTTCCACATGGTGCGGGTCTCCTGCGCTCAGTCCTGCGCGTAGATGTCGACGTCCTTGGTCTCGCGCACGAACAGCATGCCGATGACGAAGGTCAGGCCGGCGATGATGATCGGGTACCACAGGCCGTTGTACATGTTGCCGGTCTGCGCCACGATGGCGAAGGCGGTGGTCGGCAGCAGGCCGCCGAACCAGCCGTTGCCGATGTGGTACGGCAGGCTCATCGAGGTGTAGCGGATGCGCGTGGGGAACATCTCCACCAGCATCGCGGCGATCGGGCCGTAGACCATGGTCACCAGGATGACCAGGATGACCAGGATGCCCACGATCAGCGGCTTGTTCATCTTCGCCGGGTCGGCCTTGGCCGGGTAGCCGGCGGCCTTCAGCGTGTCGGCCACGCTCTTCTTGAACTCGCCGTCCTTCTTCTTCGCCTCGTCGGCGGCAATGCCCTTGGAGGTGTAGCTGGCGATCACCGTCTCGCCGATCTTGATGGTGGCGGGCGTGCCGGCGGCGGCGACTTCGTTGTCGTAACTCACCGAGCTGGCGGCCAGCACCTGCTTGGCGATGTCGCACGAGCTGGTGAACTTGGCGGTGCCGGTCGGGTTGAACTGGAACGAGCACTCGGCCGGGTCGGCGGTGACGACGACCTTGTTCTTCGCCTGCGCGGCGGCGAGGTCGGGGTTGGCCGCCTCGGTCAGCGCCTTGAACAGCGGGAAGTAGGTCAGCGCGGCGATCAGGCAGCCGGCCATGATGATGGGCTTGCGGCCGATCTTGTCGGACAGCGAGCCGAACACGATGAAGAACGGCGTGCCGATCAGCAGCGAGATCGCGATCATGATGTTCGCGGTCGAGCCGTCGACCTTCAGCGCCTGCGTCAGGAAGAACAGCGCGTAGAACTGGCCCGTGTACCAGACCACGGCCTGGCCGGCGGTCAGGCCGATCAGCGCCAGGATCACGATCTTCAGGTTCTTCCACTGGCCGAAGGACTCGGTCAGCGGCGCCTTCGAGGTCTTGCCCTCTTCCTTCATCTTCTTGAAGGCGGGCGACTCGTTCATCGACAGGCGGATCCACACGCTGATGGCCAGCAGGGCGATCGACACGATGAACGGAACACGCCAGCCCCAGTCGGCGAATGCGGCCTCGCCGATGGCGGTGCGGGTGCCGAGAATCACCATCAGCGA
>CAZVLY010000188.1:0-9282 GCA_964628175.1 uncultured Piscinibacter sp. | reverse complement strand
TGCAGCATCTTGTGCTGGTGCACGATGCGCAAGCCGCGCAGGATCTCGTCGAACAGCGAGCGGATGGTCGACTCGCGAAACACCTTGTCACGCTTGAGGTCGCGGGCGGTGACGATGAAGTCCTGCAGGGTGTCACCCTGCAGGTAGTTCATCACCATGTAGACGGTCTCGTTCTCGCGGAAGAAGTTCAGCACCGAGACCACGCTCGGGTGGCTGATCTGCGCGAGCGAGCGGCCTTCTTCGAAGAAGCTCTTCAGACCGAGGCGGTACAGCGGCTGCTTCTCGGGCTTGACGCGTGGCGTGAGTTCACCGGGCGAGCGTTCGGCCAGCGACGAAGGCAGGTATTCCTTGAGCGCGACGAGGTGTCGATCGGGGTCTTCGCAGAGGTAGACGACGCCGAATCCACCGGCCGCCAGCTTCTTGATGACCTGATAGCCGCCCACCACCGTGCCGGAGGGCAAAGGTGCTGGTTTGGGCTTTGACATAATCGCGTTTTTCGAGGGGAAAAGGCCTGATGGCAGTCTACAGCATGACCGGCTACGCCAGTGCCACGGCGGGGGCTCCCGCCCAGGGCGAGGAGGTCGGAAGTGCGGAAACTGGCACGCACCGCGCCCCCGCATCGACGCCGGGCTCGGTGACCGTGGAGATGCGATCGGTCAACGGCCGTTTCCTCGACCTCGCGCTGCGCCTGCCCGACGAGTTCCGCTCGCTCGAGCCTGCCTTGCGCGAGCTCATCGGGGCGGCCGTGCGTCGCGGCAAGGTCGAACTGCGGCTCAATGCGCACACCGAGGCGGACTCCGCCTGGCCGCAGCCGCAGCCCGAACAGCTCAACCGCCTGACGCGGCTGGAGAGCACGATCCAGGGCTGGCTGCCCAAGGCGCAGGGCCTGTCGGTCCACGAGATCCTGCAGTGGTGCAAGAGCGGCGCGAGCCCGGCCCGGCTGGACGAAGCGGCGCTGGAGGCGGCGCGGCGCTGCATCGACGGGCTGCGCGAAGCGCGGGCGCGCGAAGGCGACAAGCTGGTGGCGGTGCTGATGGAGCGCGTGCAGCGCCTGCGCGAACTGGCCCAGCAGGCCGAGCCGCTGGTGCCCGCGGTGGTGCAGCGCCAGCAGCAGCGTTTCCTCGAACGCTGGCAGGAGGCGCTCGAGGTCGTCGGCGCAGGCCAGACGATCCCGCGCGAGACGCTGCAGGAGCGCGCCATCAACGAGGCCGCGGCCTATGCGATCCGCATCGACGTGGCCGAGGAACTGGCCCGCCTGCGCGCGCACCTCGACGAGATCCAGCGCCTGCTCAAGGCCGGCGGCGAGCTCGGCAAGCGCCTGGACTTCCTGGTGCAGGAGCTGCTTCGCGAGGCCAACACCCTGGCCTCCAAGGCCGCCTCGCTGGAACTGACCAACATCTCGGTGGAGATGAAGGTGGCCATCGAGCAGCTGCGAGAGCAGGTGCAGAACATCGAATGAACCCGGATGTTCGCGGGTTGATCGACTCGACTAGACTGGCCTCGTGAAGACTGCCCTGCGTACGCTGTGGATCTGCCTGTTGCTGCTGGCGCTGCCGGTGCAGGGCTTCGCCGCGGCGCAGATGACCCAGTGCGGCCCGGGCCATGAGCGCATGCAGCACGCGTCCACGGGTGAGCACGACCATGATCCGCAAGCGCAGGCCCAGGATCAGCACGCGCACCATGCCCATGCTGCAGCGCATGCCGACGACGCTGCGGACGACGGATCGACGCCACCGGCCAAGCACCATTGCAGCGCCTGCGCGGCCTGCTGTGTGGGCATGGCGCTGCCCAGCAGTGCGCCGCTCGTGGTCGCTCCGGCGCAGGCCGTGCGCCACGGGGTGACCACCGGCGCGGCCGATCCGATCTTCCTGACCAGCGGGCTCGAACGCCCGCCTCGCTCGACCCTCGCCTGAGCCGCACTCGCCACGGCGAGTGCCGGGACCGGCCGCACCCGCGGCCGGACGACTCCGCTGTTCACGCGAGGACGACATGGTCCCCTTCATTTGGCGCGGGCGAACGCCCGCCCTGGCCGCCGCCCTGCTGCTGGCCACGGCGTCGGCTGGTGGCCGCGACCGGCCCGATCCACTGAATTCCCGCGCCGAGGTGCCGGTATTGCGGCACGACTCGGCGCTGGCCAGCTACCGCCGTCTCGGCGAAGACCGCTCGCTGGGCTGGAAGGACGCGAACGACGCCGCACAGCGCATCGGCGGCTGGCGCGCCTACGCACGCGAAGCGGCCGCACCGGCGTCGGCCGCCGCATCGGCATCGCCCGGCGGGAGCGCACGGTGAGCGCCCGCCGCATCCACATTGCCGCATCGCTGGCGCTGGCCGCGCAGCTGGCCGGCTGCGCCTCGTTCAGCTCGGACGGCGGCTTCGGCCCGGTCGAGCGGGTCGCGAAGGACAAGCTCGGCAAGGACCTGCGCTGGGCCCGCAACGACGAAGAGCAGTCGCGCATCGACCAGCGCGTGGCCGAGTTGCTGGCCCGCCCGCTGTCGGCCGATGCCGCCGTCCAGCTCGCGCTGCTGAACAACCGCGGGCTGCAGGCGGCCTTCTTCGAACTGGGCATCGGCGAAGCCGAACTGGTGCAGGCCGGCCGCTTGCCCAATCCGGGCTTCGGCTTCGGGCGCTTCACCCGCGGCGACGAGGTCGAGCTGGAGCGAAGCCTGCATTTCGATCTGGCGCGCTTGATCGCCTGGCCGCTGCGGCGCGAGCTGGCATCGCGCCAGTTCGTGCAGACCCAGGGTCTGGCCGCGGCCAGTGTGCTCGCCCTCGCCGCCGACACGCGCAAGGCCTGGGTGCAGGCGGTGGCCACCGAGGAGAGCCTGCGCTACACCCGCCAGGTGATGCAGGCCGCCGAGGCCGGCGCCGAACTGGCGCGCCGCATGGCGCAGGTCGGCAACTTCAACAAGCTGCAGCAGGCCCGCGAGCAGGGCTTCTACGCCGACGCGGCGCTCAACCTGGCACGTGCCCAGCAGGCCCGGCTGGCCGCGCGCGAGCGGCTGATCCGCCTGCTCGGCCTGTGGGGCACGCAGACGCAGTTCACGCTGCCCGAACGCCTGCCCGACCTGCCGCCGCAACCGGCCGACCAGCCCGACATCGAGCGCACGGCGCTCGCGCAGCGCCTGGACGTGCAGGCCGCGAAGCTGGCCACCGAGCAGACGGCGCGCAACCTGGGCCTGACCAGGACGACGCGTTTCATCAATGTGCTCGAGCTCGGTGCCGTGCGCCACAGCTCCAACGAGGCGCCCACGCAGCGGGGCTGGGAGGTTTCCTTCGAGCTGCCGCTGTTCGACTGGGGCGAGTCGCGGATCGCGCGCGCCGAAGGTGTCTACCGGCAGTCGCTGCAGCGCGCCGCCGAGGCGGCGATCAACGCACGTTCCGAAGTGCGCGAGGCCTACGGCGCCTACCGCACCGCCTGGGACATCGCGAAGCACCAGCGCGACGAGATCGTGCCGCTGCGCCAGCGCATCGCCGAGGAGAACCTGCTTCGCTACAACGGCATGCTGATCGGCGTGTTCGAACTGCTCGCCGACGCGCGCGCGCAGATCGCCGGCGTGAACGCCTCGATCGATGCGCTGCGCGACTTCTGGCTCGCACAGGCCGACCTGGACATGGCGATGCTCGGCCGACCCACGTTCGTGCCGATGGCCGGCCCCTCGCCCGCGCCGGCCGACAGCGGCGGCGCCGGCCACTGAACCCGAAGGACACAACCATGGTTTCCCGACGCAACTTTCTCGGCGCTTCCGCCGCGGTGAGCGCCGCCACCGTGGGCAAGGCGGCAATGGCCGCGCTGCCCGAGCCGGTGCTGCAGACGAAACCCGACACCATGCCGCCGCTGGTGCCGGAGACCGGCCGCCCCTACAACCCGGTGGTCACGCTCAACGGCTGGACGCTGCCCTGGCGCATGAACGCCGGGGTGAAGGAGTTCCATCTCGTCGCCGAGCCGGTGGTGCGCGAGATGAGCCCCGGCTTCAAGGCGCACCTGTGGGGCTACAACGGCCAGAGCCCCGGGCCGACCATCGAGGTGGTCGAAGGCGACCGCGTGCGCATCTTCGTCACCAACAAGCTGCCCGAGGTGCACAGCGTGCACTGGCACGGCCAGCGCCTGCCCAACGGCATGGACGGCGTCACCGGGCTCACCCAGCCGGGCATCCCCCCGGGCAAGACCTTCGTCTACGAGTTCGTCGCGCGGCGGCCGGGCAACTTCATGTACCACCCGCATGCCGACGAGATGGTGCAGATGGCGATGGGTCTGTACGGCATGTGGGTCACGCACCCGAAGGCGAAACACCCGCTCATCGACGAGGTCGACCGCGACTTCTGCTTTCTGCTCAATGCCTTCGACATCGAGCCCGGCAGCGCCACGCCCAAGGTGATGACGATGCTCGACTTCAACCTGTGGGCCTGGAACAGCCGCATCTTCCCCGGCATCGACCCGCTCGTGGTGCGCAAGAACGACAAGGTGCGCATTCGCATCGGCAACCTGACGATGACCAACCACCCGATCCACCTGCACGGCCACGAGTTCTTCATCACCGGCACCGACGGCGGGCCGACGCCGAAGAGCGCGCGCTGGCCGGAGATCACCGCCGACATCGCGGTGGGCCAGATGCGCCAGCTCGATTTCGTCGCCGACGAGGAAGGCGACTGGGCGATGCATTGCCACAAGAGCCACCACACGATGAATGCGATGGGCCACAACGTGCCGACGATGATCGGTGTCGACCACCGCGAGGTGGCGCGCCAGATCACCGGCCTGGTGCCCGACTACATGGTGATGGGCGAGCGCGGCATGCACGACATGACCGAAATGCAGATGCCGCTGCCCGACAACACCGCGCCGATGATGACCGGCAGCGGCCCCTTCGGCGCGGTCGGCATGGGCGGCATGTTCAGCGTGCTCAAGGTGCGGCGCGACCAGCCGCGCGGCGACTACCGCGACCCGGGCTGGTTCCGGCACCCGCCGGGCACCGTGGCCTACGAATGGAGCGGCGCGCTGGCCGAACCGCAGCGCAGCGGAGCGCCGGCGCCAGCAGGTCCGACCGTGGAAGTGCAGATTCGCAAACCGGGAGCAGGCCATGAGCACCATTGATCGCCGCACGCTGCTGATCGCTTCAGGCGCGCTGGCGTGGGGCGGCGCCGCGCGCGGGCACGGCGAAGCGAAGCACCCGAAGTCCGACACGCCGGTGGCGAAGGAACAGCAGGCCTGGGGCATCGCCGGCGAAGCGCGGCGCGTGTCGCGCACGGTCGAACTGCGCATGCTCGACACGATGCGCTTCGTGCCCGATCGCCTCGGCGTGAAGCTCGGCCAGACGCTGCGCCTGCGCATCCGCAACACCGGCGCCGTGCTCCACGAGCTCGTCATCGGCACGCCGGCCGCACTCGACGAGCATGCGGCGCTGATGCTGCGCTTTCCGGACATGCAGCACGACGAACCCTGGATGGCGCACGTGCCGCCGGGGAAGACCGGCGAGATCGTCTGGAACTTCAATCGCGCGGGCGAGTTCGCCTTCGCCTGCCTCATCGCCGGCCACTACCAGGCCGGCATGCTCGGCCGCATCACGGTGCGCGCCGCCTGACTCCTCCATCGACCCCCGAAAAGGAAACCGACATGAAGAACTTTCTCCTGCCCCTGCTGCTCGCCGCCGCCTGCACGAATGCCCTTGCCGCGGACGCCAGCCCGATGAGTGAAGGCGAGATCCGCAAGGTCGACAAGGGCGCGGCGAAGCTCACCATCAAGCACGGCGAGTTGAAGAACCTCGACATGCCGCCGATGACCATGGTCTTCCAGGTCAAGGACAAGGCCTGGCTCGACAAGCTCAAGGCCGGCGACAAGGTGCGCTTCCATGTCGAGAAGCAGGGCGCCGACTACGTGGTCACCGCCATCGAGTCCAAGACGGACTGAGCATGGCCGCGCGCAAGTTGCTCTGGCTGGGGGCGCTGACCGTCCTGCTGTCCGCAGCGGCGGCGATCGCGCTGTGGGACCGGGACGCGGCGCCGGGCGGGCCCTGGCGCCTGAGGCCCGACGACGCGACGCTGGTCGCACTCGGCCGTCAGGTCTACGAGGCGCGATGCGCGTCATGCCACGGCGCGCGGCTGGAGGGCCAGCCGAACTGGCGCCAGCCCGGTGCCGACGGCCTGCTGCCCGCGCCACCGCACGACGCCAGCGGCCATACCTGGCACCACCCGGACGAGATGCTGTTCCGCATCACCAAGTACGGCGTGGCGCGGGCGGCCAATCTGGCCAACCATGCCTCGGCGATGCCGGCCTTCGAGGGCGTGCTCAGCGACACGGAAATCGTCGCCGCGCTCTCGTGGATCAAGTCGCAGTGGCCGCCGAGCGTGCAAACCCGGCACGACGCGCTGAACCGCCCCGACCCGGCATCGCGCTGAGCGGCGATACTGCGGTCTGGCCCGGCCCACCGACTCGCCCATGGACTACCCCGGCAACCTCTTCGTCGTCGCCGCCCCCAGCGGGGCCGGCAAGTCCAGCCTGGTCAAGGCGCTGCTCGAGCTCGACTCGCACCTCGCGGTGTCGGTGTCGCACACCACGCGCGCGCCGCGCGGCCAGGAGCAGCCAGGCCGCGAATACCACTTCATCGGCGAGCCCGAGTTCCGCGCCAAGATCGCCCACGGCGACTTCTTCGAGTGGGCCGAGGTGCACGGCAACCTCTATGGCACCTCGCGCGAGGCCATCGAGGCGCGAATCGCCGGCGGGCAGGACGTGGTGCTCGAGATCGACTGGCAGGGCGCTCTGCAGATCAAGAAGCTGTTCCAGCACGCCGTGCTGATCTTCATCCTGCCGCCCAGCTGGGAGGAGCTTCGCCAGCGCCTGATGCGCCGCGGCGAGGACGGCGTGGACGTGATCGCCAAGCGCATGGAAAACGCGCGCATCGAGGTGGCCCAGGCCAAGCATTTCGACTTCGTTATAATCAATGCCCTGTTCGAGACGGCCCTCTTCGACCTGAAGACCGTCGTCCACTCCCAGCGTCTGAAGTACGCTGCCCAGCGCCGCAACAAGTCCCAGGTCTTTGCGGCGCTCGATCTGATCTGATCTCCCCCGGAGCATCCGCATGGCCCGCATCACCGTCGAAGACTGCCTCGTCAAGATCCCGAACCGCTTCCAGCTGGTGCTGGCCGCCACCTACCGCGCGCGCATGCTCAGCCAGGGCCACGCCCTGCGCGAGATCGCCGCCGGCGAAGTCGGCATCGAGATGCTGCGCAAGGTCCCGGTCTGATCCTGCTTTGACCCCATCGGCGGCCCTCTCCAGGCCGCTGCGCCCTGCGGCCGCTACCCCGGCCTGCTAAATTCCGGACATGGGCGACCGTTCCCCCGAAGCACTGCGCGCATCGACCGCTTCGTCGAGCCGGCGCAGCGCTGCCCCGGCGAAGCTCGTCACCGCCGATGCCGCCGCCGCCTCCTTCGCGGCGCTGACCTCCAAGCTCGACTACCTCGACGCCGCCGACATCAAGCGCGTGCGCGACGCCTACCGCTTCGCCGACGAGGCGCACCTCGGCCAGTTCCGCGCCAGCGGCGAGCCCTACATCACGCACCCGATCGCGGTGGCCGGCCTGTGCGCCGAGTGGAAGCTCGACGCCCAGGCCATCATGGCCGCGCTGATGCACGACGCGATGGAGGACTGCGGCATCCCGAAGTCCGAGCTGATCGAGCGCTTCGGCGCGCCCACCGCCGACCTGGTCGACGGCCTCACCAAGCTCGACAAGCTGCGCTTCTCGACGCGCGAGGAATCGCAGGCCGAGTCCTTCCGCAAGATGCTGCTGGCGATGGCGCGCGACGTGCGTGTCATCCTCATCAAGCTGGCCGACCGGCTGCACAACATGCGCACGATGGACGCGATGGCGCCGTCCAAGCGCGTGCGCATCGCCGGCGAGACGCTGGACATCTACGCCCCCATCGCCCACCGCCTGGGCCTGAACCAGACCTACCGCGAGCTGCAGGAGCTGTCGTTCCAGCACCTGCGGCCGTGGCGCCACGCGGCGCTGTTCAAGGCGGTGCAGAAGGCGCGCGGCTACCGGCGCGACGTGGTCGAGCGCATCCAGCGCGAGGTGGAGAAGGCCTTCGCGCAGTCCAAGCTGCCGGTGCAGGTGTTCGGCCGCGAGAAGACGCTGTTCTCGATCTACAAGAAGATGAGCGAGAAGCACCTGAGCTTCGCGCAGGTGAACGACATCTTCGGCTTTCGCATCGTTGTGAGCACCCTGCCCGAGTGCTACATGGCGATGGGCGTGCTGCACCAGCTCTACAAGCCGATGCCCGGGCGCTTCAAGGACTACATCGCGATCCCGAAGGCGAACGGCTACCAGTCGCTGCACACCACGCTGGTCAGCCCGCTGGGCACGGCGGTGGAATTCCAGATCCGCACCGAGCAGATGCACGCGGTGGCCGAGAAGGGCATCGCCGCACACTGGATGTACAAATCCAAGGGCGCTGGCGGCAACCACGCGCAGGACGCGCAGCGCCTGGGCGCGATGTGGCTGCAGTCGCTGCTCGACATCCAGGACGAGACGCGCGACGCCAGCGAGTTCCTCGAGCACGTCAAGATCGACCTGTTCCCCGACGCGATCTACGTCTTCACGCCGAAGTCGAAGATCCTGGCGCTCCCCAAGGGCGCCACGCCGGTGGACTTCGCCTACGCGATCCACTCCGACGTCGGCGACCATTGCGTGGCCGCCAAGGTCAACGGCGAGCCGGTGGCGCTGCGCACCGAGCTGCGCAGCGGCGACGTGGTCGAGATCGTCAGCGCGCCCAATGCGCGGCCGAATCCGGCCTGGCTGAACTTCGTGCGCACCGGCCGGGCACGCTCGAAGATCCGCCACTACCTGAAGACCATGGAGCAGGAGGAGTCGCAGGACCTGGGCGAGAAGATGCTCGCGCAGGCGCTGCGTGCCGAGGGCCTGCAACTTCCCGACGAACGCGAGGAACACGCTTCGCTGTGGCAGCTGGTGACACGCTGGAGCGGCAACCGCAACCGCGCCGAGCTGCTCACCGACATCGGCCTGGGCCGCAAGATCGCCAGCATCGTGGCCAAGCGCGTGGCGCGGCTGATGGCCGACGAAGGCAAGCGCCCCGACGCGCTGACGCTGACCATGGGCCGCTATGCCAGCGACGACACGGCGCCGCTGCAGGGCATGGTGCTGATCGACGGCAGCGAGGGCGCCTCGGTGCAGCTGGCGCCCTGTTGCCGGCCGATCCCGGGCGACGCCATCGTCGGCTCTCTGGGCCGCGGCGAGGGCCTGACGGTGCACACCGCCGACTGCAGCGTC
>CAZVLY010000187.1:0-9288 GCA_964628175.1 uncultured Piscinibacter sp. | reverse complement strand
CTCAGGCCGCGATCAGCCGCGACACGTTCGCCATCGCCGCCACCGCCTGCTGCTTGTAGCGCGCCAGGATGGCCAGCTTCTCGTGGTCGGCCGGGTCGATGCCGGTCATCAGCTTGCCGAAGCCGTCGAGCCGGCTGTCGCGGATCCACTGGCGCAGCACCTTGTCCTGGCCCCACTGGTACTGGTTCCACATGCTGGCCATCATGGCGCGCGGGTAGTCGTCCAGCGTGTGCGGAAACGGCACCGTGCCGCACAGGCGGTTCTTGTCCTTGTCGCTGTCGTAATGTGCTTCCACGTAGGCGGTGAGCGCGGCGCTGAACGCGGGCTGCGGCAGGCGCAGCATCTGCAGCACGATGCGTCCGTCCTGGAACACCGGCTGCACAGGCCGCGGCTCCACCGCCGAGGCGGTGCAGTCGACGAACAGCGTGCCGGGCGCCACCGGCACCTGCCCCTGCTCGAGCTCCATCGTGTCCGCCGTGAGCCGCTTGACGCGGCCCAGGCGCACCACGTCGCGGATGCGCCGAAGCACCTCCACTTCGCCCGGCGAGATGGTGGCCAGGTGGAACATCGTCGGCGTGCGGTCGCGGTCGATGCGCAGCAGCGCGCCGCAGGCCTCCAGGCGCAGGAACAGGTCCTCGGTGGAGCTGGCCAGGGCCAGGGCTTCCATCTGGTCGGCCTGGCCGCCGATGGCCTCCTTGAAGAACTCGACGGCGGGCTGCGTGGTGATGCGGTTGACCAGCCACGAATCGCGCGGCACCACCCACTGGATGGCGTCGGCTGGCGCGCCAGCACCGATCAGCCAGACCGCGGCGTCCATGGCCGTCTTGCCGGCGCCCAGGATGACGAAGCGCCGCGGCAGGCCGCCCTTCGCCTGGCCGTGCCACAACTGCGGCAGCGCGTTCGGCGGCACCAGACGCACGCCCTCGCCGACCTCGAAGCGCGGCGTGTGCGTCGCCGGGATCGACGGGCCCATGTAGTTCGCATCGACGAGCTTGCGGCGCACGTTCACCTGCGTGAGCTCGCCGGACAGCAGGCACTCGAATCGTCCCTCGCCCAGGTAATTGCACATCGGGTGGTAGGCGACGCGGCCGCTGGGCAGCAGCCTGTGGTTCATCACGCGGTCGAAGTAGCCGCTGATCTCGGCGCCCGAGGCCAGTTCGTACAGGCCCTGGTTCAGGCCGACGGTGTCCTTGCGGCGGCTGCCCAGCTCCATCGAGTTGACGCCGTAGAAGGCCGAGGGCTGGTGCAGGGTCACGAACGAATAGGCGTCGTTCCAGTGGCCGCCGGGTTTGCCGCGGCGGTCGACGAGGGTGACGTGGGCGTCGCTCTCGTCGATCAGCGTGTCGGCGAAGGCCAGGCCGGCGGTGCCGCTGCCGATGACCAGGTAGTCGGTGTCGATGTGGTTCAAGGGGGGTACGGCAGGGTTGGCGTGGCGCATGATCCCATCGCGGCCGCGGCCGGGCAACCGGGTCCGCCCGCGTCCGGCACGCCCGCACGTGCGCTGCCGCACAGACCTCCAGCCCGGCCTTCGCGAAGCTCATCTCCTGGCGAGACCCCTCGGCCGCGCCGCAGAGACTTCGATGCAGAACTTCCTCCGGGCCGCGTTTGCGGCCTCGGTGCTGACCCTGGCGGCACCGGCTTTCGCGCAGATCACCTTCTACGAACACGAGGGCTTCCGTGGCCGCGTCCACACCACGCAGGGCGCCCTCGACAACTTCAGGGGCTGGGACTTCAACGACCGCGCCTCGTCGGTGGTGGTCGACGCAGGCCGCTGGGAAGTCTGCGAGGGCGTCGGCTTCAGCGGGCGTTGCGCGGTGTTGCGCCCGGGCGCCTACGACCGGCTCGGCGCCATGGGCCTGAACGATCGGCTGTCGTCGGTGCGGCCGGCGCAAGCCGGCAGCGGCCGCGACAACGAGGCCACGCCGCCGATGCGCCGCCCCGACTATGCCTACCGCCAACGCCCGCGCGAGCGGCTGTTCGAGGTGCCGGTGAGCTCGGTGCGCGCCGTGCTCGGCGAGCCCTCGCAGCGCTGCTGGGTCGAACGGCGGCCCGAACCGCGCGACGGCCGCTCCGTGGACCGAGGCGGCGTCATCGGCCACCAGACCGGCCGCAGCACGGTGCGACGCTGCGAACAGGTCACCGACGCCGCACCCGCCTTCTGGGAGGTGGGCTACTCCTTCCGCGGCCGGGCGCACCGCATCCAGATGAACGAGGCGCCGGGGCGGACCGTCACCGTCAACCGCGCCGGCGAACCGCGCATGTGAGGCGCCGGTCCGCGTCGCGCGGATCCGGCCATCAGCGCAGCAGCTTCATGTAGGCCACCATGTCGGCCTGGTCCTGCGCCGTCAGCACGATCGGCGAGACGACGGAGAAGAACAGCGCATAGTGGCGCGCCACGTCTTCCAGCGTCTTCGCCGAGTTGTCGTGGAAGTACGGCGCGGTGCGCGCCGCACCCCACAGCGACGGGATCTTGAACGCATTCACGCTCTCGAAGTCCTGCGCATTGCCGGTGATCAGCGCACGGCCGGGGTCGGCGCTGGACAGCGTGGTCGTGCTGCCGTCGGCATTGCGGAACACATAGTCGAGCACCGGGTTGCCGGCGGCGTTGAACTCCGACACGCCCACCGACTGGAAACGCCCACCGCGGCGGAACGGCGGCGCGGGGATGAACTCGTTGGTCTCGTTGAGCATCGGCCCGCTGTGGCAACCCGCGCACAGGCCGGTCTTGAAGTCGCCCTGCGGCGGCGCGTCGACGAAGAAGCGGCGGCCGCGCTGCTCGGCCTCGCTGCGGCCTGCCGGCAGCTCGGGCTTCACGCCGAGGTAGGCGTACTTCATCGTCGTGGCCGAGCTGAAGAAGGCCGGCGTCTGCTGGAAGGCGCCGATGTGCGCCAGTTCGTCGGGCCGCGGCTCGCGTCGGGCCTGCGCGTGGTCGGCGATCGCGCCGCGCGCTTGCGCGAGCAGGTCGGGCTGGCGGCCGTCGAGCATCAGCACCTTGTCCAGCGCCGGCGTGTTCAGCGTCGACGGCACGCCGCGGCGCAGCACCACGCTGCGTGCCGCGGGGTCGTGGGCGAGGCTGACGTTCTCGGGCAGCGCGATGCGCACCAGCACGGTGGCGTCCTTCTGCATGCGCGTGGCGCCATGGCCCAGCCCGTCGTCGCTGCCGTCGCCGAGGAACAGCGGGTCGGCCGGATTGGCGGCGAAACGGTGCTGCGCGTCCTGGGGCGAGACGGTCCCGGTCTCGCGCGAATGGCAGGTCAGGCAGGTGCGCCCATTGCCGCCGAAGGTCTCGCGCTCGAACAGGCGGCGGCCCTTGAAGAAGTCGAGAAAGGCGAACTGCGGCCGGCGCGGCGCGATCAGCGAAGGCAGGTTCGGGTCGGCCAGCACGGCATCGGCGGCGCCGGCTTCCTTCAGGGTGTCGATGGCGGCGAGTTGTTCCTGCGCGCTGCCGTCGTCGCCGCCACCGCCGCAGGCGGCGAGGGCGAGGGTGGCGGCGGCAAGCAGGGCCCGCGGGGGGAGCTTCGAGAAGTGCATGAGCTGTCCAGTGGCGTCTCAGGGTGATGAACGAACGCACGCCGTCTCGGGGGGCAACGCGCGGGGCGGGCGACGCCGCAGCGGCGATCGCATGGGCCTGAATGCTCGGCGTTCGCGACGCACCTGCCATCGACCGGACGGGCCATGGCGGCGCCCGATGGGAGCCATCCGGGAGCCATGGCCCGCAGCCGGGACCGGACCTCAGCGTTGCGCGGCGCTGTCGTCCGTCATCCGGGCCTGGTCCTGGGCGATCCACTCCGCCCAGTGGTCGATGCAGGCGCGGATCTTCGGCAGGCGCTGGCGGGCGCCGGCGATCACCGCGTGGATGGGCACCGGCTGCGGGTCGACGAACCCGGCCAGCACCGGCACCAGCCGCCCCTGCCGCACCAGCGGCTCCGCCGCGATGGTGGCCAGGCGCCCGATGCCCAGGCCCTGCAGCACCATGGTGGCGGCCATGCCGGTGTCGTTGCTGCGCCAGTGGCCCTCGACCGGCAGCTTGAAGGCGCGCCCGTCGACGACGAAGGGCCAGTGGTTGAGCTGCGTCGCGGCGCTGTTGGCGATGAGGCGGTGCCCGGCCAGTTCGTCGGGATGCGCCGGCAGGCCCGCACGCGCCGCGTACGCCGGCGCGGCGTACAGGCCGCGGCCGAGCGTGCCGATCGGCCGCGCCACCATGGTGTCGGCCAGCGACGAGGTGGTGCGGATGGCAATGTCGATGCCGCCGCGCGCCATGTCGACGAGCAGGTCGCTGACCTCGAGCTCGACACGCAGGCGCGGGTGCTTCTCGCTCAGCGCGTTCAGGCTGGGCAGCAGCAGGTACTGCGCGATCACCGTGCTCGCCGCCACGCGCACCAGGCCGCTGGGCTCGCGCGATTGCGCGGCGAACTCGCCCTCCAGCTCCTCGAGCGTGTGGCCCAGGCGCTGGCAGTAGTCGAGGAAGGTCTCGCCCTCGGCGGTGAGCGCCAGGCCGTGCGTGGAGCGGTGGATCAGTCGCGCGCCGCAGGCCTTCTCGATGCGCGTGAGCGAGCGCGACACCTGGCTCACCGGCACGTCGCGCTCGCGCGCCACCGCCGACAGGGTGCCCAGCGCCGCCACGCGGGCGAACAGCTTCAGATCGTCGAAACCCAGACTGTCCATGGCCGCGATGGTAGGGGCGGCGGCTTTGCAGCGCATGCAAGGCCGATTTGCCGGGCGCGCCGTTTCCGCCGCGAAGGCGGCTGCCTAGAGTCGGCGCACCGATCCAACGGAGCCCGCCATGAACAACCTGCCCTTGCATCGCCGACTGTCGCCCCGTGAGCAGTCGGCCCTGATGGAGCTTGCGAAGCAGCGCGCCCACGAAGCGCGGCGCGAAGCCGTCGACGCCTTCTGGGCCGCGGCCTGGCATGCGCTGCTGCGTGCCGCGCATCGCACGGCCGCCTCGTTGCGCATGAAGGAACCGGCATGCCGACCCTGACGCTGAAGACCTGCCCGCCGCAGGACACGCCACGCCGGCGCGCCCTGGCCGACGCGCTGACGCGCATCACCGCGCAGACGCTGGGCACGCGGCCCGAGGTCACGGCGGTGATCATCGACGGCGTGCCCACCGGGCACTGGTTCATCGGCGGCCGCACGCAGCAGGCCCGCCGGCCGGCCTCCCCTACACTCGCCACCCCACCACCGTAGCCGAGCGCCCCTGCCCCGACCCCGTCATGCTGAAGAACGCCCTGATCTACCGCATCGAACACTGGGACCAGCCCAGCCTGGCCGAGATCGCGCAGCGCCTGTCGGGTTCGCCCTTCGTCGAGTGCGGGCTCACGCAGCCCGAGTCCGCCGGCTGGGTGGCGCCGCGTGGCGACAAGCACGACGCGCTGGCCGAGATCGTCGGTGGGCAGCTGGTCGTCAAGCTGTGCGCCGAGCGGCGCGCCGTGCCGGGCAGCGCCGTCAAGCAGCAGCTGCAGGCGCAGCTCGACACCATCGAGCAGCAGACCGGCCGACGCCCCAAGGGCAAGCAGCTCAAGGAGCTGAAGGAGGCCGTGGTGCATGCGCTGATGCCGCGCGCCTTCCCCAAGCGCACCGACACGCTGGTGTGGATCGACCTCGCAGCACGCATGGTGTGGGTGGGCGCCGGCAGCACGAAGCGCGCCGATGTCGTGGTCACGCGGCTGATCGAATGCCTGGGCGGCGGGCTCAAGCTGGCGCTGCTGCAGACCGAGCTGTCGCCGGCCACCGCGATGTCGCTGTGGCTGTCGGAGAAGGAAGCGCCGTCGGGCTTCAGCATCGACCGCGAGTGCGAGCTCAAGCAGCCCGACAGCGAGAAGGCCACGGTGCGCTACGCGCGCCACACGCTGGACATCGACGAGGTCGGCGAGCACATCCGCCAGGGCAAGCTGCCCACGCAGCTGGCGCTCACCTGGGCCAGCCGCGTCTCCTTCGTGCTCACCGAGGCGCTGACGCTGAAGAAGATCCAGCTGCTCGACGTGGTGCTCGAAGGCGCCGGTGTCGATGCCGCCAACGCAGGCAAGGAGGACGACGGCTTCGATGCCGACGTGGCCATCGCCACGGGCGAGCTGCGCCTGATGCTGCCGGCGCTGATCGAGGCACTCGGCGGCCTGCACGAGCGGCAGGCCGCGACGGTGCCCGCGGCCCTGCCCGACACGGGCGCGGAAGACGCGGCGCCATGGGAGACTGCCGAAGTCTGATGGCGGGATTCAGCGCGCGCGGCGTTGTTCGCGCAGCATGAACAGGTACAGGCCCTCGACCTTCTCGCGCGCCCAGGGCGTCTTGCGCAGGAACTTCAGGCTCGAGGCCACGCTGGGCTCGCTGGTGAAGCAGCGCAGCGCGATGCGCTCGGCGAGGCCCGGCCAGCCGTAGTGCGCGGCGAGCTGCGTGACGATCTGCTCGAGCGTCACGCCGTGCAGCGGGTTCTTCGGCTGGGGCGCTGCCGGCGAGTTCGGCGGCGCAGGCGATGACGGCTCGGACATGGCGGCATTCTCGCCGCCCGGCGCGCTCGGGTTAGCCTGCGGGCATGGACTCCCTGATCGCCGCCGCCGCACGCGCCCTGGTGGCCGGCGACCCCCTGGGCGCGCTCAAGCACGTGGCCCTGCGCGAAGACGCGCCAGCGCTCGCCCTGCGCGGCATCGCCATGGCCCAGCTCGGCGAGCTCCCGCGCGCCCGCGAGCTGCTGCGGCGGGCGGCGCTCGGCTTCGGCAGCCACGACGAACTGGCGCGCGCCCGCTGCGTGGTCGCGCAGGCCGAGGTCGCGCTGGCCATGCGCGACCTGCGCGGCGGGCCGCGCACGCTGGCGGCGGCAGCCGCCACGCTCGAGGCCCGCGCCGACCGCACCAACGCGCTGCAGGCCCGCCTGATCGCACTGCGCCGGCTGCTGCTGCTCGGCCGGCTCGCCGAGGCGCAGGCCGCACTCGCGTGCCTGGACCTCATGGGCGCGCCGCCCTCGCTGGTCGCCGTGAGCGAACTCGCCAGCGCCGAACTCGCGCTGCGCTCGCTGCGCACGGCGCCCGCCCGCGCGGCCCTGGCCCGGGCGCAGGCGGCGGCCACGCGTGCACGCGTGCCCGCGCTGCTCGCCGAAGTGGGCGAGGCCTGCGCTGCGCTCGAACGCCCGGCCGCACGGCGGCTGCAGGCCGGCCACGAGCAGATGCTGCGCCTGGACGAAGTCGAGGCGCTGCTCGCCGGCGGCACGCTGGTGGTCGACGCCTGCCGGCGCGGCCTGCACGCCGGCAGCCTCTGGCAGGCGCTGGCGCGCCGGCCGGTGCTGTTCGCGCTGGCGCGCGCGCTCGCCGAGGCCTGGCCCGGCGATGTCGATCGCCACACGCTGATCGCGCGTGCGTTCCACACCCGCCGCCCCGACGAGACGCATCGGGCGCGCCTGCGTGTCGAGATCGGCCGCCTGCGTGCGCTGGCCGCACCGCTGGCGCGCATCGAGGCGAGTGCGCGCGGCTTCGCACTCACGCCGGTCGGCGCACAGGCCGTCGTCGTGCTCCTGCCGCCCATCGAAGGTGAGCGCGCCTCGCTGCTGGCGCTGCTGGCCGACGGCGCGGCCTGGTCGACCTCGGCGCTGGCACTCGCGCTCGGGGCCAGCCAGCGCACCGTGCAGCGCGCGCTCGCGGAGCTGGAGGCGGCGGGTCGCGTGCGCTCGATCGGGCGCGCACGCGCGCAGCGCTGGCTGGCCGCGCCGCTGGCCGGATTCACGACGAACTTGTTGCTCCCGGCTGCGCTGCCTCTGCCGTAGATTCCACTCCCACGGCGCCGCAGCGACGCGCCGACAGGACACAGACCATGAGCACCGGTTCCGTCACACCCGCCCGCACGACAGCGCCGACCGCGGCACGCACCGCCGAGATCGTCCGCGAGTACGGCCCCTTCGACGGCGCGCAGCGCATCCACGGCGTCACCCACGACGGGCAGCGCGTGTGGGCCGCCACCGGCGCCAGGCTGATCGCCTTCGATCCCGCCAGCGGCCAGACGCTGCGCACGCTCGATTGCGCCAGCGATGCCGGCACCGCCTTCGACGGCACGCACCTCTACCAGATCGCTGCATCGCGCATCGACAAGATCGATCCGGCCAGCGGCGCCGTGGTCGCCTCGATCCCCGCGCCCGGCCTTGGCGGCGATTCGGGGCTGACCTGGGCCGAGGGCAGCCTGTGGGTCGGTCAGTACCTCGACCGCAGGATCCACCAGATCGACCCGGCCACCGGCGCGGTCCTGCGCACCATCGAATCGAATCGCTACGTCACCGGCGTGAGCTTCGTCGACGGCGAGCTCTGGCACGGCACCTGGGAGGGCGACGAGAGCGAGCTGCGCCGCGTCGACCCGGCCAGCGGGGCCGTGCTCGAGCGGCTGGCCATGCCCGCCGGCACCGGCGTCAGCGGGCTCGAGTCCGATGGTGCCGGGCTGCTCTACTGCGGCGGCGGGTCGAGCGGCAAGGTGCGCGCCGTGCGGCGCCCGAAGGCGGCGGCCTGAAGCCGGCGTCACCCGGGCATGCGGGCGATCGAGACGAACGCCTGTGTGGCCCTGGCCGCCGGGTGTTTGACTTGATCCTATGTTTCCATAATAATGGAATCATGAACGAAAAAGCCGCCGTCTCTGCCCTCGCCGCCCTCGCCCAGGAAGCCCGCCTGCGCGTGTTCCGTGCGCTGGTCGGTGCGGGGCCCGAGGGCATGACGCCCGGCGCGCTGTCGGTGATGCTGGACATCCCGGCCTCGACGCTCTCCTTCCACCTGAAGGAACTGGTCCATGCGGATCTGGTGAGCGCGCAGCGAGACGGGCGCAACCTGCACTACCGCCCCGCCCTCGGGCAGATGAACGAACTGCTGGCCTACCTGACCGCCCACTGCTGCATGGGCCAGTCCTGCTCCCCCGGCGGCACCCCGCGCCGCACCACCTGCTGACCCTGGAGAACCCCATGAAACGATTCCACGTCCACGTCCACGTCGACGATCTGGCCAAGAGCATCGGCTTCTATTCGAAGCTCTTCGCGGCGCAACCCACCCGCGTCGAAGGCGACTACGCCAAGTGGATGCTCGACGATCCGCGCATCAACTTCGCGATCTCCACGCGCGGCGGCAAGGCCGGCATCGACCACCTCGGCTTCCAGACCGACGACGCCGAGGAACTGGCCGCCTTGAAAGCGCGCGCCGATGCCGCCGACATGGCGTTGCTCGACGAAGGCCAGACCACCTGCTGCTACGCGCGCAGCGAGAAGCACTGGGTCACCGATCCGCAAGGCATCGCGTGGGAGCATTTCCACACGTTGGGCGACATCCC
>CAZVLY010000186.1:0-9291 GCA_964628175.1 uncultured Piscinibacter sp. | reverse complement strand
TCGAGGTGCGCACGTGCGTGGGCATAGCGGCCGCTGGTCTGCAGCCGCCAGGGTTCGGGCCCGTCTTCGAGCGCCTCGACCGTGAAGACGAAGCCGCCGCCGGGGCGCAGCGCAGTGGCCGCCGCCGCACAGACGTCATCGAGCGGCCCGAAGTAGCACAGCGTGTCGGCCGACACCACTGCATCGAACGAAGCCGGCTCGTGGCGCAGGAAGTACACGAGCTCGACCTTGTACAGCGCGTCGTAGCAGCCGCGCTGGCGCGCCTTCACCAGCATCGCGGTGGACAGGTCGCAGCCGACCAGGCGCCGCGCGAACGGCCGCAGCAGCGGCCCGCACAGGCCGGTGCCGCAGCCCAGGTCGGCCAACTGCAGCGAGGCATCGGCCGGCCGCAGTGCGGCGAGCGCCTGCGCCACCAGGCCCGGCGCCCGGTAGCCCAGCGCGGCGAGCTGGCCGTCGAAGTGCGCCGCGAAGCTGTCGAACACGCTCTCGACGTAGGCGTCGGAAGCGCGCGGCGGCGCGTCGTGCTGGCGGATCGCGGCGAGCTGGTGGCGTGCGACCTCGTTGCCGGGGTCTTCGTCCAGCCACTCGCGGTACAGGCGCTCGGCCTCGTCGCGGCGGTCCAGCAGCACCAGCGCACGGATCACCTGCTCGCGCCCCTGCGACTGCTGCGGCCACAGCGCGATGGCGCGGCTGTTGGCGATCAGCCCCTCGCGCACTTCGCCCAGCTCGATCAGCGTGCGCGACAGGCCGTACCAGGCGTCGGCATTGCTGTCGTCGAGCTGCACCGTGCGTTGCCAGGCATGGCGAGCCCGCGCCAGGTCGCCCAGGCCGTGCAGCGCGGTGCCCAGGTTGGCCCAGGCCTGCGCCGACCCGGGCTCGTGCTCGATGGCCGCCTCGTAGGCCGCCACCGCCTCGGGTGCGCGCCCGTTCTCGTAGAGCACGTTGCCGCGGTTGATCAGGATGCCGGCATGCGCCGGCGCCTGCTGCAGCGCACGCGCCAGCAGCGCGAGCGCCGCCTCGGCGTCACCCTGGCGATGACGCAGGATGCCCAGGAAGTGCAGCGCGTCGGGTTGCGCGGCGTCGAGCGACAGCACCTGCAGCAGCAGCGCCTCGGCAGCGTCGAGGCGCTCGCCCTGCAGGGCCGCCACGGCAGCCTCGAGCTGCGCGCGGGTTTCGGCGGCGTCGGCCGCGGAACTGCTGGCGGGCGGCACGGCGCGCCTGCGGCTCAGCTCACCTTGCCCGTCTTCACGTTCCAGTTGAAGGCGACCGGCGTGCCCAGGCTGCCCTTGGCTGTCTGCGGCGCGTACGAGAAGTCGATGCTGCCGTAGCGCATCGCCAGTTCCTCGCTGGCGCCGCTGCCGTCGTCGTGGGCGGCCACGGAGGTGATGAAGACCTCCTTCATGGTGATCTTCAGGAAGTCCTTCTGCCCCTCGCCGGCCTTGCGCGCCGACAGCATGGCCGTGCGCACGTGGCGGCCGGAGGCGGCCATCTTCGCAAGCACCGGCGAGGCCTTGTCGTAGCGGTGCACCACGCGCAGTTCCTGCGGCGTCGCCTTGCCCGTGCCCGAGCCACCGCCGGTGGGGCTGCCGCTGTTCGTCAGCCCCCAGCTCCATGAGAGGACCTCGATCTCGCCCTTGTGGTCCTTGTGGGTGGATTCGCCATCGATGCCGTCGAACTTGATGAACGTCGTCGTCGCCATGGCCATGCCTCGCAGTTTGCCGTCCAGCTTGGCAGGGTAGCCCGCTTCGTGGTCCGCGGGTTCCGACGAATTGGGGATGGCACGCTGGTTTAGCATCTGTCAAACAAGGCGCCGGCCGCGGCGACCTCAGGGGGAATGCATGTACCAGACCATCGATCGCCGACGCTGCCTGGCGCTGGCGGCCATCGCCCTCGGCACCGCTTCGGCCTTCGCGGCGGCGCCGCCGCCCGCGCCCAGCGAACCGGTCACCGACACCTTCCACGGCGTGCGCGTCGCCGACCCGTACCGCAACCTCGAGAACGTGAAGAGCCCGCAGACGCAGGCCTGGTTCAAGGCGCAGGCGGAGTACGGCGAGGCGATCCTCTCGCGCATCGCCATCCGCGACGAGATGGCCCGGCGCGTGGCCGAACTGTCACGGTCCTCGGGCGACCAGGTGCGCGAGATCGTGCGCCTGCCCGGCGAGCGCCTCTACTACCTCAAGCGGCCGGCCGGCGCGAGCCAGTTCAAGCTGGTCATGCGCGTCGGCCTGGATGGCGCCGAGCGCGTGCTGGTCGATCCGGAGCAACTCGCCAAGGCGACCGGCGTGCCGCACGCGATCAACTACTTCGTGCCCTCGTGGGACGGCCGCACGCTGGCCTACGGCATCTCGGCCGGCGGTTCGGAAGACGCCTCGCTGCAGCTGATGGACATCGCCAGCGGCAGGCCGATCGGCGCGCCGATCCCGCGCGTGCGCGAGTCCTACGTGAGCTGGTCGCCGGACAGCCGCCACCTCGCCTACAACCAGGTGCGCGAGCTGCCCGCCGGCGCGCCCGACACCGAGACCTTCCTCGACACCACCGTGTTCCTGCTGAAGGTCGGCGAGCCCGCGAGCCGCGCGCGGCCGCTGTTCGGCCCGCTCGTCGACCCCTCGCTCAAGCTCGAGCGCATCGACGTGGGTTCGATCTACTTCGCTCCCGGCGGCCGCTACATGGTCGCGCGCACCACCGACACCACGGTGCCCGAAGGCAAGCTGTTCGTGGCGCCGGTGGTCGCGCTGGCCGGCCGCCGCATCCCGTGGCGGCAGATCTCCTCGGCCGCCGACAAGATCACCGACGTGCAGATGCGCGGCGACACGCTCTACCTGCGCACCTACACCGGCGCGCCGCGCGGCCGCGTGATCGCGCTGGCGCTGAAGGACGCGTCGCTGGCGCGCGCCCGCGAGGTCGTCGCCGAACCCACGCAGGGCGTGCTGCGCGAGTTCGGGCTCGACCGCGAGGCGATCTACACCGAGCTGCAGCTGGGCTTCAACACGCGCGTGATGCGCCACGCCAAGGGCACGCCGCGCGACGGGCAGGACATCGCTCCCGGCCAGGCCGGATCGACCTTCCTGATCGGCGACCCGGCCCATTCGCAGCGCCAGCCCTGGGTCGGCACCAGCAGCTGGACCGACCTGCCGCGCGTGCTGGCCGTCGAGGCCGGCGGCACGACCCGCGACACCGGCCTGCGCAACAGCCAGCGACCGGCCGGCGCGCCGGAGCTGGAAGTCTCCGAGGTGATGGTGCCCAGCCACGACGGCGTGCGCGTGCCGCTGGCGGTGATCCGCCGCAAGGGCCTGGCGCTGGACGGCAGCAACCCGACCATGCTGATCGGCTACGGCGCCTACGGCTTCACCTTCGAGGCCTACTACGACCCGCGCGCGCTGGCCTGGCTGGAGCGCGGCGGCGTGATCGCCTTCGCCAATGTGCGCGGCAGCGGTGCCTTCGGCGACGAATGGCACCGCGCCGGCTTCAAGACCACCAAGCCGAACACCTGGAAAGACGGCATCGCCTGCGCGCGCTGGCTGATCGAGCAGCGTTATGCCTCGCCGGCCACGCTGGGCATCTGGGGCACGAGCGCCGGCGGCATCTTCGTCGGCCGTGCGGTCACCGAGGCGCCGGAGCTGTTCGCCGCCGCGGTGTTCGACGTCGGCATGCTCGACGCCGTGCGCTCCGAGGAGTCGGCCAACGGCATCACCAACATCTCGGAGTTCGGCACCGTCAAGGACCCGGCCGAGTTCGCCGCGCTGCTGGAGATGAGCACCTACCACCAGATCAAGGACGGCACCGCGTATCCCGCGGTGATGCTGGTGCACGGCATGAACGACCCGCGCGTGGACGTGTGGAACAGCGGCAAGGCGGCGGCGCGGCTGCAGGTCGCCAGCAGCAGCGGCAAGCCGGTGTTCATGCGCCTGGACGGCCAGGCCGGCCACGGCGTGGGCAGCACGGCGCAGCAGGTGGCCAGCCAGCGCGCCGACATCTACAGCTTCCTGCTGTGGCAGTTCGGCAAGGCGGGCCTCAAGCCCTGAGCGCCAATCCGCAGCGCAGCGCATGACCACGCCGCTGACGCTGCTCGACGCATTGCTGCGCGGCACGCTGCTGGCGCTGCTGCTGCTGATGGCCGCGGTTCTGCGGCGCGACCGGCCGCATGCGCCGGCGGCCTGGGCCGGCGTGGCGATCTCGCTGGGCCTGGCCGTGCAGGTGCTCGGTGCCATGCCGTGGATCGAGGAACGCCTGAGCGGCAGCGTCGGGTTCGCCCCGGTGATTGGCCTCTCGGTGGGCAACGCGGTGCTGTTCTGGGTCTTCGTCGAGGCGCTGTTCGACGACGAGTTCGTGCTGCGCCCGCGCCATGCGCTGGCCTGGGGCGCCGCCGTGCTGCTGGGCATGCTGAACTGCCTGACGGCTGGCGCGCACGCCACGCCGTTGCGCGACCTGACCATGGCCCTGCAGCGTGCCGTGCCGGTGCTGTTCTCGGTGCTCGCCGTGCTGGCCGCGGCGCGGCACTGGCGCGCCGACCTGGTCGAAGGGCGGCGCCGGCTGCGCGCCTTCCTGCTCGTCGCCGGCGTGGCCTACACCCTGGCGATGCTGTTCGTGCGGCTGGCTTCGGGGCAGGGGCGGCTGTCCGAAATGGCGGGCCTGCTGGACGTGACGGCGCTGCTGGTGATGGTGTCGGCGGCCGCCTGGGGGCTGCTGCGGCTGGGGTCCGGCGAACTGTTCCCGCAGGCCGAACCGTCAGTCGTGCCACAGCCCGATGCGCCGCCGGCACAAGCCGAAGCGCCGGCCGTGGTGACCGAGCGGCCCGATCCGGCCGAGGAGCGGCTCGCGCTGGCGCTGCAGCGCGCCATGGACGAAGAGCGCGCCTACCGTGACGAGGGCCTGAGCGTGGCCAGCCTGGCCGCCCGGCTCGGCGCGCCGGAGTACCGCCTGCGCCGGCTGATCAACCAGCGACTGGGCCACCGCAACTTCAACGCCTTCGTCAACGGCTACCGGCTGGCCGAGGCCCGCGCCGCGCTGCTCGATCCCGGCCGCAGCGATCGGCCGGTGCTGTCGATCGCGCTGGACGCCGGCTTCCAGTCCATCGGGCCGTTCAACCGCGCCTTCAAGGCCGCCACCGGCCTCACGCCGACCGAATTCCGCCGGGAAAAGCGGGCCGATTCCTGAAATCGGCCAGGGCTCGCGGCTTTCGGCGAGACGCTGCGGCGCGCCATCGCCATCGTGCGCTTCACCGCCGGCAGGTGCCGGCGACGAGGAGCGCGACGATGACGATGCAGCGGATGAAATGGGGCCGCGGACTGCTGGCGGCGATGGCGATGGGGTTGGCGCTGTCGGGCGGAACGGCCCGGGCGGCGATGAGCATGACGGAGATCGCCGCCGCGGGTGCCGACGGGCCGATGACTGTGTACTACCCGAGCGACAGCCCGAGCCGGCCCGGCCCGGGGCCCTTCGCACTCGACGTGGCGGCCGATGGCCAGCCGGTGCGCGGCAACGGCCGGCTGGTGGTCGTCTCGCACGGCACCGGCGCCTCGCCCTGGGTCTACGCCGACCAGGCCCGCGCGCTGGTCGACGCCGGGTTCATCGTCGCGCTGCCGCTGCATCGCGCCGACAACCACCTCGACCACAGCGATGCGCAGGGCGCCCTGGCGCGGCGGCCGCTGGAGGTGTCGCGGGCCATCGACCGCATGGGCGAGGACGCGCGCTTCGCGCCGCTGCTCTCGCTCGAGCGGGTCGGCGTGTACGGCATGTCCGCCGGCGGCCACACCGCGCTGACGCTGGCCGGCGGCCGCTGGTCCTACGCCAGCTTCCGCCGCCACTGCGACACGAACCTGGCCGCCGACTTCCAGTTCTGCGTGGGTGTGATCACCCGGCTGACCGGCGGCATGCTCGACGGCTTCAAGCAGTGGGTGGCGCGCACGATCATCGGCTGGCGCTTCGCCGACGAAACCGTGCGCGGCCACGAAGACGCGCGCATCGCCGCCATCGTGGCGGCGGTGCCGGCGGCGGCGATCTTCGACATGGCCTCGCTGGCCGCGCCGCGCGTGCCGCTGGCCCTGGTCACCGCACGGCAGGACCGCTGGCTGCTGCCGCGCTTCCATTCCGACCGCGTGCTGCAGGCCTGCGGCGGCTGCGAGCAACTGGCCGAGCTCGAGCACGGCGGCCACGGCGCCTACCTGTCGCCGCTGCCGCCGGGCCTGGGCGGCGTGCTCGCCGAGATGCTGGCCGACCCGCCGGGCTTCGACCGCGCCGTGATGCCGGCGGTTCATGCGAAGGTGGCCGACTTCTTCCGTCGCCGTCTGCTGCCCTGAGGCGGATCGAATGCGATCATGGCGGCCCGTTCACTCGACGAGCTGCCCATGGCCATCGTGTTCCTCACCGGCGGCAGCGGCTTCGTCGGCGGCCACCTGCTGCGCGAACTGCGCGAGGCCGGCCACGACGTGCGCGCGATGTCGCGGCGTGACGAGTCCGATGCGCCGCTGGTGGCGCTGGGCGCCACGCCGGTGCGCGCCGACCTGTCCGACGTGGCGGCGCTCACGCAGGCGCTGGCCGGCTGCGAGGCCGTTTTCCACGCCGCCGCCGACACCAGCCTGTGGACGCCGAACGCCGCGGCGCAGACGGCCACCAACGTGCAGGGCACGCAGAACCTGCTGCGCGCGGCGCAGGCGGCGCGCGTCGGCGCTTTCGTGCACACCTCGTCGGTGTCGGCCTTCTCGCATCTCGTGACCGGCGTGCTCGACGAGACGGTGGCGCAGCGCGGTGGCGAGAGCTGGATCAACTACGAGCGCAGCAAGTACCTCGGCGAGCAGGCGGTGCGCAGCAGCGGCCTGCCGTGGATCGTCTTCAATCCGGCCCATGTGCTCGGCCCGGGCGACCGCCACAGCTGGGCGCGGCTGATCCGGCTGATCGACCAGGAGAAGCTGCCGGGCATCCCGCCGGGCAGCGGCGACTTCGCCGACGTGCGCGAGATCGCCCGCGCGCAGGTCCGTGCCTGGCAGCGCCAGCGCTTCGGGCAGGCTTACGTGCTGGGCGGCCAGCGCGAGAGTTATGTCGACTTCGTGCACCGCGTGGGCGAGGCGCTGGGCCGGCGCACGCCGCGCGGCGCGACGCCGGCCTGGGCCCTGATGGCGGTGGCGCGGCTGGCCGACGCGTGGTCGCGTCTCAGCGGGCGCGAACCGAACGTGACCCCGGAAGCGGCCACGCTGACCAGCCAGCCGCGCCGCGTCGATTCGGCCAAGGCGCGCCGCGAGCTCGACTACCGCGAGACGCCGCTGGCCCCATTGCTCGCCGACATGCTGGACTGGATGCGCGCCGAGGGGCTGATCGGCCGGCGTTGAACCACCGGCGGCAGGCGAATCAGCCCGCGTCGTCGATCGCGAAGCTCAGCCCGGCGCGTTCCTGCAGCCGCCGCACCAGCGCCATGCCCATCGCGGCACCGGGCGTCCACACGCCGCCGGGCGCCATGCCGCGGTCCACGTCCTGCAGCAGGCACAGCGCGGCCTCGGAGATCAGCTTGGCGGTGGAGCCGTAGCCGGGGTCGCGATCGCCCTCGACCACGGCGCGCACCCTGCGGCCGTCGTCCGTCTCGCCGCTGAAGACCAGCTCGTAGCGGCCGGTCTCGCGCTCGTGCAGCCCGGGCCCTTCGCCCGGCTTGGGCAGCACGTAGCGGCTGAGCAGCGCCCGCGCGGGCGCGAAGCCGAGCGCGGCGTTCTGCAGCATCGTGTTCAGCGCGAGGCGGCGCGCGCGGCGCTGGCCGGCGGGGCCGCGGCCGGCCAGCACACGTTCGTCGTAGACGAAGTCGCGGCCGTAGGGGTGCTGCCGCAACGCATTGGTGCGGTGCACGTTCTTGGTGTTGATGGCCGCCATCACGAAGGGCGCCGTCCAGGCCTGCGCCGCCTCGTCGTAGCGCGCGCCGGTGTCGTCGGGCTGGGCGGGGCCGCGGAAGCCGGGCGTCAGCGCGAACGGATCGGCCATCGTGCGGTTCAGCGCGGGCTCGCGGCGCGTCTGCTCCAGGGTCGCGAGCAGGCTGGCCAGCGTGCCGCCGGAGAAGCTGCCCTTCATCACGCGCACCCGGCCGCGCACACGCTGCAGCGGCTTGCCGAAGCGCTGCATCGCCTCGTGCTGCAGGAACAGCACGCCGAGGTCGAAGGGGATCGAGTCGAAGCCGCAGGAGAACACGATGCGCGCGCCGCTCTGCCGCGCCGGCGCCTCCAGGCGCGGGATCATCTGCGCCATCCACAGCGGCTCGCCGCACAGGTCCACATAGTCGGTGCCGGCCTTCGCGCAGGCCTCGACCAGCGCCGTGCCGTGCAGCTGGTAGGGCCCGACGGTGCTGATCACCACCCGCGCCTGCCGCACCAGCGCCGTCAACGAGGCCGGGTGCGAGGCATCGGCGACGAGCAGCGGCAGTGCCGGATCGGCGCCGATGCGCTCGCGCACCTGCACCAGCTTGTCGAGGCTGCGGCCGGCCATCGCCCAGGCCAGCTCGCCGCCGACGCCTTGGGTGGTGTTCAGGTGCTCGGCCACCAGTTGCCCGGTGAAGCCGGTGGCGCCGAAGACGATCAGGTCGAGCGTGGTCTTCACGAGTGCATCGTCGCACAGCCCGGCGCACTGCGCCTGCCGTCGATCAACCCGCGCGCGTCAGCCGGCGGCGAGCCACTCGCGGATCTGCGCCTGCACGCGCGGCTCCGACAGCCCGGTGCGCGGGTCGCACAGGATCAGCTCGGGCGGCGGTGGGTCGCCGAAGGCCACCGGCGAGTCGTCGAGGATGCGGTAGGACGAGACCGTCGGGTGCCGCGTCAGCCAGGCCTGGATGCAGGCGTAGCGCTCGCCCAGCGGCGTGCAGCCGAGGTAACGATTGCCCAGGTCGCCGAGCAGGTCGCCGATCTCCTGCTCGGAGTGCGCGAAGCGCCAGTTGGAGTGCACCACCACGTAGACGTCGTCGTGGCCGGCGAGCAGCCCCGGCAGGATGTCGAACCAGCAGAACACGTCCAGGCGCACGCCTGTGGACACGCCGCCGCGCTGCGCCGCGCGCGCTTCGTCGTCCACGCCGCAAGGGTGGGTCACTCCGCCAAAGTCGAGAAAGATCACGCGCATGGTCGCCGGGCCCCGGAAGTCACGCTACCGTATGCAGCTCGCGCCGCACCCGCATTGTGTTGTCGCAAACCGGCCCCGATCGATGAACGACGACTCGCAGATCCTCATCCCCGACTCCTTCGTCGCGCTGTACCTGAACCCTGGCCGCATCAAGCCCACGCTGCCGCGCGACGAGCTGGCCGCGCGCTACGAGCTGTGCGAGGACCTGGC
>CAZVLY010000185.1:0-9303 GCA_964628175.1 uncultured Piscinibacter sp. | reverse complement strand
CCTGGTCTTCGCGCTGCCGACCGGCCCCGTGCCGGCCACGACCCCTTGCCACGGCGCGGCGCTGGCGGGGCTGGATGTCGGTGCTGGCGCTGCTCGCCAGCTCGGCAGCACTGGCCGGACCGAACTACCCCGAGGCGTTGCGCCCAGTGCAGGACCGCTCGCTGGACGACCCCGCCGCGGCGCTGGCGCTGGCCGATGCGACCCTTGACACGCTCGATTCGGAGTCCCGCTTCTGGCGCCTGCTCGGCAAGGCCGCTGCCTACACGCTGATCGACCAGCCCCGTGCCGCGCAGCGCTCCGTCGACGAGGCACGCGCCCGCCTCGGACGCGTGCCCACGGCCACGCCGCGCCACCACCTGTGGCTCGAGTCCTTCGCGATCGGAGCGTTGTTCCGCACCGAGGATTCCGCCCGGCTCATCCCGCGCAGCGTGGAGCTGCGCCGTGCCGCGGCGGCGCTGGGCGACGAGTACCTGCTGTGCGAGATCGCCGGCGGCGACCTGTTCCTGCTGCGCGACACGCAGGCGCTCGACGAGGCCTGGCGCGTCGCCGAGGAAACCGAGCGCTGCGGCCGCCGGCTCGGGCTGCTTCACCTGGAGACGAACGCGCTGATTGCCATGGGCAGCATGGCTGGCGCGCTGACCGGCAAGGCGCCGCCGGACAGCTACTTCGAGCGTGCGCTCGAGGTCCTGGGCACGCAGCCGGCGCGCTTCCAGCGCGGCTGGATCGAGTGGGAGCGCGGCAACATGCTGGCGCGCCAGGGCGAGGGCGAGAAGGCGGCGCGCTCCTTCGAGAGCTCGCTGGCGCGCAGCCGCGAGATCGGCGATGCCGCCGGCGAGGCGATCGTCACCCTCGACCTCGCGGCGCTGTGGCTGTCGCAGGACCAGCCGCAACGCGTTCTCGAACTGGTAAGGGGTGTGCTGCCCGGCGTGCTGGCCACCGAGGCGCCGGTGCGCCTGGCCAGTGCGCGCGGCCTGCTCATCGAGGCCCTGACGCGACTCAAGCGCGCAGACGTGCTGCAGGAGATCGACAAGGCACACGCACTCGACGGCATGGTGCTGCCGCCGCTGGAGCGGGCCCGGCTCGCCCAGCGTGTAGCCGACGGCTACGCCTCGCAGGGAATGCACCGGGAGGCCTATGCGGAGCTCAAGCGCGCCACCCAGGCGGTGTCGCAGAGCCAGCAGTCGATCCGCGACACGCAGGTGTTGCGCCTGCAGGCACGCTACGAGATCGCGCGGCGCGAGGCCGAGGTCGCCGACCTTCGCCACCGCGCCGAGGCCGATCGGCTCGCACTGAAGGCCCGCGAGGCGCAGCAGCAGGCGCTGTGGGCCGCGCTGGTAGCGCTCGCCGGGCTGCTGGCCTTCGCGTTCTGGCTGGGCGCCAGAGCGTTGCGCCGCCGCCGCCAGCTCGCCGACCTGGTGATGCGCGACGACCTCACCGGCATGCCGAACCGGCGCGCCATCCTGGCCTTCGCGCAGGAGCAGTTCCGCCTGTGCCGCAAGCTCGACATGCCGCTGAGCATCGCGGTGGTCGACCTCGACCACTTCAAGCAGGTCAACGACCGCGGCGGCCATGCCGCCGGCGATCGGGTGCTGCGCGCTTTCGCGCAGGCCGCCGGCGAGGTGCTGCGTGGCCAGGAGCGGATGGGCCGCTACGGCGGCGACGAATGGCTGCTCGTCATGCCCGGCACCGGCATGGAGGAGCTCGCGATGGTCTTCGAGCGCCTGCGCCACCAGTTGGCCGCGCAGCCCGTGCACGGCCTGCCGCACCCGCATGGCATCACGCTGTCGATGGGCGCGGCGGCCTTGCGCGACACGGTCGAATCGGTCGAGGCGCTGGTCGACGAGGCCGATCGCCAGCTCTACCGCGCCAAGGCCGAGGGCCGCAACACGCTGCGCCACGCAAGCGTCGACGCGCGTGCGGGGGCGGCGCAGCACGGCCCGCCCGAAGCCGAGGCCGACAGCGGCCACGTGGCCGTGTCCGCCTGAACCCACGGCGCGGGCGCGGCTGACGCGCTCGCGAGACAGCCGCATCGCGCCGACTCGATCTGTTATCGCGTCCGAGTTCACGGCACGGGGAGTTCGGTGCTGAGCGCTTGGTGACATCTTGTTACGGCGCCACTACAGTCCACTACTGTCGCAAACCTCGTGAAAGCGAGGGACGCAAAGCCTCCGGCCTACCGCAGCAATGCCAGGGTAGCGGGGCTGCCGGATCGCCGTCGCGATCTGGCCTCGAACCCCCACCGAGGCTTTCCATGACCCATCGTCTTCGCCAGGGCGCGCTCGCGCTCGCTGCTGCGGCCTGCCTGGCCGCTCCCGCCCACGCCTTCCAGCGCCCGGACACCCCCGACGTGATGCGCGCGGCGCTGGTCGCGGCGCCGACCACCAACCGCCTGATCGTCAAGTACCGTGACGCCGCGGCCGCCCGTTCACCACAATCGCAGTTCGCGGCGCAGGTGGCGGCCAATCGCCAGGGCGTCACGATCCGCCTGTTGCGCCAGACCTTGTCCGGCGCGCACGTCTACCAACTCGGCCGCTCGATGAGCCACGACGAAGCGGATGTGCTCGCGGCCAGCCTGCGCGGCGGCGATGCGGCCGTCGAGTACGCCGAGCCCGATCGCGTCCTGCAACCGCTGTTCGTGCCGGCGGATCCGATGTACACGAAGCAGTGGGCGCTGTCGGACGCGACGGCAGGCATCCGCGCCCCCGCGGCGTGGGACAAGTCCAGCGGCGCCGGCATCGTCGTCGCGGTGATCGACACCGGCGTGCGCCCGCATGCGGACCTCGTCGCCAACCTGCTGCCGGGCTACGACTTCGTGGCCGACACCTTCGTCTCGAACGACAGCACGGCACGCGATGCCGATGCCTCCGACCCTGGCGATGCGGTGAGCGCGGGTTATTGCGGCGCCGGCACGCCGGCGCACAACAGTTCATGGCACGGCACCCACGTCGCGGGCATCGTCGGCGCAGTCGCCGGCAACGGCAGCGGCGTGGTCGGAGTCGCCTTCGGTGCCAAGGTCCAGTCGCTGCGCGCGCTCGGCCGCTGCGGCGGCTACACCTCGGACATCGCCGACGCGATCGTCTGGGCTTCAGGCGTGCCCTTTGCCGGCGTGCCGGCCAATCCGACGCCGGCGCGCGTGATCAGCCTGTCGCTCGGCGGCACGGGCAGCTGCGACAAGACGGCGCAGGCAGCCATCACGCAGGCCCGAACCCAGGGCGCCGTGGTGGTGGTGGCCGCGGGCAACGACAACGCCGATGCCGGCCGCACCACGCCGGCCAACTGCAGCGGCGTCGTCGCCGTGGCGGCGACCAATGCGGCGGGCGGCAAGGCCTCGTACTCGAACACCGGCGCCAACGTCACGCTGGCTGCACCGGGCGGCGATGGCGGTAACGGCATCGTCTCGACGCTCAATGCCGGCACCACTGCACCCGGCGCCGATGCCTATGCGGCCTATGCCGGCACCTCGATGGCGACACCCCATGTCAGCGCGGTGGCTGCGCTCATGCTGTCCGTGAACAAGGCGCTGACGCCGGACCAGGTGGGCACGATGCTCAAGGCCAGCGCGCGCGCTTTCCCGGCAGCGTGCAGCGGCTGTGGCAGCGGCATCGTGGACGCCAATGCGGCGGTGGCGCTGGCGATCGCGGCAGCGCCGAAGCCGGCTCCCGCGCCGGCACCTGCACCGGCGCCGGCGCCGAAACCCGCACCAGTCCCTGCGCCGGCTCCCGCGCCAGCGCCCAAGCCCGCGCCTGCACCCGCGCCCGCGCCCACACCGGCTCCCGCGCCGAAGCCCGCACCTGTACCCGCACCGATGCCGACCGTCATCGAGGTGGAGTCCAACGATGCCTTCGCCAAGGCACAGGCCATCGCCGGCACGCCGACGGTGATCTCGGGCGCGCTCGCCAGCACCGCCGATGTCGACTTCTACCGGATCACCATCGCCCCTGGGCGCCGCGTCGTGGCCACGCTGCCGGGCAATGCAGCCGTCGGTTTCGGTCTGGGCGTCTACCTGTCGGCGACGCAGCCGCTCGGGCAGATCCTGGCGAGCCCGGGGCAGGCCGTGTTGTTCACGATCGGCAACAGCGGCAGCACGGCCGTCACGGTGGCCTTGCGCGTCTCCCGTGCGTCCGGCGGAACCGGAAACTACAAGCTGAGCCTGGCCCCATGAGTCGAACCGGTGGCCCCGATAATCGGCACATGCCTGTCGACTTCGAGCCCCTGAGCGATGCGCGCGCCGACTGCGTGCTGTGTCGCGAGCACGCCGGCGTGCCGATCTGGCAGGACGCCGCCTGGCGGGTCATCCGTGCCGAGGACGCCGACTTTCCGGCGTTCTACCGGGTCATCGCGCGCCACCATGTCGGGGAGTTCTCGGCGCTGCTGGCGCCGGAGCGGCAGCGCTGCATGGATCTGGTCTGCGCCATCGAGCGCGCGCTCATCGAGCGCCTTCAGCCGACCAAGATGAACCTCGCCGCATTGGGCAACATGGTGCCGCATCTTCACTGGCACGTCATCGCGCGCTTCGACTGGGACAGCCAGTTTCCGCAGGCCGTGTGGGGGCCGCGGCAGCGCGAGGTGCCCGGCGGCGCGACGACCCGGCTGCGCGCGACGCTGGCCGAACTCGATGCCGCCGTGCGGGACGCTCTCGCATCCGCCTGACCGGCGTCAATGCCTCTCAATGCCCCTGATCGCATCGCGACAGGCGCTTCGCTACACTGCGGCCGGCTCACTCATCGAAGCGTTCCCATGGCCGGCCTCAGCAACTCCACCCCCCAGCCCACGGCCATCACCGTGCACCAGCAATCGCGCGTGCTCGAAGTCGGCTTCTCCGACGGCCAGACCTTCCGCATCCCGTTCGAGCTGATGCGCATCTACTCGCCCTCGGCCGAGGTGCAGGGCCACGGCCCCGGGCAGGAAGTGCTGCAGACCGGCAAGCGCGGGGTCGAGCTGACGGAACTCGAACCGGTGGGCAACTACGCCGTGCAGCCGACCTTCAGCGACGGCCACAACTCCGGCATCTTCTCCTGGGACTACCTGTACTTCCTCGGGTCGCAGGAAGCGCAGCTGTGGGCCCAGTACGAGGAGCGACTGCAGGCTGCCGGAATGCAGCGCGATGCCGACATGCCCGCGGCCCCCGGTGCGGGTTGCGGCCACCACCACTGAGCGAGACCTCATGAGCCAGACCCATTTCGGATTCCAGACGGTCGACGAGGCCGCCAAGGCCCAGAAGGTGCGCGGCGTGTTCGATTCGGTCGCGTCGAAATACGACGTGATGAACGACCTGATGTCCTTGGGCCTGCACCGCGCCTGGAAGGCCTACACCGTGGCGGTGGCGAACCTGCGCCCCGGCGACCGCGTGCTCGATCTCGCCGGCGGCACCGGTGACCTGGCACGCGCCTTCGCGAAGAAGGTCGGATCGAGCGGCACCGTGGTGCACACCGACATCAACGAGGCCATGCTCCAGCGCGGCCGCGACCGCCTGCTCGACGAGGGCGTGGTGCTGCCCACGGTGATCTGCGATGCCGAGGTGCTGCCCTTCCCGACGGCCAGCTTCGACCTCGTCAGTGTCGCCTTCGGTCTGCGCAACATGACGCACAAGGACCGCGCGCTGGCCGAGATGAATCGCGTGCTCAAGCCGGGCGGCCGGCTGCTGGTGCTCGAATTCTCGAAGATCGCGCCGCCGCTGGCCAAGGCCTACGACTGGTACTCGTTCAACATCCTGCCGCGCATCGGCCAGCTCGTCGCCGGCGATGCGGACAGCTACCGCTACCTGGCCGAGTCGATCCGCATGCACCCGGGGCAGGCCGAGCTCAAGGCGATGATGAAGAGCGCCGGCTTCGCCCACGTGGACGTGCACAACCTCAGCGCCGGCGTCGTCGCGCTGCACGTGGGCATCAAGTGCTGAAAGCCGTGAGCTCGCTGCGCCTGACGGTCGCCGGCGTGCTGCTGCTGGCGGCCCTGTGGGCCCTGCCGCGCGACGCGTCCGCGACGGCGCTGACGGGCCTGAGCACCTCGTTCGGCCTGGCCGGCTCGCTGCTCGCCGTGCTGGCCTTGCAGGGCGGCTCGCCCGGCCACGCCGCGGCGCTGCTCGGCGCGGCCATGCTGTTGCTCATGCTGCTGGTCACGGCCCGTCGCTCGCACACTGCGATCGCGCGCGTGCTGCCGCGCTGGTTTCAGCCACGCAGCGGCCGGCCGATGCTCGCGCGTGCGGTACGCAACGACGCCGAGCGCCAGTTGCTCGGCGCGGCGCGTGCACAGTTCCTCGACCTGCAGGCGGCCTGGGACCGCGGCGACCTCGAGGCCCTGCGCCGGCTCACCACCGAGGCCATGTTCGACGAGCTGGCCGCCGAACTGCCCCATCGCGGGGCCGGGCCGAACCGCACCGACGTGCTCTCGGTCGAAGCGCACCTGATCTCGCACGAGGCGGTCGGCCCGCTGGAGCTCGCCAGCATCGAGTTCAGCGGCATGGTGCGCGAGTCCGCTGAACTCGGCGCGATGCCGTTCCGCGAGGTCTGGATGCTCGCTCGCCAGCAGCCCGACAGCGGCTGGCGTCTGGCCCGGCAGCAGGCGCTGCTCTAGGCCCGCCGGCGTTTCAGAGCCGCCAGCCGTTCAGGCCGTGCGCGGCGATCTCGGCCGGGTCGTAGGCGGCCTTGACGTCGGTGAACACGGCCTTGTCGACCGCCTTGGCGGCGATCTGCTTCAGGCCCATCTCCGCGTACTGCTTGTGCGCCACCGCGGCGACGATCGCCGAGGCGCGCGGCAGCTGGTCCCAGGGCGTGAGCTTGATGCCGTACTCGTGCTCGCACTCCGACGATTCGGCGATCGGGTCGTGCACGTGCACGCGCGCGCCGAAGCTGCGCAGCTCGTTGACCACGTCGATCACCTTGCTGTTGCGCAGGTCGGGGCAGTTCTCCTTGAAGGTCATGCCCAGCACGATCACGTCGGCGCCCTTGACCGGCAGGTCGGCGGCGATCATCTCCTTGACGGTCTGCTCGGCGACGAACTTGCCCATGCTGTCGTTGATGCGCCGGCCGGCGAGGATGACCTGCGGCGTGTAGCCGAGCTTCTCGGCCTTGTGCGTCAGGTAGTACGGGTCGACGCCGATGCAATGGCCGCCCACCAGGCCCGGGCGGAACGGCAGGAAGTTCCACTTCGTGCCGGCGGCCTTGAGCACCTCGAGCGTGTCGATGCCGATGCGGTGGAAGATCACCGAGAGTTCGTTCATCAACGCGATGTTCAGGTCGCGCTGGGTGTTCTCGATCACCTTGGCGGCCTCGGCCACCTTGATGCTGCTGGCCGGGTAGACGCCCGCGGTGATGATCGCGCCGTAGACCTCGGCCACTTTCTTCAGGGTCTCCGGCGTGTCACCCGAGACCACCTTGGTGATCTTGGTGACGGTGCGCTCCTTGTCGCCCGGGTTGATGCGCTCGGGGCTGTAGCCGACGAAGAAGTCCTGCTTCCACTTCAGGCCGGAGTGCTTCTCGATGATGGGGATGCAGACCTCTTCGGTGGCGCCCGGGTAGACGGTCGACTCGTAGACGACGATCGCGCCCTTCTTGATGTGCCGGCCGACGCTCTCGGAGGACTTCACCAGCGGCGTGAAGTCGGGCTGGTGCGCGTCGTCCACCGGCGTGGGCACGGCGACGATGATGAAATCGGCCTCGGCGATGATCTTCGGGTCGGTGCTGCAGGTCAGCTGCGTGGCGGCCTTTAGGTCGGCGCTGCTGACTTCGCCGGTCGGGTCGACGTGGCGGCCGTAGGCGGCCACCTTCTCGGCATGGAGGTCGAAGCCGAGGGTGCGGAATTTCTTGCCGAATTCGACGGCGAGCGGCAGGCCGACATAGCCCAGGCCGATGACTGCGATGGTGGTCATGCGAACGTTTCCTTCTTCTCTCAAGCCTTGAAATAACCCCGATACCACTGCACGAAGCGGCCGACGCCCTCGGTCACCGGCGTGGCAGGGCGGAAGTCGGTCCACGACTCCAGCTCGGACACGTCGGCCGAGGTGGCGGGCACGTCGCCGTCCTGCAGGGGCAGGTAGTGCTTCTGCGCGGTCTTGCCGAGCGCGCCTTCGATCGCCTCGATGAAGGCCATCAGCGGCACCGGGTCGTTGTTCCCGATGTTGAACACGCGGTAGGGCGCGTTGCTGCGCGCCGGATCGGGCGCTGCGGCGTCGAAGCCGGCGTCCACCGTGGCGGGGCGGTCGAGCACGCGCACCACGCCGTTGGCGATGTCGTCGATGTAGGTGAAGTCGCGCACCATCTTGCCGTGGTTGAACACCTGGATCGGCTCGCCGGCGAGGATCGCCTTGGTGAACAGGAACAGCGCCATGTCGGGGCGGCCCCAGGGGCCATACACCGTGAAGAAGCGCAGCCCGGTGGTGGGCAGGCGGAACAGGTGGCTGTAGGTGTGCGCCATCAGCTCGTTGGCCTTCTTCGTGGCGGCGTACAGGCTGACCGGGTGGTCGATGTTGTGGTGCTCCGAGAACGGCATCGCGGTGTTGCCGCCGTAGACGCTGGAGCTCGACGCGTAGGCCAGGTGCTGCACCGCGTTGTGGCGGCAGCCCTCGAGGATGTTGGTGAAGCCGACGATGTTGCTGTCGATGTAGGCGTGCGGGTTGACCAGCGAGTAGCGCACGCCGGCCTGCGCCGCCAGGTGCACGACGCGGTCGAACTTCTCGTCGGCGAACAGCTTCGCGATGCCCTCGCGGTCGGCCACGTCCATCTTGACGAATCGGAAGTTGGCGTGCGGCGTCAGCCGGGCCAGCCGGTCCAGCTTGAGCTGCACGTCGTAGTAGTCGTTCAGGTTGTCCAGGCCGACCACGCTGTCGCCGCGTGCCAGCAGGATCTGCGACACGTGCATGCCGATGAAGCCGGCGGCGCCGGTGACGAGGACTTTCATGGTGGTGTAGGGGTCTGCTGCGGGCCAAGGCCCTGAGGTCAATAGGGATTGTCCTTGAAGGCGGGCGCGAAACGCACCCGCCCGTTCAGGGGCATGTGTGGCGGCGCAACTACTTCACGCGGCCGTAGGTGTCTTCGAAGCGAACGATGTCGTCCTCGCCCAGGTAACTGCCGGATTGCACCTCGATGATCTCCAGCGGCACCTTGCCCGGGTTGGACAGGCGGTGCTTCTCGCCCAGCGGGATGTAGGTGCTCTGGTTCTCCGACAGCAGGATGACCTTGTCGCCGCAGGTCACCTCGGCCGTACCGCTGACCACGATCCAGTGCTCGGCGCGGTGGTGGTGCATCTGCAGGCTCAGCGCGGCACCGGGCTTGACCTTGATGCGCTTGACCTGGTGGCGGCCACCGTTGT
>CAZVLY010000184.1:5256-9381 GCA_964628175.1 uncultured Piscinibacter sp. | reverse complement strand
GGCCCGAGCTGCAGGGCGATGGGGCTGAATTGGGGATGAACGAGCATGGAGGCGGAATCGGGAAGCAGCGCGAACGATAACCCAGTCGCCTGTCGGCCGACTCCTGCCCGCTCCGAGCACCGCCTGCGGCCTGCGCTCGCGTCACCCTCCGGGAATCGGGGGGGTGCGCATGTCGCAATGCGCACGAACTTGCGCGGCTCGCCAGGATCGAACTCGGCTGCCTGCGCCAGAATCGAGCCAGGGAGAAGAGGCCCGAAGTGGCCACCAAGATGCGTTCATGAATCCGTTCCGTTTCGGCCCGGCGGCAAGGCAGCTGTACGGTGTCCTTCACCCGGCGACACCGGCCACCTCGAAGGGCGTCGGCGTGCTGGTGTGCAACCCGCTGGGCCAGGAGGCGATCCGTTTCCACCGCATGCTGCGCGTGCTCAGCGACCGCTTGGCCGATCGCGGCATCGGCGTGATGCGCTTCGACGGCTACGGTGTGGGCGAGTCCGCAGGCGAGGACCAGGACGGCGAGCTTCGCGGCTGGTGCGACGACGTGCTGCTCGCCCACCAGGAGCTCCTGCGCCGCAGCCGCGCGACTCGCACCATCTGGCTCGGCGCACGCCTGGGCGCAACGATCGCGGCCCTGGCCTCGAGCCGGTTGCCCGCAGCGGTCGATCGACTGATCCTGTGGGAACCGGTGATGGACGGGCGCCGCTACCTCGGCGAGCTGACGGCGGCCCATGCCCGCGGCCTGGCAGAGGCGGGCGCGCTGCGCACGAGCGCGGCGGTACCGGCCATCGTCGACGAGGCCCTGGGCTTCGGCGTGGGTGCGGCCCTGCTCGATCAACTCGGCCATCTCGTTCCGACCGACCTCGAATCGGCGAGGGCGAAGCAGGTGACCCTGGTGCTGCCGCCGGACCATGCGGCCGGCGCGACGCTCGCTCAAGGCCTGGCCCGATCGGGCCTGCCGACCCAGGTCGACGCGTTCTCCCACGTGTTCGACTGGTCTTCGGAAGAAGCGCTGAGCACCGCACTGGTCCCGGCACCGGTGCTCGAGATGCTCGCATCGCACATCGAGGCGGCCGCCGATGAATGAGATCGCCGTCAGCTTCGGTCCGGCCAAGCACCTGTCGGGAACGCTGACCCTGCCCGACGAACTCGGCCAGCGCGATGTCGGTTTCCTGATGCTCAACGCCGGCGTGATCCACCGCATCGGGCCGCACCGCTTCAACGTCAAGCTGGCGCGGCATCTCGCCTCGCAGGGCTGGCCGAGCCTGCGTTTCGACCTTGCCGGCCAGGGCGACAGCGACAACGCACCGCAGGCGCAGCCCTTCGAGCGGCAGATCGTCGCCGACCTGCGCGCGGCGATGGATCACCTCGAGCGCACCACCGGGCTGAAGCGTTTCGTGATCGCAGGCATCTGCTCGGGCGCGCATCGTGGCCTCGCGGTAGCCCAGGAAGACGAGCGCGTGGCCGGCCTGTGGATGCTCGA
Source organism: uncultured Piscinibacter sp. (assembly GCA_964628175.1). Lineage (GTDB taxonomy): Bacteria > Pseudomonadota > Gammaproteobacteria > Burkholderiales > Burkholderiaceae_C > Piscinibacter. Next base: position 7,904 of record CAZVLY010000184.1, on the reverse strand, counting down.
TGGCTACGCCTACCCGAGCCGCCGCTCGCGCCTGGAGCGCTACCTGCTGCAGTGGCGGCGTGACCCCACGGCCACGCTGCGGGCCTGGATGGGCTGGCCGCTGCGTTCGCTGGCGGCGCGCCTGTCGCGGCCCGCGCCGGCTGTCGACGGCGGCGAGCCGCTGGAGATCGACTATGGCCACGCCACCCCGCCGCGGGACGACTTCGCCGCCATGCTCGACACGCTGGACCGGCGTGGCGGCCGCGTGTTCCTGATGCACACCGGCGGCATGCTCTGGCGGTTCAGTTACGCCCGGCAGTTCCAGGACGTGTTCGGCGATCGGCCATTCGCCGCGCGCGTGCGCTGCGACTTCCTGCCCGACATCGACCACACGCTGACCACGCTGTCGGCCCAGCGCCGCGTGATCGAGGCCATCGCCGGCTGGGCCGGCGAGGCCTTTGGCGCTCAGGACAGCGCGTCGAAGCAGAAGCCCGCGTAGTCCTCGAGGCCGTGACCGGGTTCGAACGGCAGGCGCAGGGGCTTGCCGATGTTGCGCCACTCGTGACGCAGCGCGTAGCCCTGCGCCGTGACGTCGCGGACGAATTCATCGCGCGACTGCACGCGGTAGGCACAGAAGGCCGTGCCGATGCTGTTGAGGGTGAAGAAGCTCTTGCTCGGATGAATGGCCGCAGTGTTCACGATGATGCGGCGAGGCTTGCGCGCCTGCCCCGCGAGCATCTCCGCGAGCGTTTGCGGCAGATACTGCAGCACGCCCGAGGCGTAGAGGATGTCGACACCGTCGGCGTCGGCGATGTCGCCGGAGAATTGCAGCGCCGCCGGCGCACCGCGGCTCGCGGCGAACTCTCGCCCCCGCGCGGCCACCGCCGGCATGTCGATGACCCGCCACAAGAGGTCATCCGGAAACGACATCAGCTCGCCGAAGGCGAAGTACTTGATGCCGATGCTGCCACCGACATCCGCCAGGCTCCTCATGCCCTCGTCGAACGACTGCTTCAGCCAGAACATCGACGGGTAGTCGTAATCGTCGATCTGCAGGCGCCCGAGGTAGAGATTGGCCGAGCCGTCGTTGTCGTAGCTCAGCGGTCGGGTCGGTGGTGCGCTGGCCAGCGCCTCCTGGGCCGAGCCGAACACTCCGCGGAACAGGTTCGAGCGCACGTTGTTCGCGAAGTTGCGTTCGGCCGAGGCGCGACGCAGGTGCAGCACGCCGGGCGCGACCTTCAGCGCATCCACCAGGCCATGCATCAATCCGAAGGGACCCATTCCACCTCCGATCAACGATTCGAGGCGAGCAGCGCATCGACTAGGCGCGAGGCCTCGGCGTCGCCGATCGGCGTGATCTTCATGCCCAGGCGCTGGTTCAGCAGTTCCACCAGCGACTGTGCCCACAGCACATTCCACACGAGCCCGGCGTGGCCGTCGGCGATCACCGCATGGTGCGGTTCGTCGCCGATCGTGTTGTGCACCGTCAGCCCCGAAGCCAGCACCACCGGCCGGTAGGCGGGCCGGCCCTGCGCATCGCGCGTTCCCCAGCGCGCGGCGAACCAGGCGCGGTCGTCGAAGAAGGCCAGCCGCGGGTCCGCCTCGGCCATGCGCCGCAAGGCCTGGTCGTAGACGTCCAGCCCGCGCGCCACGTTGGCCAGCGCAGCGGGGGACTGCCAGCGCTCGAAGTAGCGCGGCCAGTTGGTGTTGTCGTAGATGCCCACCAGCACGAAGCGCGTCTGCGGGTGTTTCGCATGCACCAGCGTGATCGCCGCGCGCACCTGCGACAGGCACTGCGTCACCTCGGACTGGATGGCCGCACCCATCGGATCGTGAGCGAATCGATCGAGCCCGTCGTCCATGCCGAAGCTGTTCACGCCGATGCGCAGCACGACCACGCCTTCGCGCCAGCGCGCCGGCTCGCGGTCCATCAGCGACAGCAGTCGCTGCACCTGCCGGCCGCCTCCCGTGGTGAGGGTCTCGCAGCCCGCGCCGGAGATCGCGAAGTTGTACTGGTAGTCCTCCTTGCGCGGGGCCCGGTTCTGCAGGCCCACCCAATCCTGCACCCGCGCCACGATGCGATGGACACCCCAGACTCCCCACTCGCCCTGGTCGAGTTCCTGCGGTCTCAGGCGCGCGAGCACCTCGGTCCATTGCATCGTGGTGGCACGGTACGCACCGCCACGCTTGCCGCTGCCGGCGGGAAAGGAGACCTTGTCCTGGTACGAGTGGCTGTCGGAGTCGCCGAGCACGGCCAGCGGTACGGCCGCCTCGGGTCGCGCCGGCATGCCCTCGGGTCCGGCGAGCTGGAATCCGTCGGAGAAGAACACGAGCGCGGCCACGCCGAGCGCCGACACCGTCCACGTCGTTGTGAGCGCCCCTCTGAGTAATGTCGACATTTGCACACTCGCAGTATGCGCATCGCTTTGCGGGGCTTGATCCACCCGTCTTAGGGGTCCGCAGCGGGTACTCGCCCAGGATAATGACCCTCACCCTCAGAAGGTCGGGCCACCGGCACCGGCTCACAGGTCGTGCGGGTTTCGCACCCTCGTCCAGAAACCCGTTGTCGAGCGCAAAGCATTCCTGCGCGGTCCTCCTGGACGAACTGGACCTTGACTGGCATATCCCGCATGCAGACGAAGCCCCTCTCTGCCCCGGAGCTCGACGCG
>CAZVLY010000184.1:0-5246 GCA_964628175.1 uncultured Piscinibacter sp. | reverse complement strand
GCATCGTCAACCGGGTGCGCCTGCCGTTCAAGGTGCCGCCGCCATCGGCCCGCGAAGGTGCCCCCCGTGATCGAGTGTCTGTTGCGCTGGAGCCTCGCCTGCTTGCGCAGCTGAACGAGAGTGCCCGCCGATCCGGCTGGCTGACGGAGTCGATCGCTGTCGCTGCGTGGCAACTGCTGTGCGCCCGGTGGCTGGGAACGCCGGCATCGGCGGACGACCAGGCCGGCGACGTGTCCCGCTGGATCGGCCGCGTCGACGCCCATCGCCGCGAGCGCGCCGATGACGCGGCCGACTCGCCGGTCCAGATCCGTCTCGCCGCGACCGACAGTACCGAACTGCAACTCGACTTCGACGCCCGTCGACTCGACCGCGCGCAGGCCGCCGCGGTGCTCGACTGTGTCGCGCACGTGGCGCGCCAGTTCGTCGAGCGGCCGCAGGCCGGGCTGTCCGACATCACGAACCTGCCCGCGCCCGAGCATCGCCGCCAGTTCGTCGACTGGAATCCGCCGCTGCAAGCGCGCGACGCTTCACTCACGGTGCATGGTCTGTTCGTGCGCATCGCGCAGCAGCAGGGCGACGCCACCGCGCTGCAACTCGGCCAGCAACGGCTGAGCTATCGGGAGCTCGATGAAGCGTCGACACGACTGGGCGCGCAGCTGCAGTCTGCCGGCGTGCGGGGCGGCGAGCGTGTGGGCGTGGCGCTCGAGCGGTCGATCGAGGGCATCGTGGCCCTGCTCGCCATCCTCAAGGTCGGCGCGGCATACGTGCCACTGGACACCCACCACCCCGCCGAGCGCCTGGCCTTCACGGTCGCGGACGCCGGCGTGCGCGTGGCGATCGCTTCGCGCGCGCAGCGCACGTTGCTGCCCGCGGGCCTGTCGGTGCTGCCGATAGAAGACCTCGGGTCGGTCGGCAACGCGTCGCTGCGTCCCGCGCCGGCCGACGGCGGCAGCGTCGCCTACGTGATGTACACGTCCGGCTCGCCCGGCACGCCCAGGGGCATCGAGATCTGCCATCGTTCGATCCTGCGCCTGGTGGTCGACGCGCACTACGTCGATCTGCCGGGGCAGGCCATGCTGCACGCGGCGCCGCTGGGCTTCGATGCCTCGACGCTCGAGGTGTGGGGCCCGCTGCTCAACGGCGGACGCTGCGTGCTGCACGACGAGGCGCTGCCCACCGCCGCCGGCCTGGCGCGCAGCATCCGCGACGGCGAGGTGACGACCGCCTGGCTCACCGCCGCCCTGTTCAATGCCGTGGTCGACGACGATCCCGCGCACCTGGCCGGGCTGCGCCAGCTGCTCATCGGTGGCGAGGCGCTGTCGGTCGCGCACGTGCGGCGGGCCCTGCAGGCCCTGCCCGGGCTGACACTCATCAATGGCTACGGCCCGACCGAGTGCACCACCTTCACCACCACCTGCACGATCCCGCACGACCTTCCTGCGGACGCGCGCTCGGTGCCGATCGGCCGGCCTATCAACGACACGCTCGCGTACGTGCTGAGCCCGAGCCTGCAGGCGCTGCCGGCCGGGCTGGTCGGCGAGCTGTTCGTCGGCGGGCCGGGCCTGGCCAAGGGCTACCTGCAGCGCGACGCGCTGACCGCCGAGCGTTTCGTGCCCAACCCCTTCGGCACTGCGGGCGATCGCCTGTACCGCACCGGGGCCCGCGTGCGCTTCCTGCCGGCCGGCCGCATCGCGTTCGCCGGCCGGGCCGATGCGCAGGTCAAGATCCGCGGCTTCCGCATCGAGCTGGGCGAGATCGAAGCCGCGCTCGCCACGCACCCGCAGGTGAAGTCCTGCGCCGTGGCGGCCCCCGCCGAGAACGGCAATGCGGCCCGACTGATCGGCTATGTCGTGCCTGCCGGCAGCGCGCCGACGGCAGCCGAGTTGCGCGCCCACCTCGGCGCCCGCCTGCCCGAGTTCATGGTGCCCAACACCTGGGTGTGGCTGGAGGCGTTGCCGATCACGCTCAACGGCAAGCTGGACCGGCGTGCCCTGCCCGCCGCACCGGCCGGCCGCCCGGACCTGGGCACGCCCTTCGAGGCCGCGCAGGGCGCCGTCGAACAGGCGATTTGCGCCGCCTTCGGCGCGGTGCTGAAGATCGACACGGTCGGCCGCGACGACAACTTCTTCGAGCTCGGGGGCAATTCGCTGCTGGTGCTGAAGGTGCTGGCTGCGCTCAAGCGAAACGGCAGCGGCTCGCTGTCGACCACCGCCTTCCTGCGCCTGCCCACGCCGGCCGCGCTGGCACGCGAAATCGCCGGCACCGGCGACGACGCCTCCGCCGAGGCGCGTCGCGTCGCGCGGCGCGTCGACCCGGCCCGCGTCGACGAGCCGATCGCCATCATCGGCATGGCCGGCCGCTTCCCCGGTGCGGCCGACATCGAGCAGTTCTGGGACAACCTCTGCCAGGGCCGCGACGGCATCCGCCATTTCAGCGTCGAGGAGCTCGACCCGAGCCTGCCCGCGACACTGACGTCCGATCCGCTGTACGTGAAGGCGCGCGGCATCGTCGACGGCGTGGAGATGTTCGACGCCGCCTTCTTCGGCATCCCGCCCCGTGAAGCGGAGCTGATGGACCCGCAGCAGCGTGTCTTCCTCGAACTGTGCTGGCACGCGCTGGAACACGCCGGCCAGGCACCCGACGGCAGCAGCGTGCCGGTTGGCGTGTTCGCCGGCATGCACAACGCCACCTATTTTCAGAAGCACCTGTCGCGCCACCCGCAGCGTGTCGAGGCCTTCGGCGAGTTCCAGGCCATGCTCGCGAACGAGAAGGACTACATCGCCACCCGCGTCGCCAACCGGCTCGACCTGACCGGCCCGGCGATCAGCATGAACACGGCCTGCTCGACCTCGCTGGTGGCGATCGCGCAGGCGGTGCTCAGCCTGCGCGCCGGGCAGTGCGGCATGGCGCTGGCCGGCGGCAGCTCGATCCACTGCCCGCCGAAGAGCGGCTACCTGCACCAGGAAGGCTCGATCCTCTCGCCCGATGCACGCACCCGCAGCTTCGATGCGCAGGCCGCGGGCACGGTGTTCAGCGACGGAGCCGCTGTCGTGGTGCTCAAGCGGCTGAGCGACGCGCAGGCCGACGGCGACACCGTCTATGCACTGAGCCGCGGCGTGGCCGTCAACAACGACGGCCGCGACAAGGCCAGCTTCACTGCCGTCAGCTCGGTCGGCCAGGCCGCTGTGATCGCCGCTGCGCAGCAGGATGCCGGCATCGATGCGCGCACTGTTTCCTACGTCGAGACGCACGGCACCGCCACGCCGATGGGCGACCCGATCGAGATCGAGGGCCTGACCCGCGCCTTCCGGCGCAGCACCGCCGACACCGGCTTCTGCCGCGTCGGCTCGCTCAAGAGCAACGTCGGCCACATGGTCATCGCCGCCGGTGCCGCGGGCGTCATCAAGACGGCGCTGTCGCTGGCGCGCGAGCAGCTGCCGCCGAGCATTCACCACGACACGCCGCACCCGGCCATCGACTTCGCCGCAAGCCCCTTCATCGTCAACACGCGCCTGACCGCCTGGCCGCGCGGTTCCGAAGCGCGCCGCGCCGGCGTCAGCGCCTTCGGCATCGGCGGCACCAATGCGCACGTGGTGATGGAAGAGGCGCCGCTGCCGTTGCCGCTGCCTCCCGGCCAGGGGCCGGAGCTTCTGCAGCTGTCCGCCCGCACACGCAGCGCGCTGGACACGATGGCGGCAGATCTCGCCACGCACCTCGAAACGAATCCTCAGCTCGATCTCGCCGACGTGGCGCACACGCTGCGCGCCGGCCGCGGCCGCTTCGCCGAGCGCCTGGTCGTTCGCGCGGAATCGCTCGCCGAGGCGGTGGCTGGCCTGCGCGGTGCCGAAGGCGCGCAGCGCGTCGCCGGCAAGTCGCTCGGCGCCAGCCCGGCCCTGGTGTGGATGTTCACCGGCCAGGGCTCGCAGTACGCCGGCATGGGCCGCGAACTGCATGCGCTGGACCCTGCCTTCCGCGAGGCCTTCGACGCCTGCGCCGCCGCGCTGCAGCCCTGGCTGGGCTTCGACCTGCGCGCGCGCATGTTCGACGGCAACGACGACCTGTCGCACACCGCCACCACGCAGCCGGCCTTGTTCTGCCTGGAATACGCGCTCGCGCAGGCCTGGCTGGCGCGTGGTGCGCAACCGGCCGCGCTGCTGGGCCACAGCATCGGCGAATTCGCCGCGGCGGTGGTCGCCGGCGTGATGTCGCTGGCCGACGCCGCCCGCCTGGTGGCACGCCGCGGTGCGCTGATGCAGGCGCTGCCGGCGGGCCGCATGCTGTCGGTACGGCTCGGCGCCGAGGCGCTGGCGAGCCTGCTGCCGCCGCAGGTCTCGCTGGCCGCCGAGAACGGCCCCAACGCCTGCGTGCTGGCCGGCCCGGCCGAGGCCATCGACGCCTGCGCTGCGACCTTCGAGGCCCAGGGCCTGGCGGTGCGTGTGCTGCATACCTCGCACGCCTTCCACTCCGCGCAGATGGAGCCGGCCGTGGAGCCCTTCGAGCACGAGCTGCGCCAGGTGCGACTGAACGTGCCGACGATCCCGATCGTCTCCACCATGACGGGCACGTGGCTCACCGATGCCCAGGCCTGCGATCCGCAGTTCTGGGCCCGCCAGCTGCGCGAGCCGGTGCGCTTCGCGCCGGCGCTGCGCACGGCGCAGGAGCGCCATCCAGCCCTCTTCGTCGAGCTCGGCCCGCGCGCCGCGCTCACCGCGCTGGCCCGCCAGCAAAGCATCGCCGCCGTGGCCAGCCTGGGCGATGTGCCCGAGGCCGAAGTCGCACGCTTCGCGCTCGCCCAGGGCGAGCTGTGGACGCTGGGTCGCGAGCTGCCCTTCACGGCCACGTCCGCCACGCGCCGCCGGCGCGTGCCGCTGCCCGGCTATCCCTTCGAGCGCAAGCGCCACTGGCTTGACGCCACCCCCGTTTCGAATCCTGTCGCTTCCGTAGCCACTGCCACCATGACTGCACCCACCCTTGCCCCGGCTTCCGCTCCCGCTGCCGCACCGGCTGCCTCGCGCCGACCGCAACTCGTGACGCGGCTGCGAACGGTGTTCGAGGACGTCGCCGGCGTCGACCTCGCCCAGGCCGACACGTCGATGGATTTCCTGCAGCTCGGCCTGGATTCGCTCACGCTGACGCAGGCCGCGCTGCAGGTGAAGCGCCAGTTCGGCGTCGCCATCACCTTCCGCCAGCTGATGGAGAAACTGCGCAGCCTCGATGCGCTGGCGCAGTACCTCGACGAGACGCTG
>CAZVLY010000183.1:0-9388 GCA_964628175.1 uncultured Piscinibacter sp. | reverse complement strand
CCGCTGCCAGGATGCCGATGATCGCCACGACGATCATCAGTTCGATAAGGGTGAAACCTTGCTGGATATGACGCTTCATTGAAGACTCCTGAGGGTTGGGAGAGGACACGGCTTTTCAGATGCGAACGGCGTGCCACCTGAATCGGCTTGTTTTTCCGTGAAATGCAGCCTGAAGGCTGACGCAAACAGTCACAGCTCGGCCGCGGTCAGGCTGCCGATGGTCATGACTGACGCAAATGGTCACCTGCTGCCCCGCGCCGCGCTCGAACGAAAAACGGGCCCGAAGGCCCGCAGTTCTGCCGTTCCGGGGCACCCTCACGGGCTGCCCAGGTGCATGGCCTGCCCCGCGGCCAGCGCGCGGATGCGGTGCGAGCTGGCCAGCTTGCCGATCTCGCTCATCACCGCTTCCATCTCGCCGGGCTTGATGTGGGTGATGTGCACCTCGACGCTGCCGGGCAGCTGGGCGAGTTCGTGGCCGAGTGCGGCCGGGCACAGGTGGCGGCTGATGTAGGCGAGCTGGCGCTCTTCGTCGCTGAAGGCCGTTTCGATCACCAGGTGGGCGACCTTCATGTGGCGCAGGCGCATCCACAGCTGCGGGTTGGGCCCCGTGTCGCCGGTGTAGACCCAGAAGCCGGCCTCGCCGCCGTCGACGGCAAAGCCGCAGGCCGGCACGGTGTGCAGCGCCGTGATCACCTCGACGCGCTTGCGGCCGAGCTTGAGCACGTCGCCGATGGCGAAGGGCACGAGCTCGAGCACGGGGTGCTCGGCGCTGGGCAGGCGCGTGAAGTCGGGCCAGATCACGCCGTTGAAGATGTGCGCGCGCAAGGCGGCCAGCGTCTCGGGCAGCGCATGGACCTGGATCGGCCCGCGCCCGGCGGCGCGCCGCGCGCGCATCACGCTGTCGGCCAGCAGGCCGATGGACAGCACGTGGTCGAGGTGCGAGTGGCTGATGAGGATGTGGTCGATGCGCGCGAGCGCTTCCAGCGACAGGTCGCCGACGCCGGTACCGGCATCGATGAGCACGTCGTCGTCGACGAGAAAGGCCGTGGTCCTGCAGCCGGCTGCGATGGCGCCTGAACAGCCGAGGACTTGAAAATTCATTTGCTGTCGAATGTGCGGGTACCGTCCCAATCGGGCGGTTCGGGGTGGTCGGCCCAACGGGCTATGCGTTCGCCGAGTTGACCGTACAGACCACTCAACGCCGAACTGCCGAACGTGTGTCGCAACGCGTCGAGCGAAGTCAGCGCCTGCTTGGCATCTTGCTGTCGGTACGCAGTCAGTGCAAGCCGCCAAAGTCGCATTTCATCGGCAATTCGCGCCTGGCCCGACATGGCCGCTGTCAGCGGCGTGAAAAGCGTCACGGCGACCTGTTTGCCCTTGACGCGAACGCGGTCGACCTCGACGAGAGAAAGTCGCTCGCCCACCGCCGCGCAGGTGGTCTCGCCCAGCAGGATGTCGACGCCATACACGCGGGTCAGCGCCTCCACGCGCGAAGCCAGATTCACGGCGTCGCCCATCACGGTGTAGCTGCGGCGGATGTCCGAGCCCATGTCGCCGACGCAGACCAGCCCGCTGTTGATGCCGATGCCCAGCCCGATCTCGGGCAGGCCGCGCCCGCGCAGCTCGCGGTTGAGTTCGTCCATGCGCGCGGTCATCGCCAACGCGGCCTGCACGGCATGCAGCGCGTGGTCGACATCGGCCACCGGCGCACCCCAGAAAGCCATGATCGCGTCGCCGATGTACTTGTCCAGCGTACCGCGGTGCGCGCGGATCTCCTGCGTCATGGCCGAGAAGAAGCGGTTCACCAGCGCCCGCAGCTCCTCGGGCGGCAGCGCCTCCGAAATCTTCGTGAAGTTGCGCATGTCACAGAACATCACGCTGAGCTCGCGGTTCTCGGCCTGCATGCCATAGCGCTGCGGATCGCGCGCCATCTGCGCCACCAGTTCCGGCGGCACGTAGGTGCCGAACAGCCGGGTGAGCGAGCGCCTGCGCGCCCCTTCGACCACGTAGCCCCAGCCGGTGATGCCGACGTAGACGAGCGCGGTCAGCAACAGGGCCGAGGCGAGCGGCAGGGACAGGCCGTGGGCGCGGTACAGCCACTGGTCGAGCGCGACCAGCAGGGCGCCAAGCGCGACCGTCGCCGCCATGGCCGAGGCCGCGCGCAGCCGCGGCAACAGCAAGGCCAGCAAGGCCGTCACCACGAGCAGTTGGGCCACCTCGTAGCCGCGCGCCCAGTCGGGCACCACGGGACCGCGACCGTCGAGCAGGCCCGAGAGCAGGTTGGCATGCACCTCCACGCCCGGGTAGACGGCCGCCACCGGCGTGCTGCGCAGGTCGAACACCCCCGGCGCGCTGGAGCCCACCAGCACCAGCTTGCCCGCCAGGCTGCCCGCGGCCACGCGGCCTTCGAGCAGATCGGCAGCCGACAGGTAGTCGAACGAGCCGCCCGCCGGTCCGCCGGGGCCGCGGTAGGGCACGCGCACGCCACCGCGCGCGTCGACCGGGATGCGCAGGCGCTGCGCGCCCTGCTCGAGCTCGATGGCCACCAGCCCGCCGTCACCGCCAGGTCCGGTTGCGGGGGGAAGCACCGGACGCACCGTCGGCGCATTGCCGTACAGGCGCAGCATCGCCAGCGCCAGGTTCTCCTGCGGGCGGCCCGCGACGTCGGCCACCAGCGGCAGCGTGCGCACGATGCCGTCGAGATCGGGCAGCACGTTGAAGAAGCCGGCCGCCGGCACGGCGGCGGCCAGCGGCGCGACGTTGGCGACGTGCCCGCTCCAGCGCGTGAGCCCGCCACGCCGGCTGCCGAGCGCGGCGGCGTCGAACACCGGCGCGGGCAGCACGCCGCTGCGCTGGGCGCCGGGCCCGTCGGCGAGAAAGTAGCCGAGCACCGCCGGCCGGCCCTGCAGGGCCCGGGCCAGCGCGGCATCACCGGGGTCGGGCTCGGCAAAGACCAGGTCGAAGCCGACCACCGCGACGCGCTGTCGCGCGAACAGTTCGTCCGCCAGCACCGCCAGGCGCTCGCGCGGCCAGGGCCAGCGGCCCAGGCGCGCCAGGCTGGCGTCGTCGATGTCGACGACCACGATGCGGGGGTCGCGTGTGCCGGGCATCGTGGCGCGCAGGCGCGCGTCGTCGATGGCCAGATCGATTTGCTGCAAGGGCCGCAGCGGCAGCAGGCCGCTGGCGTGCATCAGGGTCAGCGCGAGCGCGAAGCCCAGCAGCGCCCAGCGCAGGAGTCGCAGCGCGCCCGTGCTCATGGGCCGGGAAGCGCGCGGCGCGTGTCCGCGGGCCGGCTCAGGCCTGGACGAACTGCATCTGGGTGCCGGCCAGCTCGACCACGTCGCCGTTCTTCAGCTGCACGGTCTCACCCGTGACCGGGCTGCCGTTGACCGTGGGGCGCAGCGCCCCCTCGACGTGGGCCAGTACGTAGCCGCCCGGGCGCTTGGTGATCGAGGCGACCTGCACGCCGGGCTTGCCGACGGTGGTCACGACCTTTGTGAGCATGACCTCGCGGCCGGCGGCGGCCCCATTGAGCACCTTGATCGAGGCCGGGGCGCTGGAGCCGCCGAGCGAGCCGAAACCGGAGGCGCCGAAGCCGACGGTGGGCGAATAGGCCTGCGGCCCGCTCGCGCCAGCGGCGCTGCCGGGCTTCATGATCATGGTCTTCTCGTAGTCGGTGCCGTCCTCGACGAGGTACTTGATCTTGTACTTGCCGATCTCGACCGTGTCGTTGTGGCTGAGCAGCTGCTTCTTGACGGCCTTGCCGTTGATGTAGGTGCCGTTGGTGCTGTTGAGGTCTTCGATGAAGACGTCGGCGCCGACCATCTGCAGCACGGCGTGCTCGCCGCTGACCGCGAGGTTGTCGATCACGATGTCGTTGTACGGGCGCCGTCCGAGCGTGGTCTTGTCCTTGGTGATCTGCACTTCCTTGATCACCACTCCGTCCAGCGATACGACCAGCTTGCCCATGCTCGTGTCCTCGTGTCTTCTGTTTGAGTCTTCTAACCGATCCGGCGCCACCCTCAACGCCGGAACGGCCACCACGATCGCGCCGGGCCGGCCGGGCCGCGCACCCTTGCAAGAACGACCGAGATATTATCCTTTCCGCCTGCGTCATTGGCGGCGTCGACCAGGGCGGCCGCCACTTCGGGCAGGACGTCGCTGGTCTGCAACAGCTGCGCGATGCTCTCGTCGTCGAGCATGTCCGACAGCCCGTCGGAGCACAACAGGTACAGATCGCCCGGCATCACGTCGTGCAGGTGCGTCTCGAGCAGCACCGTGTCTTCCACGCCGACGGCGCGGGTCACCAGATTCTTGTTCGACGAGAAGGCGGCCTGCTCGGCCGTGATCAGGCCCGAATCGATCTGCTCCTGCAGCAGCGAATGGTCGTGCGTGATCTGCGCCAGCCGCCCGCCGCGCAGCCGGTAGCCCCGCGAATCGCCCACGTGGCCCATCAGCAGGCGGCCCTCGCGGAACACGCCGACCACCAGCGTCGTGCCCATGCCCGCGTACTGCGGGTTGGAGTTGGCGGCATTGAAGATGGCGCGGTTCGCGTTGTCGACGCAGATGTCCATCGCGCGCCGCACGTCGGTGTCGGACGCGTTGTCGGAAGCTTCCGACAGCCAGCGGCCGAGTTCGCTCTTGATGAAGGCGGTGGCCATGCCGCTGGCGACTTCGCCGGCGTTGTAGCCACCCATGCCATCGGCCAGCACGATGAGGCAAGACGGCTCGTCCACGGCAACCGAGTCTTCATTGTTGTTTCGCGCCCGCCCCGTGTCGGTCGCGCTGAAGAACTCCAGGGTCATGGTGTCGTCGGGATCGGGCAAGGACATGCGGCAAGGAGGCCGGTGAGGATGGGCCCGGCACAGGCTCTCATGGCTCGGAATTGTGCCTTGGTTCCACGCGTGAGAATGTCACGGTTTTCTCGAACTCCGCGGCCGTGCCAGTTTCGGCCGCGGGCGCCGCCAGCATCGCGGCGACCAGGGTGCGCAGGTCCTGCGCCATCTGGCCGCCGTCGGCATAGCGGACCTCGGGGCGCTTCTCCAGCGACAAGGCCACCACGTCGGCAAGCTCCTGGGGGAGTTCCGGGCGCAGGCTACGAATGTCGGGCGCGGTCTCGTTGGCGATCTGGTGCATCAACTTGGCCATGGTCTCGCCCTGGTGTGGCAAGGTGGCGGTGAGCAGCTGGAACAGCATCACGCCCAGCGAGTACAGGTCGCTGCGGCCGTCGGTACGGCGCCCGGCCAGCTGCTCGGGCGACATGAACGAGGGGGTGCCCAGCACCAGGCCGGTTCGCGTTCGGCTCGAGTCGTCGAGCCGGGCGACGCCGAAGTCGGTGACCTTCACGAGTCCGCTGTCCAGATCCACCATCACGTTGGCCGGCTTGATGTCGCGATGCACCACGCCCTGGGAGTGCGCGTAGGCCAGCGCCTCGGCCACCCGAGCGACGATCTCCAGCAACTGCGCCACCGGCAGCAGGCGGCCGGGCGAGGTATAGCGTTGCAGGTCCTCGCCCTTGATGTATTCCATGGCGATGTAGGCCAGATCCTGCGCCTCGCCGGCATCGAAGATGGTCACGATGCCCGGGTGCTGCAGACGACCGGCCGTCTCGGCTTCGCGGAAGAAGCGCTCGCGGGCCTCGACCAGCTTGTCGCCTTCGAACTCCCGGCTCAGCGCCAAGGTCTTGATGGCCACCTGGCGGCCGATCTGCGGGTCGCGCCCGAGGTAGACGGCGCCCATCGAACCCCGGCCGATCTCGCTCTCGATGCGGTAACGGCCGAGCGTGGCGGGCAGGGACTTGGCCGAGGCTGCCACCGTTGGCGAGGCCGGTTCGGCGGCCGCCGCCGATGCCGGCGCTGCGGGCACGGCCCGCCGGGTTTCGATCTGCGATCGCTGCGAGGATGCCAGCCAGTACCCGCCGTGGCCGAACAGCACGGCAGCCATCGGGACCAGCGGCCACCAGGCCGACGTCAGGGCCGCGAGTGCGCCGCAGGCGGCGACAAGCAGGCCGCTTGCCCACGCCGCGCGCAAGGCAGGAAGCCGTGGCAGCACGGCCGCGAGGTGCACGGCGGCGGCGACCAGGCAGAACGCCAGCGCCAGCCAGGGCACACCCTCGCCCGGGGTCATGCTGCCCCCCGGATCGCGCTGGTGCCCGCCTGCCCGTGCCGACTGCTCATTGCCGGCGGCACCTTAGCACAGCGGTCGGCGCGCAGCCCGCGCCCCGGCGGCTCAGTCGGCCAGCGTCAGCATCGCGCTCAGGCCGGCCGTCGCGGCCACCGGGTAAGCCCAGGCGCCCTGCGCCGCGGCGGGCTGGCCGGCGCTGATCGGCTCCTCGGTCTTGCCCAGGCGCGGCCGGCGTGCGTCGAGCAGGCGGACAGCCCCCAGCCGCGCCTGCAGCCGGGCGCTCACCTCGATCAGCGGTCGCTTGACCAGCATCTTCTCCACCTTGCTGCCCGACACGCCGCGCAGGCTCGGTTCGAGCTGGCCGAACACCTCGACGCTCCAGCGCTCCAGCCACTGCTGGCGGGCCGCGTGCGACACCCAGCGGCCGATGTGGCGGGTCAGGGTGGGCGCGGTGGCCACGATGATCCAGTGCGTGGGTTCTGCGCCCTTGAGCATCGGCTGGATGATGTGAAGTGCGTGCTCCGCATCGTTGACGAACACGGCGATCTTTTCCATCGTGAGTCTCCTGGTGGGGCGAACGTTGTGCAGATCAGGTGGCCGAGGCGTCGGCCGGTGCCGGCTGGCGGTGATGGGCGGCCCACCATCCGGCGGCCAGCACGCCACCGATCAGCAGGGCATAGGTGGCCACGCGAATGGCCAGGTTCGGGTCGTAGACATCGTCCAGCAGCGGCTCGCTGACGATCATGTGTGCGGCGGTATAGGCGAGCACCGCCGCACCCAGATAGGTGATCACAGGGAAGCGCTCCACCAGCTTGAGCACCAGCGTGCTGCCCCACACGACGATGGGCACGCTGATCAGCAGGCCGATGACGACGAGGTCGAAGCTGCCCTTGGCGGCGCCGGCCACGCCCAGCACGTTGTCCACGCCCATCAGGGCATCGGCGACGACGATGGTCTTCATCGCGCCCAGGAAGGTGCTGGCCTGCGGCTGGTGCTCGGCGCCTTCGCCGGACGGCGCCAGCAGCTTGTACGCGATCCAGACGAGGCCGAGGCCGCCGACGAGCATCAGTCCCGGGATCTTCAGCAGCCAGACGACGCCGATCGTCATCGCGCTGCGCACGACCACGGCGCCGACGGTGCCCCACAGGATGGCGCGCCTCTGCAGGTTCGGGGGAAGGTTGCGGGCGGCCAGCGCGATGACGATGGCGTTGTCACCGGCCAGGACAAGATCGATCAGGACGATGGCCAGCAACGCTGACCACCACGGGGCCGAGAAGAGTTCCATGAAGGCTCCACACGAGTTGCACGACGACGGTGCAAGCCGAATGGGCGGGGGGACGACACGGAGGCGGTCGGTCAGACGGCTTCGATCCCACCGCTCATGCGGCTTGCATCGAAGGTCTTGCTCGGCGTGGAGTGATTTGTTGTGGCCCGACAGACCGGAAGCAATGCTTCGTATTGACGGCTTGTCGAAACTTTGGCGCACGTCTGTCGCAGCGCGTGCGGTGGAGTCGAGCTACTCCCCTTCTGGGCGGCAGTATAGGCGGCGCTTTCCGCGCCGTGCAAGACGGAAACTACCGATATCAGACCTGCGCTCTGGCCCGGGCACGCTTTTGCATCCACATGCCGACAGCCACCACGAGCACCGCGCCGATGGCGCCGGCCCCGTTGACCACGTCGTGCGAGAGCTCGCCGAAGCGGTTGGTGACCGCGGGGTCGGTGAGCAGCATTTCGCCGGCGAGGAAGCCCAGCAGCGCTGCACCCAAGGTGATGATGATCGGGAAGCGTTCCATCACCTTCAGCAGCAAGGTACTGCCGAAGATGATCAGCGGGATGCTCACCGCCAGGCCGATGACCAGCAGCGCGGTATCGCCCTTGGCGGCGGCGGCCACGGCCAGCACGTTGTCCAGGCTCATCACCAGGTCGGCGACGAGGATGGTGCGGATCGCTGCGACCATGCCGCCGGCTTCGTGGTGTTCGCCGTCGCCGCCGTCATCCTCACCCAGCAGGGAAATGCCGATGTAGACCAGCAGCACGGCGCCGACGACCTTCAGCCACGGCCACTTGAGCATCTCGACGGCGATCAACGTCAGGACGATCCGCATGACGATCGCCGCCGCGCTGCCCCAGAAGATCGCCTTCTTCTGCTGCTCGGGCGGCAGCGAACGGGCCGCCAGTGCGATCACCACGGCGTTGTCGCCGGACAGCACGATGTTGGCGAGGATGATCGAACCGAGTGCCGCCCAGAAGGCGCCGGAAGTGAGATCCATGGCAAGGCCCGTTTGTAGGAATGAGGAGGAGGGCCGCGAAGGCCCTCCTTGTTTGCGAGCTGCCCGGATTCTAGGCAGCTGCGCCGGGCTCGGGCGTTCGTACTACTACGAACGCCGCAGGCTCACAGCAGCGCCTTGAGCAGCTTGCCCATCTCCGACGGGTTGCGCGTCACGGTGAAGCCGCACTCTTCCATGATGGCCAGTTTGGCATCCGCCGTGTCGGCGCCGCCGGAGATCAGCGCGCCGGCATGGCCCATGCGCTTGCCCGGGGGGGCGGTGACGCCGGCGATGAAGCCCACGATCGGCTTCTTCATGTTGGCCTGGCACCAGCGGGCGGCTTCCGCCTCGTCGGGGCCGCCGATCTCGCCGATCATGATGACGGCGTCGGTGTCCGGGTCGTCGTTGAACAGGCGCATCACGTCGATGTGCTTCAGGCCGTTGATCGGGTCGCCGCCGATGCCCACGGCGCTGGACTGGCCCAGGCCGATCTCGGTGAGCTGCGCCACGGCTTCATAGGTCAGCGTGCCCGAGCGCGACACCACGCCGATGCGGCCCTTGCGGTGGATGTGGCCCGGCATGATGCCGATCTTGATCTCGTCGGGCGTGATCAGGCCCGGGCAGTTCGGGCCGAGCAGCAGCGTTTTCTTGCCACCCTTGGCTTCCTTCTGCTTCATCTTGTTGCGCACTTCCAGCATGTCCCGGATGGGAATGCCTTCGGTGATGCAGATGGCCAGGTCGAGGTCGGCTTCCACCGCTTCCCAGATCGCCGCGGCGGCGCCGGCGGGCGGCACGTAGATCACGCTGACGGTGGCGCCGGTGTTCTTGGCCGCGTCCTTGACGCTGGCGAAGATCGGGATGCCTTCGAAGTCCTCGCCGGCCTTCTTCGGGTTCACGCCGGCGACGAAGCAGTTCTTGCCGTTGGCGTAGTCGCGGCAGCCGCGGGTGTGGAACTGGCCGGTCTTGCCCGTGATGCCCTGGGTGATGACCTTGGTGTC
>CAZVLY010000182.1:0-9394 GCA_964628175.1 uncultured Piscinibacter sp. | reverse complement strand
TGCTGCTGCTGGTCGACCGCGTCGACGAGTGGCTGCTCGCGCACCTGTTCGAATTCGACGGCAAACCGCTGCAGAGCGTGGCCAAGGGCGCGGTCGATCTGGGCAAGCTGCAGGACGAGGGCGAGAAGAAGCAGGCCGAGGAGGCCGCCGAGGCCTTCAAGCCGGTGCTCGAGCGCCTGAAGGAAGCGCTGAAGGATCGCGCCAAGGACGTCCGCGTGACGACCCGCCTGGTCGACTCACCGGCCTGCCTGGTCGCCGAGGAAGGAGACATCAGCGGCCACCTCGCGCGCATGCTCAAGCAGGCGGGGCAGGACGCACCGAAGGCCAAGCCCATCCTCGAGGTCAATGCGGAACACGCGCTCGTCAAGCGGCTCGACTCGAGCGCGCATTTCGACGATCTGGCGAACATCCTGTTCGACCAGGCGCTGCTCGCCGAAGGCGGCCACCTGGAAGACCCGGGCGCGTACGTGAGGCGCGTCAACGCGCTGCTGGTCGGCTGAGTCCCGGCTGGGGCCGCGCGTCAGGCGATGAGCGGCGCTTCGGCCATCGCCTCGATCTGGTCGCGCAGCCGCGTGGCCTGCTCCATCCAGTACGACGGGCTCTCGAACCACGGAAAGGCGATCGGGAAGGCCGGGTCCTTCCAGCGCCGCGCGATCCACGCGCTGTGGTGGATCATGCGCAGCGTGCGCAGCGGCTCGATGAGCGCGAGCTCGCGGCGGTCGAAGTCCATGAACTGCTCGTAGCCGTCGAGCACGGCGCCGAGCTGGCGCGTCCGCTCGGCGCGGTTGCCGGACAGCAGCATCCACAGGTCCTGCACGGCCGGGCCCGTGACCGCATCGTCGAGGTCGACGAAGTGCGGGCCGGCGTCCGTCCACAGGATGTTGCCGAGATGGCAATCGCCATGCAGTCGCAGCGGCTTGAGCGATGGCACGCTGTCGAATGCATGGCGCACCTGCTCGAGGGCCGCCTCGGCCATCGAACGCCAGGCGGTGAGCGCGTCGGGCGGCACGAGGTCCGTCGACAGCAGCCAGTCGCGCGGCTCGGTGCCGTAGGTGGTCGGGGTCAGCGCCAGGCGGGCCTCGAAGCGGCCGGTCGCGCCGATCGCATGCATGCGGCCGATGAAGCGGCCGATCCACTCGAGCACCGACGGATCCTCGACCTCGGGCGCGCGCCCGGCCATGCGCGCCGTGACACTGAAGCGATAGGGACCGCCGACCGTGTCGAACGCCGCCAGCGTCGGACCGCGGCTCGTCACCTGCACGGCGCGCAGCGACTGCGGATCGGGTGTCAGCGCCCAGGGGGCGGCCAGCGGGATCTCGTGGGCAGCCAGTTCGATCGCGAAGGCGTGTTCCTCGAGGATCTGTGCGTCGCTCCAGCGCCCCGGCCGGTAGAACTTGGCCACGACGACCCGGCCATCCTCCAGGAAGATCTGGAAGACGCGGTTCTCGTAGGAATTCAGCTGGATGAGCCGGCCGTCGCCGCGAAGGCCCACCGCGTCGAGGGCGTCGAGCACGACCTCCGGATCGAGGCCTGCGTAGGGTGTGTCGTTGTCGGCAGGCGCGGAACTCATGCCCGCATCGTACGCGGGACCCGCGAGCGACTCTTCAGTGGCGCTTGTTGGAGGAATAGCGCGGAACGTCGACGACCACGCCGCCGACGTCGTCTCGCTCGTCGTCCGGCAGCCCACCGGGTCCGCTGTCCAGTGCGCCCGGGCGCGAGCGTGGGGACCCGAGGCCGCCCAGGCCTCCGAACTCGCTCTGCCCCGAACCGTCGGAGCGCGTGTCGGGTGCGAAGAAGGAATCCTGGAACAACGAAGAGTCCTGCCACAGGGCCGTTCGCTCGGCGCGGCGATGAGCCACGGTGTTCGCCAGCGTATCGCGGGCCTGGTGCAGGTTTTGTGTGGGTGCAGCGGCGGCCTGCGGGCCACGGGCGTTGGCCCCGGCCTGCGGCACCAGCAATTGCAGCTCGGCCACCGACGGAAGGTTCTCGACCGGGCAGCGCAGGTAGCGGACGCGGCAGGCACCGAGCACCGACTGCTTGATCTGCAGCACGCGGCGCGAATTGCCGCGGTCGGTGTCCAGGTCGATGGCGGCCAGCACCCGCCCGTTGGCGCTGCACACGGCGAAAGCGACGTGGATGGAACCGAGCAGGTCGTACCAGTAGCGCACGCGCGAAGGATCGACGGGCTGGCTGAAGCGCACGAGCGGCAGCTTGGACAACACGATGTGGTGCGGCAGTGCCTCGCGCAGCAGCCGGTAGACGCGCCGCTCGTCGGTGGAAAACACCGGGCGCGCGGTCAGGGCCCAGTCGTTCGGCAGGGGGATCGGCTTGGGCGGGCGACGGGACCACCACAGCCACACCACGGAAGCGGCAGCAATGCCTGCGAGGGCAGCCAGCGCGATGGTCAAGGGTGGGGTCGGCATGTCCAGGTCCGGTTTCGGTGTCACGGACCCGCCAGTGCAGGTCGATCGCGAACGTCCAATGTACCGGATGTTACGGTTCGCGAGGCTCCCCAGGATCCCCGAGCTCAGGGAGTACCGCCCCGGTCAGGGGGCTCCGATCAATCACTCACCCGCGATGTGGTGCGAGTCCGATATGTGAGCTTTCACTTCGGAAATTGTCTCGATGATTCTTTGAACCGTCGTGACATGCCGCTTGATCTGGTAGTCGAATTCGGCGGCCTGCTGCCCCATCATTTCTTCGACGTGGGAGGCGAAGGTGTCCGGCGGCAGACGCAGCCAGGCATCCGATTCGGAACCATCCCGCTCGACGGTCGCGCCGGCGTTGCGTGCGATCTTCAGCATCGCCGTGTTCTCGCTCAGCGCATGGATGAACAAGGTTTGCACGCCGCGGTTGCGGGCGTGCAACACCGAATGTTCGAACAGGCGAGCGCCGAACCCTCGACCTCGTGCCTTTTTGAGCACCGATACGCCGAACTCGGCCATCGTGCCCCGGGGCGATTCCGTCGGCGTGGCCGGGTGGGCCAGGTGAGCCATCGCGATCAGGTCGAGGCGGCGGTTGAAGATGCCGAACACTTCGTCCTGGTCGAAGTCGAGCATGTCGACGTAGCGGGCGATCTGCGCGTCGTTGGCGGGGTAGCCGAAGCGCAGATAACGGTCCGACGCGTCCAGGCCGATCAGGTGGGCCGCGATGCGATCACGGTGCCGCGGGCCCAGGGAGCGGATGGGCACCCAGGTCCACTTCGACGAGGAATCGACTTCCTGCGAATGCGTGGCGGGGCGCTCTTGTGGAGCGCCGGGCGGCAGGGTGTCTTGCCGCGGATCGTCGGGAAAGCCCATGTGAGACCTCCGGTGACTAGGGTTAACCCCAGTCTAAGCGATCGGGCTAGAGGCCGCAGTCCAGCCTGTCCGTCGGTTCCGTTCAATCCGTGCAAATGCCCGTGCCGTGTTCTGCTAGACTCGCGGGCTTCCCGCAATTTGCTCCACGGGGAGCGCCTGCGCGAGCAGGTGGTGCCAGATGAGAGTCCGCCGACCCAAGAAGCGGAGCCTCGCGAGGTGCAGCCAACACGGCACGGAGCTTTGACTCTATCTCCACTGATCATGAAAACCTTCAGCGCCAAGCCGGCTGACGTGACGCATGAGTGGTTTGTGATTGACGCGACCGACAAGGTCCTCGGACGGGTGGCCAGTGAAGTCGCCCTCCGCCTGCGCGGCAAGCACAAGGCCATTTATACGCCTCACGTCGATACCGGTGACTTCATCGTCGTCGTCAATGCCGACAAGATCCGGGTGACCGGCAACAAGGCCAACGACAAGGTGTACTACCGCCACTCGGGTTTCCCGGGCGGCATCTACGGCACCAAGTTCAAGGACATGCAGGCCAAGCATCCCGGGCGCGCGCTCGAGAAGGCGGTCAAGGGCATGCTCCCCAAGGGCCCCCTCGGCTACGCGATGGTCAAGAAGCTGAAGGTGTACGCCGGTGCCACGCATCCGCACACCGCCCAGCAGCCCAAGGCGCTGGAAATCTAAGGAGCGGTGATGATCGGAAATTGGAACTACGGTACCGGCCGCCGCAAATCGTCGGTCGCTCGTGTCTTCATGAAGAAGGGCACTGGCCAGATCCTGGTCAACGGCCGACCCGTCGAGCAGTATTTCGGCCGCCAGACCTCCATCATGGTCGTCAAGCAGCCGCTCGTGCTGACCGCGAACGATGCCGCCTTCGACGTGAAGGTGAATGTGCACGGCGGCGGCGAGTCCGGCCAGGCCGGTGCGGTGCGCCACGGCATCACCCGTGCCCTGATCGACTACGACGCGGCGCTCAAGCCCGAGCTGAGCCGTGCCGGCTTCGTGACGCGTGATGCGCGCGAAGTCGAGCGCAAGAAGGTGGGTCTGCACGGCGCGCGTCGCCGGAAGCAGTTCAGCAAGCGCTGAGGTCGCTTCACCCGCCGATCCTCGATCGAGGCCGCCACTGTGCGGCCTCTTTCGTTTCCGGCTCCGGCTTACCAATCGATACGAGCAGACGCGATGCGTTGGAAACTGTGGCGACGTCGTTTGTCGGTCAGCGCCCCGCGCATGATCGTTCGCAGCCACCTGCCCTGGCCGCTGCGCTGGGCCGTGGCCGCGCTGGCGCTCGGCTTCTCCGGCGCCCTGGCGATGTGGGCTTTCGAGACGGGCAAGAACATCGCCGGCCTCGACCGCGACGCGAAGGAAGAGCTGTCTCGGCTGCGTGTCGAGGTGGCCCAGTTGCGCGACGAACGCGAAAAGGCGCTGTCGATCGCCAACACGGCGGACAGCCTGCTCAAGACCGAGCGCACCGCGCAGGAAAAGCTCGCCCAGCAGCTCAAGCAGACCGAGGCCGAGAACCTCGCACTGAAGAACGACCTGGGTTTCTTCGAGAGGCTGCTGCCGTCCGCCGCGGGTGAATCGGTACTGAGCATCCGCGGTCTGCAGGCCGAAGCCGTGACGCCGGGCCAGCTGCGTTACCAGTTGCTGCTGATGCAGACGGGGAAGTCACGCGCCGAGTTCAGCGGGCGCTACGAGGTGGCGCTTTCCGGCACGCTGGAGGGGCGCCCCTGGTCGCTGGTGCCGCCGGGGGGCACGCAAGCCTTGCAGGTCAAGCAGTATCGTCGCGTCGAGGGCCTGATCGACCATCCGCCGCAAGCCGTGATTAAGATGGTGACAGTAAAGGTCACCGACACGCGCGGCGCAGTTCTTGCGTCGCACACGCTGAAGATGTGAGCGCCGGTCGCGCATCGCATCGCCAGCCTGGAGGACTTCATATGTTCGGCAAGAAGAAGCAGCCACCCATCCGTACCTTGATCGGCGAAGGCACGGTGATCACCGGCGAGCTCCGCTTCGCGGACGGCTTGCGCATCGACGGTGAAGTCGTCGGCGACGTGGTGGCCGCCGGCGAGGGCTACAGCATTCTGGTGATCAGCGAAAAGGCCCGCGTCACGGGCAAGGTCAATGCCGGGCACGTGATCGTCAACGGCACGGTGATCGGGCCGATCCATTCGAGCGACCTGCTCGAATTGCAGCCCAAGGCGCAGATCACCGGCGACGTTCGCTACGAGGTCCTGGAGATGCACCAGGGCGCCACCATCGATGGCGAATTGAGGCCGATCAAGGCAGACGAAAGACCATCACTGAAACTCGCCGCCGCAAATCTGTAAGATTGCGCCTGACGGCGTTGTGCCGAAGGAGCGTGTGATGAGTGCAGTCGCAGACAACATCCAGACCCAGATCGCTGCGGACGAGCCGCCGTCGCCGATCATCTTCACCGACAGCGCCGCCGGCAAGGTGAAGGAACTGGTCGACGAAGAAGGCAACCCCGAGCTGAAGCTGCGCGTCTTCGTGCAGGGCGGCGGTTGCTCTGGCTTCCAGTACGGTTTCACCTTCGACGAGGTCGTCAACGAAGACGACACCCAGATGTCGAAGAATGGCGTCACGTTGTTGATCGATGCGATGAGCCTGCAGTACCTGGCCGGCGCCGAGATCGACTACAAGGACGATCTGCAGGGGGCCCAGTTCGTGATCAAGAACCCGAACGCGACCACCACCTGTGGTTGCGGATCGAGCTTCTCGGCCTGATCGCGGTATTCCGCCAGACGAGGCCGCCTGCGGGCGGCCTTCGTCATGGTGCAGCCGGGTAGAGGCAGCCCAGCACCCGCGCGCCACGTGCCCCGGTGACGGATGGCAGGCTCGCACTGTCGCGCCGCACGAACTGCCGGGCCAGCCAGGCGAAGGCGCAGGCCTCGACTTGATCGGGCGGCAGGCCCAGTTCGCCGGTCGACAGCACCTGCACACCGTTCGCGCGCGCGGCGATGCGCGACATCAGGTCGCTGTTGAAGGCTCCGCCCCCGCACACCCGCAGCTCGCGTGTCGCGGGTGCCCAGCGCGCCAGGTCGCGTGCGCAGACCCAGGCGGTCAGCTCGGCGAGCGTGGCCTGCACGTCGGCCGGGTCCAGTTCGGCGAACGCAGCCATGCGCTGCTCGAGCCACGCGGCGTGGAACAGGTCCCGCCCGGTGCTTTTCGGCGGTGGCAGGTCGAAGTACGGTTCGCGTTGCAGGGCCTCCAGCAAGGGCGGGACGACATGGCCGCTGGCCGCCCAGCGGCCGCCGGCATCGAAGGGCTGCGACCGCTGGCGCCCGATCCAGTGGTCCAGCAGCGCATTGCCCGGCCCGCAATCGAAACCGAGCACCGAGCCGTCGTCGGCGAGCAAGGTCAGGTTGCTGATGCCGCCGAGGTTCAGTACCGCCAGCGACTGGCCGGCCTGGCCGAACTGGGCCCGATGAAAGGCCGGCACGAGCGGCGCACCCTGGCCTCCGGCCGCAACATCGCGGCTGCGCAGGTCGGCCACCACGTCGATGCCGGTCAGCTCGGCCAGCAACGCCGGGCTGTTGATCTGCAGCGTGTAGCCGACGCCGTCGAACTGCTGAGGTTGGTGCCGGACGGTCTGGCCATGCGCGCCGATGGCACGCACCACCGAGGCCGGCTGGCCGGCTTTCGCGAGCAGGGCCAGCACGACATCGGCATAACGCCGCGCCAGCGCATTGCCCGCCAGCGCGGCGCGATGAAGTTCGTCCGGACCGCTGCGGTTCAGTGCCATCAGCTCGGCGGCCAGGGCCGGATCGAAGTCCAGGTGCACATGCGCGTGCACACGCAACGCTGCGCCGGCCGTCCACTCGGCCAGCACGCCGTCGACCCCGTCCATCGACGTGCCCGACATCAAGCCGATGTAGATCTCGGCCATCAGCCGGGACGCGCCCTGCGCGCCTACTCGGCGACGCTCCCGCCGATGCTGCCGGCGGCGTCGAGCTGGCCGCGGATCGACTGCGCCAGCCCGGCGAAGCGCTGCTTGCCGGCCGACGAGAGCTCGATCGCCTCGGATGAACGCGCCATGACCATCGGGTTCTGCTGTGCGCCGTTCAGTTTGAACTCGAAGTGCAGGTGCGGGCCGGTGGCCCAGCCGGTGGCGCCGACGGCTCCGACGCGGTCGCCCTGGTCGATCCGTTGGCCCTTGCGCACGTCGATGCGGCTGAGGTGCGCATAGACGGTCGAGCGATTGTTGCCGTGATTGACCTGCACCACGTTGCCGTACCCGTTCTGCCAGCCGGCGAACTCGACGGTGCCGTTGCCCACCGTGCGCACCGGCGTGCCCGTGGGCGCGCCGTAGTCCACGCCCTTGTGCTGGCGCCACTGATTCAGGATCGGATGCAGTCGCATCGCGAAGCCCGAGGTCACCCGCGAAAACTCCATCGGGCTGGCCAGGAAGGCGCGGCGCTTGCTCTGGCCGTTCAGGTCGTAGTAGCCGCCGCGGCCGTCGTCGTCCTTGAACCACACGGCCGACTGCGCGCGGCCCTTGTTGACGAACTCCGCGGCAACGACCCTGCCGGCCACGCTGTTCCAGGTGATCGGCTCGCCGTCGGCGGTGAGCGTCTCGTACACCACCGAGAAGGTGTCGCCCTTGCGCAGTTCGCGGTGGAAGTCGATGTCGGCCGAGAAGGCCTCCGCCAGCTGGACCGCGATGCCGTCGGGAATGCCTGATTCGTCGGTGGCGGCGAACAGCGAACTGCGGATCGTGCCGCTGCCCAGCCGCACCGAGGTGGCCAGCGGCACGGTCTCGACGCTGGCCGATAGCTGCCCCGCCTCGCGGGCCACGCGCAGGCGCATGAAGTGCGTCGCCTGCAACGCGCTGTCGGCCGGGGCGAAGCGTGCCGTGAGCTCTTCCAGCGTGCCGGCCGGCGTGGCGGACAGTCGCACGATCTTGCCCGGGCGGCCCTCGAGCAGCTTGCGGGCCTGTGCATCGCGGCGCAGGAACTCGGCAGCCTCGAGGTCGCTGACACCCAGGCGGGACAGCAGCGTCTGCGCGCTGTCGCCGGCTCGGGTGAGGTCGCTGCGGTACAGGTGCAGCGTCTGGCCGGCCAGGGCTTCCAGTTGTGTCGACACGTCCTCGGTGGTGACGATTTCCGTCACCAGGCGCCGGGGCAGGTCGGCCGCGTCGGGGGCCTGGCTGGCGATGCCGTAGGCAGCGGCGCCGAACCCGGCCAGCCAGAAGGCGACGATGGCGGCCAGCGTGCGGGGGTGCGTCGACACGAGGCGGGCGCCTCGGCTCAGCGTCGCCTCGGTGGCGCGTTCAAGGGAATCCAACGATTTCAATTTTGTGTGCCGAACGCGAGCGCTCGTCTTCGATCCAGTTGCACAAGAGGCGTCCACTAGAATCCGTGGCGCCTGCCGGAGCGTGTGCCGGCCGTTCGGGGCGGTGCAAGACCGCGCCGCAGTATACCGAGCGAGCCTCGCCCCTCTCTTCGTAAAACCCCCCACGTCGCCGCATGTCCCAGCCACCTCATCCGCCTTCGCATCCGGTCACCGATCGAGTGCTGAACGCCCTGCAAGTTTCACGGCGCGGTTGCGACGAACTGTTACCAGAGGCCGACTGGGTCGCCAAGCTCGCTCGCTCTGAAGCAACCGGTGTGCCACTGCGCATCAAGCTCGGCCTGGACCCGACCGCGCCCGACATCCACGTCGGCCACACGGTGGTGCTCAACAAGATGCGCCAGTTGCAGGACCTCGGTCACCAGGTGATCTTCCTGATCGGCGACTTCACCTCGATGATCGGCGACCCGTCGGGCCGCAACACCACGCGGCCGCCGCTGACGCGCGAGCAGATCGAGGCCAACGCGCAGACCTACTACCGCCAGGCCAGCCTGGTGCTCGACCCCGACAAGACCGAGATCCGCTACAACTCCGAATGGAGCGACCCGCTGGGCGCGCGCGGCATGATCCAGCTCGCCGCGAAGTACACGGTGGCGCGCATGATGGAGCGCAACGACTTCGCCGAGCGCTTCAAGGCCGGCACGCCGATCAGCGTGCACGAGTTCCTCTACCCGCTGATGCAGGGTTATGACTCGGTGGCGCTCAAAAGCGATCTGGAG
>CAZVLY010000181.1:0-9446 GCA_964628175.1 uncultured Piscinibacter sp. | reverse complement strand
GGTTGGCCTGGCGGGCCGAGTCGGCGCTCTGCTTGACGGTGCCGTTGAGCTGCTCCATCGACGAGGCCGCCTGCTGCAGGTTGCTGGCCGTCTGCTCGGTGCGGGCGGAGAGATCCTGGTTGCCGGTGGCGATCTCGACGCTGGCGGTACCGATGCTGTCGGTGCTGCTGCGCACCTGGCCGACCAGCGTGCGCAGCGAGTCCTGCATGCGGCCGATGGTGCGCAGCAGGTCACCGAGCTCGTCGCCGCGCTGCGAGTTGACCGAATGCGAGAGGTCGCCGGACGCGATCACCTCGGCGGCCTTGACGGCCTCGTGCACCGGTGCCGTGACCGAGCGGGCGATCGACCAGGCCATCAGGCTGCCCAGGGCCAGCCCGGCCACCAGCAGCGCCGACAGGATGATCTTGGCGCGCGCCAGGCCGGCCGTGACTTCGTCGCCGTGATGCGCCGCCAGCTCGAGTTCGAACGCGGCGATCGTCTTCATGGCGGCCAGGTATTCCTGGGCCGCCGGCATCACCTTGCCGCCGAGCAGCGCTTCGCTGGCCAGCGGGTCGGCATTCTTGACCAGCGCCATCAGTTCCTTGCGCAGCTCGACGTACACCTTGCGCTTCTCGGCCACGGCGGCCAGCAGGGCCTTGCCCTTGTCCGAGGAGATGACGGTCTCCAGCTCCTTCTGCACCTCGGAAATCTTCGCCGAGGTCTCATTCATCATCGGGGCGAAGTGCGCTTCGACCTGCGGCATGCCGGCGGACTTGGCGATGGCCAGCGTGCGCGTGATGTTGAGCTCGGTGAGCCCGGCCCAGGCCGACACCAGGCTGGCGCGGCGGTCGTATTCCTCGGCCTCGGCGCTGTCCTTGGCATTGAGCAGCAGCTGCCAGAACGCGACGACGAACATCACCGCCATCAGCGCCAGCAGAGAGCCGAAGCCGAGCGCCAGGCGGCGGCCGATCTTGAGGTTGTTGAGGTTCATCGCGTGGTTCTTCTCGGAGTTCGGTATCAGTGACGCGATCGGCGCACGAGGCTGCCGACGTCGAGGATCAGTGCGACGCGGCCATCGCCCATGATGGTGGCGCCCGACACGTCGTCGACGCGGCGGTAGTTCGCCTCGAGGTTCTTCACCACGACCTGCTGCTGGCCGAGCAGTTCGTCGACGAGCAGCGCGACGCGCCCGCCCTCGGCTTCGACCACGACCATGATGGCGCTGACGTTCTCGAAGTCGAAGCGCGGCACGTTGAAGATGCGCTCGAGCTCGAGCACCGGCATGTACTCGTCGCGCACCTCGACCACGCGGCCCGTGCCGCCGATCGTGCGGATCATTCCCGGCTGCACCTGGAACGATTCGACCACCGAGGACAGCGGCAGGATGTAGCACTCCTCGCCGACGCCCACGCTCATGCCGTCCATGATGGCCAGCGTCAGCGGCAGGCGCACCTTGACGCTCATGCCGTAGCCTTCGGCGGAGTCGATCTCGACGGTGCCGCCCAGGCCGAGGATGTTCTTCTTCACCACGTCCATGCCGACACCGCGGCCGGAGACGTCGGTCACCACCTCGGCGGTGGAGAAGCCGGCGGCGAAGATCAGGCTCCAGACTTCCTGGTCGGTCATCGAGTCGGGCGCGTCGATGCCCTTCTCGCGGGCCTTCTTCAGCAGCTTCTCGCGCGACAGGCCCTTGCCGTCGTCGCGCACCTCGATGACGATGGAGCCGCCCTGGTGCGAGGCGGAGAGCGTGATCGTGCCGTGCTCGGGCTTGCCCTTGGCCAGGCGCTCGGCCGGCAGTTCGATGCCGTGGTCGCAGCTGTTGCGCACCAGGTGCGTCAGCGGGTCGGTGATCTTCTCGACCAGGCCCTTGTCGAGCTCGGTGGCCTCGCCGTGCGTCACGAACTCGACCTTCTTGCCCAGCTTGGCGGCGAGGTCGCGCAGCATGCGCGGGAAGCGGTTGAAGACGACCGACATCGGGATCATGCGGATCGACATCACCGATTCCTGCAGATCCCGCGTGTTGCGCTCCAGGTCGGCCAGGCCGGCGGCCATCTGCTGGTACAGGGCGGCATCCACGCTCTTGCTGTTCTGCGCGAGCATGGCCTGCGTGATGACGAGTTCGCCCACCAGGTTGATCAGCTGGTCGACCTTCTCGACCGAGACGCGCAGCGTCGAGGCCTCGACCGTCGCGGCCGCGGGCTTGTCGACCTTGGCGGCGGGCCGGGCTGCCGGCTTGGCTGTTGTCGCCACCGGGGCGGCCGGCGCGGCAGGCGTGCCGGCGGCGTTCGCCGGGGCGGCGCCCGGGGCGCCCGGGGCGTCGTCGAAGAAGCCGTAGCCGAGGTCGGCCGCTGCGGCCGGGTCTTCCTCCGGCGCGCCCGGCGCGCCCTGGTGGAAGCCGTAGCCCGGGCCCAGCGGCAGCAGGGCCACCGCCTCGCGGGCGACGTGGAAGGTGAACAGGTCCAGCAGGTCGCTGTCGCTGCTGGTGGTGGTGATCTTGAAGCGACGCATGCCGTCGCTGGACTGGCCGCCGTCGATCGGCTCGATGGTGCCCAGGTCGGTGATTTCCTTGAACAGATCGATCAGGTTGTCGGCCTGCTCGGGCTGCTCCAGCGGACCCACGCGCAGCTCGAGCTGGCGGGCCAGGTTGGCGGGCGCCGCGGCGGGCGCGGCAGGGGCCGCGGCCTGCGCGACCGGCACGGCCACGGGCAGCGGCACCGGCGGAGCCTCGCCGGCCACCAGCGCGCGGATGTTGAAGAGCAGTTCGGTGGTGTCGACCTCCGGGCCGCCGGAGCCCTGGTGGCGCGCGAGCTGGGCGCGCAGCGCGTCGCCGGAGGCCAGCAGCACGTCGACCATCGGAGCGGTGGGCTGCAGCTCGTGGCGGCGCAGCTTGTCCAGCAGCGTCTCCATCTGGTGCGTCAGTTCGGCCACGTCGTTGAAGCCGAAGGTGGCGGCACCGCCCTTGACCGAGTGCGCGCAACGGAAGATCGAGTTCAGCTCCTCGTCGTCGGCGGCCTCGATGTCGACCTCGAGCAGCAACTGCTCCATGCGGTCGAGGTTCTCGCCTGCTTCCTCGAAGAAGACCTGATAGAACTGGCTCAGGTCGATGCCGGCGCCTGCGTTCGCGCTTTCCGAATTCATCTCGGCCATGGGGTCGTGCTCCCGGGTTTCTTGTGTGCGCGAGGAAGCCTCAGCGGATCACCTTCTTGATGACTTCGAGCAGCTTGGTCGGATCGAAGGGCTTGACGAGCCAGCCGGTGGCGCCGGCACTGCGGCCGGCCTGCTTCATCTGGTCGCTGGACTCGGTGGTCAGGATCAGGATCGGCGTGGCCTTGAACTTCGGGTTGTCGCGAAGCTTCTTGGTCAGGCCGATGCCGTCCAGGCGCGGCATGTTCTGGTCGGTCAGCACCAGGTCGAAGTCGCGCGAGCCGGCTTTCTCCCAGGCGTCCTGGCCGTCCACCGCCTCGACCACGTTGTAGCCGGCGCTCTTGAGCGTGAATGAGACCATCTGGCGCATCGAGGCCGAGTCGTCCACAGCGAGGATTGAATGCATGTCTGGCTCCAGGTAACGAGTGGATTTCGGGTAGTTGGTGGGTTTCTTGAACGGCGCCGGTCAGAAGAGCTCGACGGACCCGGCGTCCATCTCGTCCTGTGTGACGGGGTTGGGCCGCAGCGGGGCGCTCTCGACGACGGCTTCGCCGTCCTCGTCGTCGCCCATCGTTTCCGCGGCCAGGCGGTCTGCGCAGTTGCGCAGGCGCGAGTTGGTGTGGTGGATCAGCTGCGAGGCCATGTCCTGGAACTGCATGGCGGTGATCGCGCCGGCCATGTGCTGCATGGCATCGTGCAGTTCGCGCGTGTTCAGCTCGGGGTGATGCGACATCGCATGCAGCAGGTGATTGAGCTGGCCCGAAGCGCCATAGAAGTGGCCGAGCAGCGCCTCGCTGGCATCGCTGAGCAGACGCTGCAGACGCTCCAGGTCGTTGGAGGCCGTCATCAGGTTGTCCTGCAGGTCGGCCGCAGCCATCAGCGGCAGGGGGCTTCCCCCTCCGGGATCTGTCGAAACGCGCTCAGGCATCGTGGCTCCGCGATGTGTCAGGGTTCGCCGTCCGGATGACGACCCTGCCCAGGGGGCAGGCCGGCAAAGGGCCGGGGACTCAGGGCATTTTCGGCAGCGGCCCCAGAATCATTAGGGTGATGTCGGCGGGAATTACGGCTCATCTTCACGGCTGCAGGCGCGGCATACTTCACGCATGGCGGCCCCGATCCTCGACCATGCGCTGCGTGTCCTGCACCTGGAGGATTCGCCGCTGGACCACGAGCTGACCCTGGCCCACCTGCGCCGCGGCGGGCTGGAGGTGCAGGCCCTGCGCATCGACTCCGAGGCGGCCTTCCTGGCCGCGCTCGAGCAGGAATGGGACGTGGTGCTGTCGGACTTCAACCTGCCCGGTTTCTCGGGCCTGGTCGCGCTGGACCTGCTCAAGGCCAGCGGGCTGGACGTGCCCTTCATCCTGGTCTCCGGCGAGATCGGCGAGGACACGGCGGTGGAGGCCATGCGCAACGGTGCCAGCGACTACCTGCTGAAGAACAACCTGGCCCGGCTGGTGCCGGCGCTGATGCATGCGGTGGAGGCCACCGAGACACGCCATGCGCGCGAACGCGCCGACCGCGAACTGGGCAAGTCCAAGCAGCGCCTGCGCGAACTCGCGCAGCACTTGCAGACCAGCATCGAGCAGGAGCGTGCCGCGATCGCCCGCGAGATCCACGACGACGTGGGCGGCTCGTTGACGGCGCTCAAGTTCGACCTGGCCTGGATCGCCCGCCACACCACCGACGAAGGCGTGCGCCTGCGCGTGAATTCCGCCCTCGAGACGGTGACGCTGGCGATCGAATCGAGCAAGCGCATCATGCACAACCTGCGCCCGGCCATCCTCGAGCAGGGCCTGGTGGCGGCACTGCAGTGGATCGCCTCGCGCTTCGAGAAGCGCACCGGCATCGCCTGCGAACTGCGGCTGCCCACGCAGACGCCCGAGTGGCCCGCCGGCGTGCCGCTGGTGGCCTACCGCACCGCGCAGGAGGCGCTGACCAACATCACCAAGCATGCCCAGGCCTCGCGCGTGCAGATCGACCTGTCGCTGGCCGGCGGCGTGATGTCGCTGGAGATCAGCGACAACGGCCGCGGCCTCAGCCAGCAGGACCTGGCCAAGGCCCGCTCCTTCGGCATCCGCGGCCTGCACGAGCGTGCCGGCACGGTGGGCGGCTGGGTCGACCTGTCCAGCGGGCCGGCCGGCACCACGCTGATACTGTCGGTCCCCTTGAACCCGATCGGGGACACGTCGCCCGGGCCCGCGCATCCCTTGCGCGAGCCGGAAGATCCTTCGCAGTGGGGCACTCTGTGATCAAAGTCATTCTTTGCGACGACCATGCACTGATTCGCCGCGGCATCCGCGACACGCTGTCGGACGCCCCCGACATCGAGGTGATCGGCGAGGCCGGCGACTACGGCGAGCTGCGCACGCTGCTGCGCAGCCATGCCTGCGACGTGCTGGTGCTCGACATCAACCTGCCCGGCGGGCGCAGCGGCCTGGACGTGCTGCACGTGCTCAAGGATGAAGGCCTGCCGATGCGCGTGCTGGTGGTGTCGATGTACCCGGAAGACCAGTACGCCATCCGCGCGCTGCGTGCCGGCGCCTTCGGCTATGTCAACAAGGGCGGCGACCCGCAGATCATCGTGCAGGCCGTGCGCACCGTCTCGCAGGGCCGCAAGTACGTCACACCCGAGATCGCGCAGATGCTGGTCGAGAGCCTGACCACACCGGTGGTCGAGAACTCGCACGAGAAGCTCTCCGACCGCGAGCTGCAGACGCTGGTGCTGATCGCCTCGGGCAAGCGCCTGTCGGACATCGCCGAGGAGCTCAAGCTCAGCCCGAAGACGGTCAGCGTCTACCGCGCCCGCGTGCTCGAGAAGCTGTCGCTTGCCAACAACTCCGAGATGACGGTTTACGCCATCCGCAACGGGCTGGTCGGCAACTGATTCTTGGCGCGGCACAGCGGCTGCCGCCGGGCTGCGGCGTGCGTCACGCCGCCGCGGATTAAGTGACGCTCAAGAGTGGTTTCGGGCTGCCGAAAGGCCTGAAGATCGCGGACGCCCGTCCTCGAACGCCTCCCCACGCTTCCCTCGATGCTTCTTGCCGCCTGCCTCGTCGTGACCGCTCTGCTGCTGTGGCTGGCCGCCGGCATCGGCGTGCTGGCCGAGCGGCGGTCGAGCAAGATGGCCTGGCGGGTGCGTGGCATCGCCATCGTGCTCAGCGCCTGCGCCCTGTGGTGGCCGGCGCACGCGCTGCAGACCGAGGGCACCCTGGTCGCCTCGGCGGGCGCTCGCTCGATGCTGGCCTGGCTGCCCGCCCTGGCGCTGTTCTCGCTCGGCCTGGCCACCACGCGGGCCTGGGCCCTGGGCTCCTGGGCCGGCACGTTGCTGGGGGGCGTCGCCACCGTGGCGGCGGCCTATGCCTACGGGATGCTGCTGCTGCCCAGCCTGTTTCGCATCGCCCCGATCGACCTGCCGGTGAGCGAAGGCGCCCTGGTGCTCGGGCTGGCGCTGGCGAGCATCGCGATGTTCCTGCCGACGCAGAACGAACGTGTGGGCCAGTGGGTCCGTGCCATGTCGGTCTCGGCAGCGGCCGGGGTCGTGGCGCTGGCGCTCAGCGGCTTCATGGCCACCGTGCCGTCGATCCCGGACACCGCCTGGCATGAGCTGGCCGTGCTCTCGCTGGTCGCCGCGATGGGCGCCATGCTGCTGGCGGTGCTGCGCCAGCCCTCCGATTCGCAGGACATGGTGGCGCGCCCGGCCCGCGCGGCCGCCACCGACCTGCTCACCGGCATGCCGACGCGCCAGTTCTTCGAGGAGCGCCTGACGGCGGCCGCCAAGCGCTGCGACGCCAAGCAGGCCAAGCTGGCCGTGCTGTTCATCGATCTGGACGGCTTCAAGCCGGTCAACGACACCTTCGGCCATGCTTGCGGCGACCGCGTGCTCGAGCAGGTGGGCGTGCGCCTGCGCTCGCTCACGCGCGGCTCCGACGTCGCGGCGCGCGTGGGCGGAGACGAGTTCCTGCTGCTGATTCCCGGCATCTCGTCGACCGAGTCGGTGGCGCGCATCGCCAAGGCGCTGATCGAGATCATCAGCCGGCCATACAAGGTGGAAGACCGCGAGATCGGCATCTCCTGTTCGGTGGGCATCGCGATCTACCCCGACGGCTGCCGTGCCAGCAAGCTGATCGCCCGGGCCGATGCGGCCATGTACGCCGCCAAGCGCGCCGGGGGCACGCGGCACGCGTTCTTCTCGCCGGAGATGGACTCCGACGCCAAGCAGAACTTCGACATGGTGCGCGACCTGCGCCGCGCCATCGCCCAGAACGAGCTCGAGCTCTACTTCCAGCCGAAGATCGACGCGCGCAGCGGCAAGGTCACCGCCGCCGAGGCGCTGCTGCGCTGGAACCACCCGAAACTCGGCCTCGTGCTGCCCGGGCAGTTCGTGCCGCTGGCCGAGCGCACCGGGCTGATCGGCCCGCTGGGCGACTGGGTCATCGAGGCCGCATGCCGGCAGGCGCGCGCCTGGCGCGACAAGGGCCTGCGCATGCGCGTTGCGATCAACCTGTCGGCCTACCAGATGCGCCAGGACGACATCGTCGACCGCATCATCGAGGCGCTCAAGCGCCACCGCATCCGGCCTTCGCTGCTGACCTGCGAGATCACCGAATCGGCAGCGATGGAGGACACCCGCGCCACGCAGGAGACCTTCCGGCGCCTCGGCGAGCTCGGCACCCACCTGTCGATCGACGACTTCGGCACCGGCTACTCGAGCCTGGCCTACCTGCGCAAGCTGCCCGCCGAGGAACTGAAGATCGACCGCAGCTTCGTGCAGGACGTGGAGCACAGCGCCGACGCCCGCGCGGTGGTCGACGCGGTGCTCAAGCTCGCGCATGCGCTGGAGCTGAAGGTGGTCGCCGAAGGCGTCGAGAACCCGCGCCAGCACCAGATCCTGGCCGAAATGGGCTGCGACGAACTGCAGGGTTACCTGTTCGCCCGGCCGATGTCGGCCCGCGCGTTGCTGCTGTGGGCCATCGGCGACCGCGGCGAAGCCTCGGTGTTCCGCAATTCGCTGTTCGGCGAGACGCGCCAGACCTCGCTGCTCGCCGCGCGCACGCTGCCGGTCGACCGCGAGGCGGCCTAGCGCGTCGGCACGGGCCTCAGCGCGTCGCGCGCCGGCGCACGCACTCGAGGTAGCGCTCGCCGTCGGGCGGCAGCCCGCTCTTCTGCGAGGCCCAGACCATCTCGCCCAGGCATTCCATCACCTCGTGGTGCGCCTCGTGCGCCGAGCCGCGCCGGGCCGCCAGCAGCTCGAAGGCCTGGCGGATGCCGCGCGGCTGGTCGATCGACACCTGCTCGGTGATCGTCAGGTGCATCGACAGGTGCAGGAAGGGATTGGTGCGGCCGCTCTCGACGTCGTAGACCGACGCGAGTGCCGCCTCCAGGTCGTCGAGTTCGGCGTGGTACTCCGGGTGCTCGTCGATCCAGTCGGCGGCCAGCGCCTCCATCGGGATCAGCGGCAGGCCGTCGCGGCGCTTGCGGCGCGTGTCGCAGAAGAAGCGGCGCACGTCGTTCTGGGAGGGGGCAAACATCCGACAATTGTCTCTCGACTGGAACGGGCGAACCCTGATGACGGCATGGAGCGAGCTGCCGCTGATCCACGACGCGGCGTTCTATGCCGTGGCCGTGCCGGCGGTGTTGATGATGGGCCTGTCCAAGAGCGGCTTTCTCGGTGGCTTCGGCTCGCTGGCGGTGCCCCTGATGGCGCTCGTGATCCCCGTGCCCCAGGCGGCGGCGATCATGCTGCCGCTGCTGCTGGTGATGGACGCGACCGGCCTGCAGCAGCTGTGGAAACACTGCGACCGCGAACTGCTTCGCCTGCTGCTGCCCGCCGGCCTGCTGGGCACGGTGGTGGGCACCGTGCTGTTCGGTGTGCTCAGCACGGCCACCGTGGCGGCGGTGGTGGGCGCGCTCACGCTGCTCTTCCTCGCGCAGCGGCTGCTGTTCCCGCCCCGTGCCGACAGCCCGCCGCCGCCACGCCCGCTGGGCTTCGTGCTGGGCATCGCGTCGGGCTTCACCAGCTTCGTGGCGCATGCCGGCAGCCCGCCCATCAATGCCTACGTGCTGCCGCTGCGCCTGGCGCCGCTGAACTATGCCGCGACGATGTCGGTGTTCTTCGCCGCGGTGAACCTGTCGAAGTGGGTTCCCTACGCCTGGCTGGGCCTGATCGACCTGCGCAACATGAGCACCTCGCTCGTGCTGATGCCGCTGGCGCCGCTGGGCGTGTGGCTGGGCGTGTGGGCCACGCGGCGCATCGACGCGAGCTGGTTCTACCGGCTCGCCTACACCGGCATGTTC
This sequence comes from uncultured Piscinibacter sp., assembly GCA_964628175.1. Classification (GTDB taxonomy): domain Bacteria; phylum Pseudomonadota; class Gammaproteobacteria; order Burkholderiales; family Burkholderiaceae_C; genus Piscinibacter. The sequence continues at coordinate 29 of CAZVLY010000181.1, read as the reverse complement.
CTCACCGGCGCGAAGCTGCTCTACGACGG
>CAZVLY010000180.1:0-9446 GCA_964628175.1 uncultured Piscinibacter sp. | reverse complement strand
CGCCGGGTTCGGCGTGGTCGTAGGTGGACCGCATGATCTGGTCCCACAGGTCGCGCGCGCGCAGCTTGCGGTAGACCCACAGGCCGCTGCCGTGCGCGCCGGCGAGACTCTGCTGGTAGGCGCCGGCCGCCTTCTGCGCCACGCCGGGCTCGGCCTTGTGCACCAGCTCGATGTCGGTGTCGGCCTGCACGGCCTCCATGAAGGCGTCGGTCACGCCCACCGAGATGTTGAAGTTCTTCAGGTCGCCGGCGTCCTTGGCGTGGATGAACTCCTCGATGTCCGGGTGGTCGCAGCGCAGCACGCCCATCTGCGCGCCGCGGCGCGCACCGGCGCTCTCGACCGTCTCGCAGCTGCGGTCGAACACGCGCATGTAGCTCACCGGGCCGGAGGCGCTGCTCTGCGTGCTGCCGACCCAGGCGCCGCGCGGGCGGATGCGCGAGAAGTCGTAGCCCACGCCGCCGCCGCGGCGCATCGTTTCGGCGGCCTCAGTCAGCGCGGTGTAGATGCCGGGGTGGCCTTCGTCGTCCTGTGCGATCGAGTCGCCCACCGGCTGCACGAAGCAGTTGATCAGCGTGGCCGACAGGTCGGTGCCCGCGGCCGACTGGATGCGTCCGGCCGGCACGAAGCCGGCGTCGAGCGCGGCGGCGAAACGTTCTTCCCAGACCTTGCGCTGCTCGGCCGGCTCGGCCTGCGCCAGCGCCCGCGCCACACGCGCATGCACCGCGGCGATGCTGCGCTCGTCGCCCTTGGCGTACTTCTCGATCAGCACCTCTTCGCTGATCGGCTGGGCGGGCAGGTTGTGCGCGGTGGGCTCGGCGGCGGCGGTCTTGCGGGTCTCTTGCATGTTGTATGTCTCCTGTGCGAAGCGCGCACGGTACCGGCGCGGGACTCACGGACGTTTGACCTGGATGAAAAAACAGGGTGCATGGTGCCCGATGCGGGAAAGATTGATCCCCGGCAAACCCCCACTGGCGGAGGGCACATCGGGTGAAACCCGCATTTGGTTGCTATATCAACTGGTTGACATACCAACTTGTTTTGACGACGATTGCGGCAGATCAACACGCGCCCTTGACGTCCTGCGGCGCACCCACCGGAGACACCCCCATGAGCCACAGCCCCCGCCGCACCGCGGCGACGCTGACCGTCAGCGCCGCCGTCACCCTTGGCCTCGCCTCGTTCGGCGCCGCGGCGCAGAGCGTCAAGATCGGCATCGTCGGTCCCTTCTCGGGCCCCTTCGCCCACTACGGCACGCTGTTCAAGAACGGCGCCGAGGCCTACATCGCCTCGCAGGGCGGCAAGCTCGCGGGCAAGGAGGTCGAGCTGATCTACCGCGACACCGGCGGCCCCAACCCCGGCCAGACGAAGACGCTGGTGCAGGAGCTGATCGTCAAGGACAAGGTCGACTACCTCGGCGGCTTCGTCTTCACGCCGAACGCCTTCGCCGTCGCGCCGCTGATCCAGCAGTCGCAGACGCCCACGGTGATCTTCAACGCCGCGACCTCGGCGATCACCGACAAGAGCGAGTTCTTCATCCGCACCAGCTACACGCTGTGGCAGGTGACGGTGCCGATGGCGCAGTGGGCGGCGAAGAACAACATCAAGAAGGTCGTCACCGCGGTCACCGACTACGGCCCGGGCATCGACGCCGAGACGGCCTGGAAGAGCGAGTTCGCCAAGCAGGGCGGCACGGTGGTCGAGTCGATCCGCATGCCGATCTCGACGACCGACTTCGCGCCCTTCGTGCAGCGCATCAAGGCCAGCGGCGCGCAGGCCGTCTACACCTTCCTGCCCGGCGGCCCGCCGAATCTCGGCTTCGTGAAGGCCTACAACGAGAACGGCCTGGCCAAGGCCGGCGTGCAGTTCCTCGGCACCGCCGAGATGGACGAGTTCGACCTGCAGAAGTTCGGCGACTCGGCGCTGGGCCTGACCACCGCCTTCCACTATTCGGCCGCGCACGACTCGCCGGCGAACAAGGCCTTCGTCGCGGCATTGAAGAAGAAGGACCCGAACGCCATCGCCAACTACGCCTCGGTCGGCGCCTGGGACGGCATGTTCGTGATCCACAGGATGATCGAGGCCACCGGCGGCCAGAAGGACGGCCTGAAGGCGATCGCCGCGGCGCGCTCGCTGCAGTGGGAGAGCCCGCGCGGCCCGGTGCGGATCGACCCGAAGACGCGCCACATCGTGCAGAACGTCTACCTGCGCAAGGTCGAGAAGGCCGGCGAGCTGCTGGTCAACAAGGAAGTGCAGAACTTCGGGCCGCAGATCGACTTCGGCCTCGACAAGTAAGCCGGCCCGCACCTCGACACCCGGGCGCCGCGATGCAACTGCTGGCCAACGTGCTGATCGACGGCCTGGCCTACGGCATGGTGCTGTTCATCATCGCCGTGGGCCTGTCGGTCACGCTCGGGCTGATGCGCTTCGTGAACCTCGCGCACGGCGCCTTCGCGATGATCGGTGGCTACGCTGCGGCGCTGCTCACCCGCGAGGCCGCTTGGAGCTTCTGGCTCGCCGTGCCGGTGGCGGTGGCCGGCACGGCCGCGCTCGGCGCGCTGCTCGAGGCGCTGGTGCTGCGCCATCTGTACCGCCGCACCGAGCTCGAGCAGGTGCTGTTCACCATCGGACTCTCCTTCTTCCTGATCGCGCTGACCAATGCACTGGCCGGCCCGCAGGTGCAGCTGATCGTGCTGCCGCCGCTGCTCGCGCAGTCGGTGGACCTGGGCTTCCGCACCCTGCCGGCGCAGCGCCTGCTGGTCATCGCGGCCGGGCTGCTGGTCGCGGCGGTCGCGGCCTGGACGGTCACGCGCACACGCTTCGGCATCTGGCTGCGTGCCGCCGTCGACCACCCGGACACCGCGGCGACGCTGGGCATCCCGATCCGCACCGTGCAGTGCGCCAGCTTCGCCGCCGGCGCGGCGCTGGCGGGGCTCGGCGGTGTGCTCGGTGCCGAGCTGATGCCGCTCGAGCCCTACTACGCGCTGAAGTACCTGGTGCTGGTGCTGGTGGTCGTCGCGGTGGGCGGCATGGGCAGCCTGCCCGGCTCGCTGCTGGCGGCGGTCTCGCTGGGCATCGTCGAGACGGCGAGCAAGTACCTCGCCTCCGACTGGGGCGGCCTCTTCTTCTTCCTCGCCATGGCCGTGCTGCTGGCCTGGCGGCCCCACGGTCTGTTGAAACGATGAGCGCCGATTCGTCCGCCCCGCGCGTGGCCCCGGCCTGGCGCGCCCCGCTGCTCGTGCTGGCGATCGGCCTGATCGCCTGGTGGGCGCTGCCCGAGCAGCTGGGCCTGCTCACGCGCATCGCCATCACGGCATTGTTCGTGCTCTCGCTCGATCTGGTCGTCGGCATCGCCGGCCTGGCCACGCTCGGCCATGCGGCGCTGTTCGGTGCCGGCGCCTACGCGGCCGGCCTGTTCGCGCTGAAGGCCAGCGGCGAGCCGCTGCTCGGCCTGGCGGTGGGCGCTGGCGCCGGTGCGCTGCTTGCGCTGGCCTCGGGCGCCTTCCTGCTGCGCTACCACGGCTTCACCTTCCTGATGCTCACGGTGGCCGTCGCGCAGATCGCCGCCAGCCTGGCGCAGAAGGCGCGCGACTGGACCGGCGGCGACGACGGCCTCTCGGGCTTCACGATGGCCCCGCTGCTCGGCCGCTTCGCCTTCGACCTCGAGGGCAAGACCGCGGCGCTCTATGCCATCGCCGTCCTCGCGCTCGGCCTCTTCGTCGCGCGCCGCGTCGTCGACTCGCCCTTCGGCCTGGCGGTGCGCGGCATCCACGAGAACCGCGCGCGCATGGCCGCACTGGGCACGCCGGTGCTGCGCCGGCTGCTGGCGATGTACACGCTGGCCGGCGCGCTGGCCGGCGCCGCAGGGGCGCTGTCGGCGCAGACCAATGCCATCGTCGGCCTGGACAGCCTGTCCTTCGCGCTCTCTGCCGAGGCGCTGGTGATGCTCATCCTCGGCGGCGCCGGGCGGCTGCACGGCGCGCTGATCGGCGCGGTGGTGTTCACGCTGCTGCATCACACGGCGGCGTCCATCAACCCGTACCACTGGCTGTTCATCATCGGCGCCGCGCTGATGGCGGTGGTGCTGCTGCCGCCTCAGAAGGCCTGGAGCTGGCTGCGCTCGCGCTGGGGGGCGAAGGCATGAGCGCCGCCATCCTCGAGACCCGCGCGCTCGACAAACATTACGGCGGCCTGCACGTCACGCGCGGCGTCTCGCTGCAGCTGCACGCCGGCGACCGGCTCGCGCTGATCGGCCCCAACGGCGCCGGCAAGACCACGCTGGTCAACCAGATCAGCGGCACGGTCGCGCCGAGTTCGGGCAGCGTCTGGCTGGCCGGCGAGGACGTGACTCGACGCTCGCAGTCGCAGCGCGTGCGCGCCGGCCTGGCGCGCACCTTCCAGATCACCACGCTGGCGCCGCACCTGCCGGTGCAGCGGCAGATCGAGCTCGCCTTGTTCGAGCGCGAAGGCCTGACCGGCCGCGCCTGGCGCTCGATCGACGGCTATCCGGTCCTGGCCGCCGAGGCCCAGGCACTGCTGCGCGATCTGGGCCTGGGCGAACACGCCGGCTGGCCCACCGAGCGCCTGGCCTACGGCGAGCAGCGGCTGGTGGAACTCGCGCTCGCCCTGGCGCTGCGCCCGCGTGTGCTGCTGCTCGACGAGCCGATGGCCGGCGTGCCGCAGGGCGAAGGCGCGCGCCTGCTGGCCGCGCTGGCCGCGCTGCCGAAGGAACTGGCCGTGCTGATCATCGAGCACGACATGGACCTGGTGTTCCGCTTCGCGCAGCGCATCGTCGTGCTCGCCGACGGCGCGGTGCTGGCCGACGGCACGCCCGAGGCCATTCGCGGCGACCCGCGCGTGCGCGCCGCCTACCTGGGGCAATGACATGACGACGCCGCTGCTCGAACTGCAGGACGTGGTCGCCGGCTATGGCCCGGTCACCGTGCTCAACGGCCTGAGCCTGTCGGTGATGCCGCAGGAGAAGCTCGCCATCATCGGCCGCAACGGCGTGGGCAAGACGACGACGCTGGCCGCCGTGATGGGCCTGGCGCAATTGACGCGCGGGCGCATCGTCTTCGACGGCGAGGACCTCGCCGGCCTCGCGCCGCACCAGCGCGCGCAGCGCGGCCTCGGCCTGGTGCCGCAGACGCGCGACATCTTCCCGACGCTGACGGTCGAGGAGAACCTGCTCGCCGGCTGCAAGCGCCGCGCGCGCAGCGCACTCGACGAGGCCTATGCGCTGTTCCCGCGGCTGGCCGAGCGGCGTCGCAACGGCGGCGCGCAGCTGTCCGGCGGCGAGCAGCAGATGCTGTCGGTGGCACGCACGCTGCTCGGCCAGCCGCGCCTGCTGCTGCTCGACGAACCGCTCGAAGGCCTGGCGCCGCTGATCCGCCAGGAGCTGCTGGCTGCCTTCGCGCGGCTGAGCCGCGAGACAGGCATCACCGTGGTGATCGTCGAGCAGCAGGTGCAGGAGGCGCTCGGTTATGCCGACCGCGCCCTCGTGCTCGAGCGCGGCGCCGTGGTGCACGCCGCGGCCGCGCAGGCACTGCGCCACGACAGCGCCACCCTCGAACGCCTGGTCGGCATGGCCGTGCACTGAACGCATCGAAAGGACGAACGATGAACGAGACTGCGAAGCTCCCCGAGCTGGACATCGACCCCTACTCGGCCGAGAACCTGGTCGACCCCTACCCGATGCACGAGCGCCTGCGCGAGGCCGGGCCGGTGGTGCGCCTGACGCCTTACCCGAGCGTGGTGGTCTGCGCACGGCACGAGCAGGTGCACGCGGTGTTCAACGACCATGCCACCTTCATCTCCGGCGCCGGCGTGGGCCTGACCAACTTCAACCTCGAGACGCCGTTCCGCCCGAAGAGCCTGATCCTCGAGGCCGACCCGCCGCTGCACACGCAGACGCGCACGGTGCTCTCGCGCATCCTCAGCCCGAAGGCGGTGATGCAGATCCGCGCCGCCTTCACCGCGGTGGCCGAGCAGATGGTCGATCGCTGCGTCGAGAAGTCGACCAGCGCAGGCGCGATCTGCGGCATCCACGACCTGGCGCAGATCTACCCGCTGAAGGTCTTCCCCGATGCGGTGGGCGTGGGTGACGAGGGCCGCGAGAACCTGCTGATCTACGGCGACCTGATCTTCAACTCGATGGGCCCGCGCAACGCGTTGCTGGCCAAGGCCGCCGAGCGCATGGGTCCGGTGACCCAGTGGATCATGACGCACTGCCAGCGCGAGAACCTGCGACCTGGCGGCTTCGGCGACCAGATCTACCAGGCCGCCGACGCCGGCGAAATCACGCACGAGCAGGCTCCGCTGCTGGTGCGCTCGTTCCTCTCCGCCGGCGTGGACACGACCATCAACGGCCTGGGCAACGTGCTCTACGCGCTGGCCCACCACCCCGAGCAGTACGCGAAGCTGCATGCCGACGCCTCGCTGGCGCGCCCCGCCTTCGAGGAAGGGCTGCGCTGGGAGTCGACCGCGCAGACCTTCTTCCGCACCGCCGTGCGCGACTGCGAGATCGCCGGGCTGCCGGTGGCCGAGAACAGCAAGGTGCTGTGCATGCTCGCCGCCGCCAACCGCGACCCGCGCAAGTGGCCCGACCCGGACCGCTACGATATCGAGCGTCGCCCGAGCGGGCACGTGGCCTTCGGTGCCGGCATCCACGGTTGCGTGGGTCAGGCGGTGGCCCGGCTCGAGGGCGAGGTGGTGCTGACGGCGCTGGCCCGACGCGTCAAGCGCATCGAAGTCGCCGGCCCGCACACCCGGCGGCTGAACAACACCCTGCGTGCACTGGACACCCTGCCGCTGCGGCTCATTCCCGCCTGATCACCGTTCGAGACAGACGACCATGCCCGACATCACCTTCATCCTGGCCGACGGCAGCGAGCGCGGCCTCGAGGCGCCCGAGGGCGTCAGCGTCATGGCCGCGGCCACCGGCGCCGGCGTGCCCGGCATCGTCGCCGAATGCGGAGGCTCGGCGATGTGCGCCACCTGCCATGTCTACGTCGACCCGGCCTGGGCCGGGCGGCTGCCCGCGCCGCTGGCCAACGAGCTGGAGATGCTCGAGTGCACCGCCGCCGAGCGCGGCCCGACCAGCCGGCTGTCGTGCCAGATCAAGCTGACTGCCGCGCTGCAGGGCCTGGTGGTGCGCATTCCGGAGCGGCAGCAGTAGGCGATGGCCACGTCCAGGCGCAAGGCCGCTGCGACATCGCCCGCCGAGGCGGCGCCGCAGAACGTCGACCTCGAACGTTACGTCCCGGCCTTCCTGACCTGGATTGCCAACAAGCTGTCGCGCGGCGCCTCGCAGCATTACCTGAACGTGTTCGACGTCGGCATCGAGACCTGGCGCTGCCTGGTGCTGCTGGCCATCCACGGCTCGATCTCGGCGCAGCAGGTCTCGCGCATCATCGGCATGGACAAGGCCTCGGTGAGCCGCTGCTTCAAGGGCATGCAGGCGCGCGGCCTGGTGACGATCGGCCTGGACGCCGGCGACGGCCGGCTGCGCATCGCCACGCTGACGAAGAAGGGGCGAGAACTGCACGACCAGATCCGCGGCATCGCGCTGGAGCGCGAGCGCGCCTTCCTGTCGGTGCTCGATGCGGCCGAGACGGAGACGCTGATCGGCCTGCTCAAGCGCCTGCACGAGAATCTGCCCCAGGTGGAGGCCGCCACCGCACGCTACGTGACGCAGCGGTATCCCGCCGCCGCGGCAAAACGGCGCGGCCGCACCGACGGCCCGGAGGACAACGACGATGACTGAGCCAGGACCGATCGTGATCGTCGGCGGCGGCCATGCCAGCGCGCAGCTGTGCCACGCGCTGGCCGGCGCCGGCCTGGGTGCCCACGTGCACCTGGTGTGCGACGAGGCCGAGCTGCCCTACCAGCGCCCGCCGCTGTCCAAGGCCTTCCTGAAGGACGCGCAGCAGGCCGTGCAGCTGCACCGCGCCGAGTCCTGGTATGCCGAAGCCGGCATCACCCTGCACCGCGGTGACGCCGTCGTGGCGATCGACCGCGCCGCTCACACCGTGCGCCTGCGCTCCGGCGCCGTGCTGCCCTATGCGCAGCTGGTGCTCGCCACCGGCGCCGTCGCCCGCACGCTGCCCGCGCTGCCGGCCACGCTGGCCAACGTGGCGGCGCTGCGCAGCGCCGCGGACGCGCTGCGCCTGCGCGGCCTGCTCGACGCGGCGCAGCAGGTCACCGTGCTGGGTGGCGGCTTCATCGGCCTGGAGATCGCCGCCACCGCGCGTGCGCTGGGCAAGCAGGTCACGGTGCTCGAATCGGCGCCGCGCCTGCTCTCGCGCTCGGTCTCGCCCGAAATCGCCGAACACGTGCTGGCCACGCACCGTGCCAGCGGCATCGACCTGCGCCTGGGTGTGAAGGTCGCCGACTTCACCGTCGAGGGCAACCGCCTCGCCTCGCTGAGCGTCGACGGCCAGCCGCACGCGGTCGAACTGCTGGTGATGGGCATCGGCGCCGCGCCGCAGACACAGCTTGCGCAGGACGCGGGCCTGGCCTGCGACAACGGCATCCTGGTCGACGAGGCGCTGCGCACGTCGGACCCTTCGATCCTGGCCATCGGCGACTGCGCCGGCTTCCCCGAACACGGCAGCGGCCGGCGCCTGCGGCTCGAGTCGGTGCAGAACGCCAACGACCAGGCGCGCACCGCGCTGGCCACGCTGACAGGCCAGCCCGAGCCCTACCGCGCCCTGCCCTGGTTCTGGTCGGAGCAGGGCAGCCTGCGCCTGCAGATGGCCGGCCTGATGCCGGCCGACGGCGTGCGCCATCGCCGCGCCGGCGCCACGCCGGCGAGCTTCTCGATCCTGCACTACGTGGGCGATCGGCTGGCCTGCGTGGAGAGCGTCAACGCGCCGCTCGATCACATGGCGGCACGCAAGCTGCTCGAGACCGGCAGGAGTCCGGCACCGGCCGTGGCCTGCGACCCGGCGGTGGCGCTGAAGTCGCTGGCCTGATCGATCAGGCCGGCAGCCTGAAGCGAGCCACCTGCGCCGCCAGCGCCTCGGCCTGGTTCTTCATCGACGCGGACGCGGCCGCGGTCTGCTCGACCAGCGTCGCGTTCTGCTGCGTCATGCGGTCGAGTTCCTGGACCGCCGCGCCGATCTGGGCGATGCCCTGGCTCTGCTCGCGCGCGCCGTGGGACACCTCGCCGAGCAGCTGATTGACACGCTGCGAGGCGCCGACGATCTCGCCCATCGTCGCGCCGGCCTTGTGCACGATGCCGGTGCCGGCCTCGACCTGCTCGACGCTGCTGCCGATCAGCGCCTTGATCTCGCGCGCCGCAGCGGCCGCGCGCTGCGCCAGCGTGCGCACCTCGCTGGCCACCACGGCGAAGCCGCGGCCCTGCTCGCCGGCGCGGGCGGCTTCCACCGCCGCGTTGAGCGCCAGGATGTTGGTCTGGAAGGCGATGCCGTCGATCACGCCGATGA
>CAZVLY010000179.1:0-9493 GCA_964628175.1 uncultured Piscinibacter sp. | reverse complement strand
TGCGCTGGATGACGCGGCTGATGCCCGACTCGCCGACGAACATGTGGTGCGCTTCCTCGGTCAGCATGAACTTGGTCGTGCGGGCCAGCGGGTCGAAGCTCGACTCGGCCAGCGCGCACAGCTGGAACTTGCCGTCGCGGTCGGTGAAGAAGGTGAACATGAAGAACGACAGCCAGTCCGGCGTCTGTTCGTTGAACGCCTGCAGGATGCGCGGGTTGTCCTGGTTGCCGCTGCGGCGCTCGAGCAGCGCCTCGCCTTCCTCGCGGCCGTCGCGGCCGAAGTACTTGTGCAGCAGGTAGACCATCGCCCACAGGTGGCGGCCTTCCTCGACGTTCACCTGGAACAGGTTGCGCAGGTCGTACTGGCTCGGGCAGGTCAGGCCCAGGTGGCGCTGCTGCTCGACGCTCGCCGGCTCGGTGTCGCCCTGCGTGACGATGATGCGGCGCAGGTTGGCGCGGTATTCCCCGGGCACGTCCTGCCAGGCGTCCTCGCCCTTGTGGTCGCCGAAGTGGATCTTGCGGTCCTTCTCGCCCGGGTTCAGGAAGATGCCCCAGCGGTAGTCGGGCATCTTCACGTGGCCGAACTGCGCCCAGCCCTGCGGATCGACGCTGACCGCGGTGCGCAGGTAGACGTCGAAGTTCTGCGAGCCGTCCGGGCCCATGTCGTCCCACCAGGCCAGGTAGTTGGGCTGCCACTGCTCGAGCGCGCGCTGCAGCGTGCGGTCCTCGCTCAGGTTGACGTTGTTCGGGATCTTGTCGCTGTAGCTGATCGTGCTCATGTCTGCTCCGTCGTGATTCGTGTCGTGCGCGGCTTAGACGCGGTTCCAGTCGAAGGCGGCCTTGTCGCCTTTTCCATAGACTTTCAACGCGCCCTTTTCGCCGACGGCGTTGGGTCGCTGGAAGATCCAGTTCTGCCAGGCGGTGAGCCGGCCGAAGACGCGGGTGAACATGTTCTCCGGGCCGTTGAAGCGCAGGTTGGCTTCCATGCCGGTGAGTGCATCCGGGCTCATCGAGACACGCTCCTCGATGGCGATGCGCGTCTCGTCGGCCCAGTCGATGTCGTCGGGGTTGCTCGTCACCAGGCCGACCGCGAAGGCGGCGTCGGCGTCGAGCGGCTTGCCGGCCTGGGCGCGCACGGCATCGAGCGCGGCCTGCTCGGCGTAGAAGCGGCGCTCGAGGCGGCTCTGGCCGGTGACCATCGGGAACAGGCCGAAGTTGCTGTCGCCCACGGTGATCTTCGGCGCACGGGCCTCGTCGTCCGGCAGGGCCAGGTGGTAGCTGCGGTCGCAGGCCAGTGCCAGTTCGAGGAAGCTGCCGGCGAAGCAGGAGCCAGGCTCGATCAGCGCAAACAGCGAGCGCGAGGACACGTCCAGGCGGCTGAAGGTGCGGCGCAGCAGGCCGATCGTCTCGCGCACCAGCCAGTGGTCCTGGTTCGCCAGCAGCGTGGCGTCCATCGCCAGCACGCTGGCCGCGTCGCCCTGCGTCTTGATCAGCCACAGGCCGATGTCGAGTTCGTTGGTGCGCATCGACAGGATGGCGTCTTCCAGCTCGCGGGCCATCGCCAGCGGGTACCAGTCGGCGCCGGCGGCCTCGATGCCGGCCACGTCGCTCGGCTGCGCGCCGGTGGGCGCCTTCACGGTGAAGACGGCGGTGCGCTTGGCGCGGTCGATCTCGACGGTCACGTTCTTGTAGCGCAGTGCATCGGCTTCGATGGTGCGGGCCAGCGGCGCGAGCTTCACGCCCTGGGCGTTGGCGGGGCGGTCGCTCTGCGCGGCCAGTTCGAGCGCGCGTTCCTGCACCTTAGCGGCGAACTGCTGCGGCTTGGCGATCGCGTCGACCAGGCGCCAGTCCTTGGCCTTCTGGCCGCGCACGCCTTCGGTGGTGGTGCAGAAGATGTCGGCGAGGTCGTGGCGCACGTGCCTTTTGTCGGTCACGCGCGTCAGGCCGCCGGTGCCGGGCAGCACGCCCAGCAGCGGCACCTCGGGCAGGCTCACGGCGCTGCTGCGGTCGTCGACCAGGATGATCTCGTCGCAGGCCAGCGCGAGCTCGTAGCCGCCGCCGGCGCAGGCGCCGTTCACGGCGGCGAGGAACTTCAGGCCGCTGTGCTTGGAAGAATCCTCCAGGCCGTTGCGCGTCTCGTTGGTGAACTTGCAGAAGTTCACCTTCCAGGCATGGCTGGAGACGCCCAGCATGAAGATGTTGGCGCCGGAGCAGAACACCTTCTCCTTGGCGCTGGTCACGACCACCGTGCGCACCTCGGGGTGCTCGAAGCGGATGCGGTTGATGGCGTCGTTCAGCTCGATGTCGACGCCCAGGTCGTAGCTGTTCAGCTTGAGCTTGTAGCCGGGGCGCAGGCCGCCGTTCTCGTCGAAGTCGGCGGCCAGCGTGGCCACCGGGCCCTCGAACTTGAGCTTCCAGTGGCGGTACTGGTCGGGGGCGGTCTGGTATTCGACGCGAAGGTCTTGGGTCACGGCGGTCTCCTGGTCTGGATGCGGCGGGCGACACAGATGGCCCACACACTGATGAGCATCATAGTGCACGAACTTTCGTTCGTCAAGCAATCTCATGCATTTTGATGCATGAAAGTTCAGGCCGGCAGTTCGAGCGCCTTTCGCACCAGGGACCTCAGCGCCACGAAGGTCGGCTGCAGCTCCTGCGCGCTGGTGTCCAGCTGGAACTCGGCCTTCGAATAGAAGGCGGCGCGGCCGGCGAGGATGGACTTGAGGTCGTCCATCGCCTCGCGGCTGGCCGCCATCGGCCGCGTGTCGCCCTGGGCGACGACGCGCTTCATGTGGTCTTCCGGCTCCGCCTGCAGCCACACGGTGGTGCAGTGCTGCAGCAGCAGGTTGAAGTTGGCCGGGTCGGAGACGATGCCGCCGGGCGTGGCGATCACCGCCTCGGGGTAGATCTGGATCGATTCCTCCAGTGCGCGGCGCTCGTAGCGCCGGTAGGCGTTCTGGCCATAGAGCGCCTGGATCTCGCTGATGCTGCAGCCGGCGAACTTCTCGATCTCGCGGCTCAGTTCGACGAAGGGGAAGCCCAGGTCCTCGGCCAGCATCGCGCCGAGGGTGGACTTGCCGGCGCCGCGCAGGCCGATCAGCGCCACCTGCGCACTGCGCTGGCGGCCATGGCTGGCATTGGCGCCGCCGGTGCCGAGCAGTTCGCCGACGGCCACGCGCACGCGGTGCAGCGTGGCCTCGTCGCGGTTCTCCAGCAGCTCGCGCAGCATCAGCCACTCGGGCGTGGTGGTGGTGACGTCGCCGAGCAGCTCGGCCAGCGAACATTGCAGCGCCCGGGCGACGTCGAGCAGCACCAGGATCGAGGCGTTGCCCACGCCGTATTCGAGGTTGGCCAGGTGCCGCTCGGAGACGTCGGCGGCCACCGCCAGCGCCTTGCGCGTCATGCCGCGGCGCGAGCGCAGGGCGCGGGCGCGCTCGCCCAGTGCGACGAGGAAGGGGTTCTTCGCCTCTTCCTCTTCGCTCGGTGCATCCTCTCCCGGGGAAAACCCGGGAGCCTGCATTATAGTGCTTGACATGGTGGGATCCGCGCCCTAAAGTGCCTGCACGCACAATACTGCATCAACCTTGCGCTGGCAAGGGAAGCGCAGTCCCCGGAGCACCGACCATGACCCCCGACAAGTTCCGCGCGCAGATCGCCGGGCTGACCGCCCAGCTGGCCGGCCGCGCCATCGACGCCGAGCTCGACGCCTGGCTGAATCGCGAGCACGGTGCCGGCAGCGCCACCTACGCCGCGCTGAAGGCGAGCTGCGAAGCCGGCGTCGCCGAAGGCTGGCTGTGCAACCGCGATGGCGGCGGCATCAAGTACGGCCGCATCTTCAAGCCGGCCGAGGACCTGCACGGCTTCTCGGTCGACGTGGTCGACATGAACGACATCGACGGGCCGCACCACCTGCACCCGAACGGCGAGATCGACCTGCACATGCCGCTGGGCGGCGACGCCACCTTCGACGGCCGCCCGGCCGGATGGGTGGTCATGCCGCCGGGCAGCGCGCACCGGCCCACCGTGGCGGCCGGCCGCGCGCTGGTGCTCTACCTCCTGCCGCAAGGCGCGATCGAATTCACCAAGTGACCCCGATGACCGACAAGCTCGACAACTTCCTGGGCGGCCGCTGGGTCGCCGGCAATGGCGCCGGCACCGCGCTGTTCGACCCGGTGCTCGGCGACGAGCTGGTGCGAGTCGACGCCACCGGACTGGACCTGCGCACCGGCTTCGCTTTCGCCCGCGAGCAGGGCGGCGCGGCGCTGCGTGCGATGACGTACCGCGAGCGCGCTGGCATGCTGGCCGCGGTGGTCAAGGTGCTGCAGGCCCACCGGGACGACTACTACGCCATCGCCACCACCAACAGCGGCACGGTGAAGAACGACTCGGCGGTGGACATCGACGGCGGCATCTACACGCTGTCCACCTACGCGAAACTGGGTGACTCGCTCGGCGACCGCCGCTACCTGCTCGACGGCGAGCCCGCACGCCTCGCCAAAGAACCCGTGTTCCAGAGCCAGCACGTGCTGGTGCCCTCGCGCGGCCTGGCCCTGTTCATCAACGCGTTCAACTTCCCGAGCTGGGGCTTGTGGGAGAAGGCGGCGCCGGCGCTGCTCTCGGGCGTGCCGGTGGTCATCAAACCGGCCACTGCGACGGCCTGGCTGACGCAGCGCATGGTCAAGGACGTGGTCGACGCGGGCGTGCTGCCGGCGGGCGCGCTGTCGGTGGTGTGCGGCAGCTCGGCCGGCTTGATGGACGCGCTGCAGCCTTTCGACGTGGTCTCCTTCACCGGATCGGCCGAGACGGCCGCCGTGATCCGCTCGCACCCGGCCGTGACGCAGCGTTCGGTGCGCGTCAACATCGAGGCCGACAGCGTCAACAGCGCGCTGCTGCTGCCGGGCGAAGCCCCGGGCAGCGAGGCCTTCGAGCTGCTCGCCAAGGAAGTGGCGCGCGAGATGACGCAGAAGTCCGGCCAGAAGTGCACCGCGATCCGACGGATCTTCGTGCCCGAAGCGCTGTATGGGCAAGCGGCCGAGGCGATCTCGGCGCGGCTGGCCAAGACGACGGTGGGCAATCCGCGCAACGAGTCCGTGCGCATGGGCGCGCTGGTCAGCCGCGCGCAGCTCGCCGCCGTGCGCGAAGGCCTCGCACACCTGCAGGCGCAGGCCGAGGTGCTGCACGACGGCGCGAAACACGCGCTGGTCGATGCCGATGCCGCCGTGGCCTGCTGCGTCGGCCCGACGCTCCTGGGCACGCGCAGCGCCGCCGGCAGCGATGCCAGCGAGCGCGTGCACGACACCGAGGTGTTCGGCCCGGTGGCCACGCTCGTGCCCTACCGCGACCGCGCGCATGCGCTGCAGCTGATCGAGCGCGGGCAAGGCTCGCTGGTGGCCTCGCTGTACGGCAGCGACGCGCGCGCGCTGGCCGATGCCGCGATCGAGCTCGCGCCCTTCCATGGCCGCGTGCACGTCATCAGCCCCGAGGCGGCCGCCCACCACACCGGCCACGGCAACGTGATGCCGCAATCGCTGCACGGCGGCCCCGGCCGCGCCGGCGGCGGCGAAGAGCTCGGCGGCTTGCGCGCGCTGAACTTCTACCACCGCCGCGCCGCCATCCAGGCCGGCACGACGACGCTGGCCGCGCTGGCCTGAGCACGAGGAGACACCCATGACCCAGACCGACACCGCCGACGTGGCCGCGCCGCCGGAGGCCTTCAACTTCGCGCAGCACCTGCTCGCCGCGAACGCCAGCCGCGCCGCCAAGGCCGCCTTCATCGACGACGCCGGCACGCTGAGCTACGGCGATCTCGCCGATCGCGTGCGGCGCATGGCCGCGGGCCTGCGCTCGCTGGGTCTCAAGCGCGAAGAGCGCGTGCTGCTGCTGATGCAGGACGGCAACGACTGGCCGGTGAGCTTTCTCGGCGCGATGTACGCCGGCCTGGTACCGGTGGCCGTCAACACACTGCTCACTGCCGACGACTACGCCTACATGCTCGAGCACAGCCGCTCGCAGGCGGTGCTGGTGTCCGGCGCGCTGCTGCCGGCGCTGACCGCCGCGCTGATCAAGTCGGACCACGAGGTCGGCAAGGTGATCGTCTCGCGCCCGGTCGCGCCGCTGCACCCGGCCGAGGTCGAATTCGAATCGTTCATCGCCGCGCACGGGCCGATGAACAAGCCCGCCGCGACCGGGCCGGACGACCCGGGCTTCTGGCTCTACTCATCCGGCTCCACCGGCCGCCCCAAGGGCACGGTGCACTCGCACGCGAACCCCTACTGGACCTGCGAGCTGTACGGCAAGCGCGTGCTCGGCCTGACCGAGCAGGACGTCTGCTTCTCCGCCGCCAAGCTGTTCTTCGCCTACGGCCTGGGCAACGCGCTTACGTTCCCGCTGAGCGTGGGCGCCACGGTGATCCTGATGGCCGAGCGGCCGACGCCCGATGCGACCTTCAAGCGCTGGACCGGTGGCATCGGCAACGTGAAGCCCACGGTGTTCTACGGCGCGCCGACCGGCTTCGCCGGCATGCTCGCCTCGCCGAACCTGCCGAAGAAGAGCGAGGTCGCGATGCGCCTCGTGTCCTCCGCCGGCGAGGCGCTGCCGGCCGAACTCGGCGAGCGCTTCAAGGCGCATTTCGGCGTCGACATCGTCGACGGCATCGGCTCCACCGAGATGCTGCACATCTTCATCTCCAACCGGCCCGACCGCGTGCGCTACGGCACCACCGGCTGGCCGGTGCCCGGCTACGAGATCTCGCTGCGCGGCGACGACGGCGGCCCGGTGCCCGACGGCGAGCCGGGCGACCTCTACATCCACGGGCCTTCGGCCGCGATGATGTACTGGGGCAACCGCCAGAAGACGCGCGACACCTTCCAGGGCGGCTGGACCAAGAGCGGCGACAAGTACATCCGCAACGCCGACGGCAGCTACACCTACGGCGGCCGCAGCGACGACATGCTCAAGGTCAGCGGCATCTACGTCTCGCCCTTCGAGGTCGAGGCGACGCTGGTGCAGCACCCGGCGGTGCTCGAGGCCGCCGTGATTGGCGTGCCGGACGCGGAGGGCCTGACCAAGACCAAGGCCTTCGTCGTGCTCAAGCAGGGCGCGAGCGCCACCGACGCCGAGCTGAAGGCCTTCGTGAAGGACAAGCTGGCGCCCTACAAGTACCCGCGCCAGATCGTCTTCGTGGCCGACCTGCCGAAGACGGCCACCGGCAAGATCCAGCGCTTCAAGCTGCGCGAGCTGGAGGCTGGCGCGCAGTGAGCTCCTCGTTCGTCGAGATCGGCTGGCGCGGGAAGCGCGTGCGCATCGAGCATGCGTTCATCGCGCCCGAGCGCAAGAACGCGCCGCTGATCGTGTTCCTGCACGAGGGCCTGGGCTCGGTGTCGATGTGGCGCGAGTTCCCGCAGCGCCTGTGCGACGCGGCGGGTGTGCGCGGCCTCGTCTACTCGCGGCCGGGCTACGGCCGCTCGACGCCGCGCGCCGCCGAGGAGGCCTGGGACCTGGACTTCATGCACCGCCAGGCGCACGAGGTGCTGCCGGCGTTGCTGGCCGCGCTCGACATCGATGCCGCCCACGACAAGCCCTGGCTGTTCGGCCACAGCGACGGCGGCTCGATCACGCTGCTCTACGCGGCGAGGTTCCCGCAGGCCCTCGCCGGGGCCATCGTGCTCGCGCCGCACATCCTCGTCGAGGAGCTGTCGGTGGCGAGCATCGCCAAGGCCAAGACGGCCTACGAGACCACCGACCTCAAGCAGCGCCTGGCCAAGCACCACGACGACCCCGACTCCGCCTTCTGGGGCTGGAACCGCATCTGGCTGCATCCGCCCTTCAAGCAGTGGTCGATCGAGGAAGAGATCCGTGCCATCCGCTGCCCGCTGCTCGCCGTGCAAGGCCTGGACGACGAGTACGGCACGCTCGAGCAGATCCGTGGCATCGCGCGGCGCGTGCCGCAGACCGAGCTGCTGGAGCTGCCCGATTGCGGCCACTCGCCCCATCGCGACCAGCCCGATGCCTTGATCACCGCCGCCACCACCTTCATTCGTTCGAACACCACCGGAGACAAGCACCCATGAAGCTCAAGACACTCGCCCTCGCCGCCGCACTCGTCGCCGCTTCCTCCGCCCAGGCGCAGGGAGCCAAGCTCAAGGTCGGCCTGATGCTGCCGGCCACCGGCACCTTCGCGGCGCTGGGCACGGCCATCGAGAACGGCTTTCGCCTCTACGTGACGGAGCAGGGCGGCAAGCTCGCCGGCCGCGAGATCGAGTTCGTCAAGGTCGACGACGAGAGCGATCCGGCCAAGGCCACCGACAACGTCAACAAGCTGATCAAGCGAGACAACGTCGACGTGCTCGTCGGCACGGTGCACAGTGGTGTGGCGATGGCGATGGCCAAGGTCGCCAAGGACACCGGCACGCTGCTGCTCGTGCCCAACGCCGGCGCCGACGCGGTGACCGGCCCGATGTGCGCGCCGAACATCTTCCGCTCCAGCTTCAGCAACTGGCAGCCGGGTTATGCGATGGGCGAGGTGGTGGCCAAGAAGGGCCACAAGAAGGTCGTCACCATCACCTGGAAGTACGCCGCCGGCGACGAGTCGGTGAAGGGCTTCAAGGAAGCCTTCGAGAAGGCCGGCGGCAGCGTCGTCAAGGAGCTGAGCCTGCCCTTCCCGGGCGTCGAGTTCCAGGCGCTGCTGACCGAGATCGCGGCGAGCAAGCCCGACGCCGTCTACACCTTCTTCGCCGGCGGCGGCGCGGTGAAGTTCGTCAAGGACTACGCCGCGGCGGGCCTGAAGAAATCCATCCCGCTGTACGGAGCCGGCTTCCTCACCGACGGCACGCTGGAAGCGCAGGGCGCCGACGCCGACGGCCTGCTGACCACGCTGCACTACAGCGACAGCCTGAACACGCCGCGCGACAACGCCTTCCGCCTCGCCTATGCCAAGACCTACAAGCTGCAGCCCGACGTCTACGCGGTGCAGGGCTACGACGCCGCGCAGATGCTGGGCATCGGCCTGACGGCGGTGAAGGGCGACGTGAGCAAGAAGGCCGAGCTGGCCGCCGCGATCGAGAAGGCGAAGATCGACAGCCCGCGCGGGCCCTTCAGCGTCTCCAAGGCGCACAACCCGGTGCAGGACATCTACCTGCGGCAGGTCAGCGGCAAGGAGAACAAGCTGGTCGGCGTCGCCTCGAAGTCGCTCGCCGATCCGGCCCGCGGCTGCAAGATGTAAGTCAGGCTGCGAAGGCCACGCGCACCGACAGGCCGCCCAGCGCCGCCGAACGGCCCGTCGTCACCTCGGCGCGGTGCACGGCGGCGATGCGCCGCACGATCGACCAGCCGAGTCCGCTGCCGGCGGCCGCGGTGCCGAGCACGCGGAAGAAGCGTTCGCCCAGGCGCTGCTGCTGCGCGTCGCTCAGGCCGCTGCCGCTGTCTTCCACCGTCAGCGCTGGCCGTCCTTCCTGGCGGCCCACGGTCACGACGATGCGCGCACCATCGGGGCTGTA
>CAZVLY010000178.1:0-9532 GCA_964628175.1 uncultured Piscinibacter sp. | reverse complement strand
GCAGCGACTTGGCCGTGTTCATGACCTCGACGTTGTTCTGGTACGAGCGCGAGGCGGAGATCATGTTGACCATCTCCTCCACCGGGTTCACGTTGCTGTAGGTGACGTAGCCCTCGGCGTCGGCGCCGGGGTGCTTGGGGTCGTGCACGCGGCGGCCCTGCGTCTGGTCTTCCTGCACGGTGCTGACGCGCACGCCGGCCGCGCCGACCTCGCCCATCAGCTGCGTCTGGAACACCACCTGGCGCGCCTTGTAGGCCTGGCCGTCGGGGCCGGCCACGGTGTCGGCGTTGGCGAGGTTGCTCGCCACCACGTTCAGCCGCTGGCTCTGCGCGCTGGCCGCGCTGCCCGAGACGTTGAAGATGTTGAACATCGACATGCGAGTTCTCCTTATTGGCCCTTGATGGCGTCGAGCATCGTGCGCACGTTGCCGTTGATGAAGCGCAGCGTGGCTTCGTACTTCACGCTGTTGTCGGCGAAGGCGGCGCGCTCGCGGTCCATGTCGACGCTGTTGCGGTCGAGGTTGGTCTGGCTGGCGCTGGCGTACAGCAGGTTGGGCTCGGCGCGCGCGCCGGTGGCCGCGGCGATGTGGCCGGCGGTCGAGGTGGCCAGCGTCGAGGGCAGGCCGCCGCTGGCGTTGCCGGTGGCCTGGCGCAGCGCCGACGCGAAATCCATGTCGCGGGCCACGTAGCCCGGCGTGTCGGCGTTGGCGATGTTGCTGGCGAGCAGCCGCTGGCGCTCCGACCGCAGCGCGAGGGCCTGTCCGTGGAAGTCCAGCGTGTTGGTGAGGCGGTTCAGCATGGTGGCGCGATCCGGGTTGGGCCCGACCGGTGACCCGGTAAGGCGATGTGACAGGATTCTGTTCAGCCCCCGGCCGGACATAAGCGCGAATAGACCGGCAAACCGCCGCCATTTCGTGCCTCTGCGCTTGTCGACCTGCTCCTACAGTGACGACATGCATTCCTGGGCCCTCGTCTTGCCGTTCCTGCTGCGCCTGCTGGCCGCGGCGGCGCTGTGCGCGCTTCCGGCGCGGGCCGCGCAGGCGGGCGAGTCGCCGTTGCAGCAGCAGGTGCGCCGATTCGCCGCCGCCGCCACGCCTGAACAACAGAAGGCGGCGCGCGTGGAGGTGGACGTGGGCACGCTCGACCCGCGCCTGCGCCTGGCCCCCTGCGACGAGGTGCAGCCCTACCTGCCGCCGAACGCCCGCATGTGGGGCCGCACCCGCATCGGCGTTCGCTGCCTGCGCGGGCCGACACGCTGGAACGTGTTCCTGCCCGTCACTGTCAAAGTCTTCGCCAGGGCGTTGGTCGCCACCCGCGCCCTGCCCGTGGGCAGCACGCTGGTCGAAGGCGACCTGGCTCAAGCCGAGGTCGATCTGGCCGAAGAATCTGCCCAGGCCCTGATGCGGCCGGAGCAGGCTGTCGGCCGCACGCTGGCCCGCCCGCTGGATGCCGGCCGCAGCGTGCGGGCCACGCACCTGCAGCCGCGCCAGTGGTTTGCCGCCGGCGACACGGTGCAGGTGGTGGCCCAGGGCAGCGGATTTCGCGTCGCCGGCGAAGGCCAGGCGCTGACGCCGGGCACCGAGGGCCTCACAGCGCGAATTCGTACCGAAAGTGGGCGCATCCTGACCGCCGAGCCGGTGGGCGAACGCCGGGTGGAGGTCAAACTGTGAAGAGCGCCTCCCCCCTGTTCAAGGGACTTCTCCGAAAAGAGCCTAAAGTCACGGCGGGCCGCACCGATATCCCGACCATGAACGTCGGGAAGTGCTCCGGCTCCTCCCTCAGGAGAACACCATGAAGATCGGCAATCCTGCAGAGAAACGCAACGTCGCAGCGGCAGACAGCTCGGCCACGCCCGCCAAGGCAGCGGCCGACGCGGCCAAGCCGCAGGCTGGCGCTGTTGCAGACCCCAGTGCCAAGGTGGAGCTGTCCAGTGCAGCCAGCCTGATGAACGGCGCCAGCTCGGCGGACTTCGACGCCGAGAAGGTCTCGCGCATCTCGCAGGCCATCGCGGATGGCAGCTACAAGGTCAACGCCGAGGTGATCGCCGACAAGCTGATCGCCAACGCCCAGGAAGTGCTGGGCAAGGTCCAGCGCTGATTCCCGCCATGATCGACACGCCGCAGGGCAGCTCCGACCCCCGCCTCGACGCCGCGCTGACGGCCGTCGAGGACCGCCTGAGCGCGCTCGGCGAGGCGCTGCGCGCCCGTGACGCCGCCGGCATCGAGTTGCAGGCCAACGAATTGCACCGGGCGCTTTCGGGCGCGGTCGACCAGTTCGCCCGCGCCGCCCGCAGCGGCCCCGTCTCGCCGGCGCTGCGCCAGCGCCTGGCCCGTACCAGCGGCCTGGTGGCTGCCCAGCGCGAATCGCTGTCGCGCGCCACCGCCGCGCTCGACCGCGCGATGGACGTGCTGATGCCCCGCGACGCCCACACCACCTACTCGCCCCAGGGCAGCGCCGACCGTGGCCTGCGCGGCGGCGCCATCGTCGCCTGAGACACCCCCGCGACGGCGCTTGCCGTCGCCCCGGCCGCCCGCTATGCTGTATGGATGTACAGCCCCGATGCGCCGCGCCTGATCGCGCATCTCGACATGGACGCGTTCTACGCGTCGGTCGAACTGCTGCGCTACCCTGAGCTGCGCGGGCTGCCGGTGGTCATCGGCGGCGGCCGCCGCCACCAGCCCGAACTGCTCACCGACGGCACGCGCCGCTTCTTCCGGCTGCGCGACTACACCGGCCGCGGCGTCATCACCACCAGCACCTACGAGGCGCGCGCGCTCGGCGTGTTCTCCGCCATGGGCACGATGAAGGCGGCCGCGCTGGCGCCCGACGCCGTGCTGCTGCCGGTGGACTTCGACGAATACCGCAAGTACTCGCGCCTGTTCAAGGCCGCGGTGCGCGAGATCGCGCCCTGCGTCGAAGACCGCGGCATCGACGAGATCTACGTCGACCTGAGCGAGCTGCCCGGCGCGCACGACGATGCCGGGCGCGCCATCGGGATGCGGCTGAAGCAGGCCGTGAAAGACGCCACCGGCCTGACCTGCTCGATCGGCATCACGCCGAACAAGCTGCTGTCCAAGCTGTGCTCCGAACTCGACAAGCCCGACGGGCTGACGCTGCTGGGCTTCGCCGACATCCCGGCGCGCATCTGGCCGCTGGCCGCGCGCAAGCTCAACGGCATCGGGCCGAAGGCGAGCGAGAAGCTCGCCGGGCTGGGCCTGCACACCATCGGCGACATCGCTGCCGCCGACCCTGCGTTCCTGGTCGAACGGTTCGGCACCAACTACGGCCGCTGGCTGCACGAGGCCTCGCACGGCCGGGATGCGCGTGAGGTCGTCACCTACAGCGAGCCGGTGTCGATCAGCCGCGAAACCACCTTCCAGCGCGACCTGCACGCCGTGCGCGACCGCGCCACGCTCTCGGGCATCTTCACCGAGTTGTGCGTCGAACTCGCCGGCGACCTGGCACGCAAGGGCTACGCCAGCAAGACCATCGGCATCAAGCTGCGCTTCGACGACTTCAAGTCGGTCACGCGCGACCTCACGTTGCCCGCGCACACGCTCGACGCGCGCACCATCCGGCGCGCCGCGGGCGAATGCCTCAAGCGGGTCGACCTGACGCGCCGCCTGCGCCTGCTGGGCGTACGTGCCGGCGCGCTGGCCAAACTGAGCGACCTGGTGGCGCCTCTCGCCCCCGAGCGCCCCGCGCCCCCGCGCGCCGAGGAGCCGCTCGGCCGCTACGGGCTGCCGTTGTTCGACCTGCACGGCGCCGATTGACCGTCATCGGGTGATCTCGGCCCCTGGCGTGACATATGCCCGCTGCTCGGTGCATCCGCGGCGGATGCAGCTTCGTATCCTGCACCGTCCCACGCCAGACCCGGAGCTGTACCCATGCCACGTTCCCCGATGCGCGCCCTGTCCTGGGCCGCGCTCGTTTCCGCCGCGGCTGCATTCAGCGGCCCGACCTTCGCCCTCACGCCCGGCCAGGGCAAGCTGCTGCTGACCGGCGGCGTGAGCAGCATCGACGGTGCGGCCGGCGGCGGTCTGACGCCCTGGGCCGTGACCGGCAGCCATGCCACGGGCAGTGAAGTCGGCGGCACGGCCTTCTTCACCCGCGTGAAGGTGCAGGACTACGCGCTCAGCGTCTACGGCGCCGCCGTCGGCTTCGGCGACCGCGCCGAACTGTCGATCGCCCGCCAGGATTTCGACGCCGGCGACAACCTCGCGCCACTGGGCCTGCCGGGCCTGCACCTGAAGCAGAACATCCTCGGCGCCAAGCTGCGCGTGGCCGGCGACGCCGTGCTCGACAGCGACACGCTGATGCCGCAGATCGCCGTGGGCGCGCTCCACAAGAAGACCGACGCCGGCGCGCTCGGCCCGACGCTCACCGGCGCGCTGGGCGCCAAGGACAGCGGCACCGATCTGTACCTGAGCGCCACCAAGCTGTTCCTGGCGCAGGGCATCCTGGTCAACGGCACGCTGCGCGCCACGAAGGCCAACCAGAACGGCCTGCTTGGTTTCGGCGGGGCGGCGAGCAGCAGCTACAGGCTGCAGCCCGAGGTGTCGGTGGCGTACCTGCTGCGGCGCGACCTCGCCATCGGCGCCGAGTACCGCGCCAAGCCCGACAACCTCGACGAGTCCGTGCTCGGCAGCGGCGCGCTGAAGGAAGACGACTGGTCCGACCTGTTCCTCGTCTGGGCGCCGAACAAGAACCTGTCGATCACGCTGGCCTGGGTCGACCTGGGCCACATCGCGCCGGCAGTGCAGCCGCGGCGCCAGCGCGGCGCCTACCTGTCGGCGCAGATCGGCTTCTGATGAAAGTCCACCGCATGAACACGATCATTCGCCCCCTCGCCCTGGCCGCCGCGCTGCTCGCCGGCGCCGGGGCCTTCGCCCAGACCGCACCGCCGCGCAGCGCCGACGACAGCCTCTACCAGGCGCTCGGCGGCAAGCCCGGCCTGACCACGCTGATGGACCGCTTCATGGAGCGGCTGCTCGCCGACGCGCGCATGCGCCCCTTCTTCAAGGATGCCGACCAGCAGCACGTGAAGGAGCAACTCGTCCTGCAGATCTGCGAGGTCTCCGGCGGCCCCTGCCGCCGCGACGGCCCCGACATGAAGAAGGCCCACGATGGCATGGACGTCACGCGCGGCGACTTCAACGCGCTCGTCGAGGTGCTGCAGGACACCATGGACGCCCAGGGCGTCCCGTTCGTCGCGCAGAATCGCCTGCTCGCGAAGCTGGCGCCGATGCACCGCCAGATCATCAACACACCCTGAAGGGACGTGACGGCATGAAGCAGATCCTCCTCGGCGCCGCCATGGCGTTCGGCAGCCTCGCCGCCCAGGCCGGCGCCGTCCAGATCACCGTCACGGACAAGGACGGCAAGCCGGCGCCGGACGTCGTCGTCCTGGTCGAGGCCCCGGGCCGGCCGGCGCCGCCGAACGTCGGCGTCACCGCCACCATCGCGCAGGAAGGCCTGAAGTTCCAGCCCTTCCTCACCGTGGTGCCGGCGGGCAGCACGCTGCGCTTCGTCAACCGCGACGGCTACGACCACCATGTGAGGTCCATGCCCAGCGGCCCACTGGGCAGCACCCCGCCCGCGCAGAGCATCGAGCTGCGCCTGGATGCCTCCGCCCCGGCGCCGCGCAGCGCCGACGACGACTACCAGAACAAGCCCCCGCCGGTGCGCCAGAAGAGCGGCACCAGCAGCGTCGACGTGAAGGTCGACAAGGCCGGGCCGATCGGCCTGGGTTGCCACCTGCATTCGTCGATGCGCGGGCAGGTCTACGTCAGCGCCACGCCGTGGTTCGCGAAGACCGACGCGAACGGCGTCGCGCGGATCGAGAACGTGCCCGACGGCGCCGTCGAACTGTCGCTGTGGCACCCCGACCAGTTGCAGGAGCAGCCGGTCCAGCGTGTGCAGGCCACCGCTGCCCCGCTGACGCTGACGGGGCAGCTGAACTTCGTGCCGCGACGCCGACGCAGCTGACGCCGGCGTCGCACGCCGAGCGTCTTGGCGACAATCGGCGCATGGCGTCGCCGGACATCCGCTTCCCGTCGATCGAGGGTCTGAGGGCCTTCGAGGCAGCGGCACGCCTGGGCAGCTTCGAGCGCGCCGCCGAGGAGCTGAACGTGACGGCCAGTGCGATCGGCAAGCGCATCGCCGCGCTGGAAGACCTGTTGGGCACGCCCTTGTTCACCCGCGGTCCGAAGGCGCTGTCGCTCACCGCCACGGGCAAGGAGTACCTCGCGCAGGTCGGCACCGCGCTCGGGCTGCTGGCTGCCGTGCCGCTGCACCGGCGCACCTCGCAGCGGGTGGAGCGGCTGCGCGTGAGCGCACCGCCGACCTTCGCACGGCAGATCCTGGTGCCGGCGCTGGAGCGCTTCACGGCGGCGCATCCGCAGGTCGAGCTGGAGGTGGTGCTGTCGATTCCCTACCTCGACGCCGCCGCGACCGAGGCCGACGTGGAGGTGCGCCACGGCGACCCGGCCTCGCACGCCGGCATGCCGCTGCTCGACGAGCAGGTGCTGCCGATGGCCGCACCGGCGCTGCTGCAGCGCCTGCCGGCCATGACGCAGCCGCGCGACCTGCGCGATGCGCCGCTGCTGCGCACGCCGCTGGAGCCCTGGGCGCCGTGGTTCGCCGCGGCCGGCCTGGACTGGGGCGAGCCCGCGCTGGGCACGAAGCTCGTCGACCTGGGCCTGACGCTGGAGGCGGCGGTCAGCGGCCAGGGGATTGCGCTGGCGCGGCCCAGCCTGGCGCGGCACTGGCTGGCGACAGGCGCGCTGGTGCCGGTGTTCCACATCGCCGCGGCGCCGGCCTTCCGCTACTACCTGCTGCCGCATGCGGCGCAGGGGCCGGCGATGGCGTTCGCCGACTGGTTGCGCGGCGAGTGCGAGCAGGCCACCCAGGCCGCGGCGGCGCTGGTTTCGGGCGCGGCCTGAAAATCTTTCCGGAGACGGCGTTCGCGGCGCCGCTAGCATCGCCGCTTACAACGAGACCGGAGACGAGACCATGCCCGTGATCACCAACATCGAAGACCTGCGCGTGCTGGCCGAGAAGCGCGTGCCGCGCATGTTCTACGACTACGCCGATTCCGGCTCCTGGACCGAGACCACCTACCGCGCCAACGAGAGCGACTTCCAGAAGATCAAGCTGCGCCAGCGCGTGGCGGTGAACATGGAGAACCGCTCGACGGCGACGACCATGGTCGGCCAGGCCGTGAAGATGCCGGTGTGCATCGCGCCGGTGGGCCTGACCGGCATGCAGCATGCCGACGGCGAGATCCTCGCTGCGCGCGCCGCCGAGAAGTTCGGCATCCCGTTCACGCTGTCGACGATGAGCATCTGCTCGATCGAGGACATCGCCGCCAGCACGCAGGCGCCGTTCTGGTTCCAGCTCTACATGATGCGCGACCGCGACGCGATGGCCCGCATGATCGACCGCTGCAAGGTCGCCAAGTGCAGCGCGCTGGTGCTGACCCTGGACCTGCAGGTCATCGGCCAGCGCCACAAGGACCTGAAGAACGGCCTGACCGCGCCGCCCCGGCCGACCATCGGCAACATCATCAACCTGATGACCAAACCGCGCTGGTGCCTGGGCATGGCCGGCACGCGGCGGCATACCTTCGGCAACCTGGTCGGCCACGTCAAGGGCGTCAGCGACATGAGCTCGCTGGCCGCCTGGACCAACGAGCAGTTCGACCCGCGCCTGTCCTGGGCCGACGTCGAGTGGGTCAAGAAGCAATGGGGCGGCAAGCTGATCCTCAAGGGCATCATGGACGTCGAAGACGCCCGCCTGGCGGTGGGCAGTGGCGCCGACGCCATCGTCGTGAGCAACCACGGCGGGCGGCAGCTCGACGGTGCGCCCAGCAGCATCGAGGCGCTGCCGGCGATCGTCGAGGCGGTGGGCCGGCAGACCGAGGTCTGGATGGACGGCGGCATCCGCAGCGGGCAGGACGTGCTCAAGGCCTGGGCGCTGGGCGCGCGCGGCACGATGATCGGCCGGGCCATGGTGTACGGCCTGGGCGCCATGGGCGAGGCCGGCGTCACCAAGGCGCTGCAGATCATCCACAAGGAGCTCGACGTGACCATGGCCTTCTGCGGCCACACGCAGCTCACCCAGGTCGACCGCTCGATCCTGCTGCCCGGCAGTTACTGAGGCCGCGGTCGCGCCAACCGTTGCAACTTGGGGCTTCCCTCTCCCTGACGCCAAACTTACACTGAGCGCATCCGTCGCCCCCAGGGGATGCGCCATGACCCTCGACCAGTTCCAGGAGTTGCGCCAGTGGCACCTCAGGCACCAGGGTGACCACCCGATGGAAGGGCATGTCTGGACCACCATCCTGATGCTGTGGATGGTCGGCTGGGTCGGCGCCCCGACCGCCTGGCTGCTGCAATGGGATCTGGCCGCACTGGGCGCCGCGCTGCTCGTCTTCGCCCCGGGGCGCTACGTCGCGTGGCGCGACCGGCTGCACCGCCGCGGCTGGCTGCGCTGCGACTGGATCGTGCTGCTTCGCTGAGCGCCGCCTAGAGCTGCCGAGCCTGGAAGGTATCGCACTGCTGGACGCTGCCCGTCTGCAGTCCGCGCTTGAACCAGGTGACCCGCTGCGCGCTGCTGCCGTGGGTGAAGCTCTCCGGCTGCACCGTGCCGCGTGACTTGCGCTGCAGGGCATCGTCGCCGATCTGGCCGGCGGCGTTGAGCGCTTCCTCCAGGTCGCCCTGCTCGAGGATCTGGCGCGCTTTCTGGGCGTGGTGGGCCCACAGGCCGGCAAAGCAGTCGGCCTGCAGTTCCAGGCGCACGCTCAGTGCGTTGCCCTGTGCCTCGCTGACTCGGCCGCGCGTGGACTCGACCTTGGCGGTGATGCCCATCAGGTTCTGCACGTGGTGGCCGACCTCGTGGGCGATCACGTAAGCCTGGGCGAAATCGCCCGGCGCGCCGAGTTGCGTGCGCATGGTCTCGTAGAAGCCGAGATCGATGTAGACCTTCTGGTCGCCCGGGCAGTAGAACGGCCCCATCGCGGCCTGGCCCTGCCCGCAGGCGGTGGGCTCGGCGCCGCGGAACAACCGCAGCTTCGGCTCGCGGTAGGTGGCGCCCATCTGCTGGAACTGGGCCCGCCAGACGTCTTCCGTGTCGGCCAGCACCACCGAGACGAAGCGCGCCATGGTGTCGTCCGCCGGCGGCTTGCCGGCCGGGGCCGACTGCTGAAGCGGGCCCGGCCCTTCGCCGCTGAGCAGCCCCAGCACCGTCAGCGGGTTGATGCCGAAGATCCAGCCGGCCACCAGCGCGACCGCCACGGTGCCCAGACCGATGCCGCGCCCGCCACCCACGCGGAAGCCGCCCCCGCCGCCGGAACCGCGCGCATCCTCGACGTTGTCGCTTTCGCGGTTGCCTTCCCACTTCATGGCGCTCTCCCAGTTGGCGGGCGGCTCAGGTCTTGGGCAAGGTCACGCCGCGCTGGCCCTGGTACTTGCCGCCGCGATCCTTGTAGCTGGTTTCGCAGACTTCGTCGCTTTCGAAGAACAGCACCTGGG
>CAZVLY010000177.1:6744-9543 GCA_964628175.1 uncultured Piscinibacter sp. | reverse complement strand
GGAAAGCGCCACCATCGCCGCCAACGGCTTCCGCTTCCGCGTGCCCTACGGCACCTTGCTGTGCGTCAGCGACAAGCCGCTGCACGGCGAGATCAAGCTGCCGGGCATGGCCAACACCTTCTACCGCGAGCGCGTCGACCAGCACCTGCGCATCGGGATCCGGGCGATCGAGAAGCTGCGCGAACAGGGCGTCGACCAGCTCCACAGCCGCAAGCTGCGCAGCTTCGCCGAGGTCGCCTTCCAGTAGGGACGGGATCCGGCTTTACACAGATTGACGCCGCGCAATCACGCGGGCAAAGCGGCGGCGCCAGACTTGGCGCATGCCCTCTTCCAGAGCCATCCACCGCCTTGTTCCGCTGCTCGCCGCGCTGGCGCTGGCCGGCTGTGCGAGCCTGCGCGCGGTGCCCACCGACAGCAGCGCCGGCGTCGCGATCCCCACGGCCTGGTCGACCCCCGCCACGGCACGTGACGGCGCCTCGCTGGCCGCCTGGTGGCAGCGTTTCGACGACCCGGCGCTGAGCTCGCTCATCGAGCAGGCGCTGGCCGCCAACACCGACGTCGCCTCGGCCCAGGCCGCGCTGCGCCAGTCGCGCGCCCTGGCGCAGGTGCAGTCGGCGCGGCAGGGCCCGAACGTGGACGCCTCCGGTTCGGCGCAGCGCAGCCGCTCGAGCGGAAGTTCCGCGAGCAACAGCTTCCGGGCCGGTTTCGACGCCAGCTGGGAGCCCGACATCTTCGGCGCCGGGCGCAGCGCCGCCGACGCCAGCGCGCTCGATGCGCAGGCCAGTGCGGCGAGCCTGGGCGATGTGCAGGTGTCGGTGAGCGCCGAGGTGGCGCTGGCCTACCTGACGCTGCGCGGCAGCGAAGCGCGCCTGGCGATCGCGCAGACCAACCTGGCAAGCCAGGAAGAGACGCTGCAGATCACCCGCTGGCGCGTGCAGGCCGGGCTGGCGACCTCGCTCGAGTCGGAGCAGGCGCGTGCCTCGGTCGAGCAGACCCGGGCGCAGATCCCGACGCTGCAGACCAGCATCGCGCAATCGCGCCACCAGCTGGCGCTGCTGACCGGTCGCACGGCGGCGCAGCTCAGCCTGGCGGGCGGCACGGCGCTGCCGATGCCGCCGCATGACCTGGCGCTGTCCTTCCCCGCCGAGACGCTGCGCCAGCGCCCGGACGTGCGCGCCGCCGAACTGAAGGTGAGCGCGGCCGCGCAGCGCGTCGTGCAGGCGGACGCCGCGCGCTATCCGAGCTTCAACCTGAGCGGGTCACTCGGCCTGTCGGCGCTGACGCTGTCCGGCCTCACCGGCGGCGGTGCGCTGGCGAGTTCGCTGCTGGCCAGCGTGTCGGTGCCGGTGTTCGACGGCGGCGCAGCGAAGGCGCAGGTACAGGCCCAGCAGGCCGCGCTCGACCAGGCCCGCTCTGCGCACCGGGGCGCGGTGCTCACGGCCTTGAAGGACGTCGAGGACGCGCTCGTCGCGCTGCAGGGCGACCGCGACCGGCTGGCGAACCTGCGCAATGCGGCCGAAGCCGCCGACAACGCGGCGTTGCTGGCGCGCCAGCGGTATGCGAGCGGGCTGGTCGACTTCCAGACCGTGCTCGAGACGCAGCGCTCGCAGCTCAGCGCCCAGGACAACGTGGCCAGCGGCAGCACCGAGCTGGCGGCCGACCACGTGCGTCTCTACAAGGCGCTGGGCGGCGGCTGGCTGCCCGACGCGCCCTCCACCCCCACGACGGCATCACGCCCATGAGCGATACCCAGACCCTGCAAAGCCCCGCGGCGATCGACGTCGCGGCCCTGCTCGACGAACCCGCGGCGCGGCCGCTGTGGAAGCGCCCGATGTTCTGGGCCGGCGCCGCGCTGCTCGCAGCGGCCCTGGCCGGTGGCTGGGCCTGGCAGGCCCGCAAGACGGCCGCCGCGGCGCCCAGCTACGTCACCGAGCCGGTGACGCGCGGCCAGCTGAGCGTGGTGGTCAGTGCCAACGGCACGCTGCAGCCCACGCACTCGGTGAACATCGGCAGCGAGCTGTCGGGCACCGTGGCGCGCGTCAACGTGGACGTCAACGACCGCGTCAAGAAGGGCCAGGTGCTGGTCGAGCTCGACACCGCCAAGCTGCGCGACCAGATCGTGCGCTCGCGTGCCGCCGTGGCTTCGGCCGAGGCCAAGGTGGCGCAGGCGGTGGCCACCGTGAAGGAAGCGCAGGGCAACCTGGCGCGACTGGAGGAGGTGTCGCGGCTGTCGGGCGGCAAGGTGCCGGCCCAAAGCGAGCTGGAGACCGCCCGCGCCACGCTGGACCGCGCCCGCGCCGACGAGGCGAGCGCGCGCGCCAGCGTCGCCGACGCGCGCGCGGCGCTGTCGACCGACGAGACCAACCTGTCCAAGGCCTCGATCCGCTCGCCGATGGACGGCGTGGTGCTGACGCGCTCGGTCGACCCGGGCAATGCCGTGGCCGCCTCGCTGCAGGCGGTGACGCTGTTCAGCATCGCCGAGGATCTGGCGCAGTTGCGCCTGCAGGTCAACGTCGACGAGACCGACGTGGGCACGGTGAAGAACGGCCAGAAGGCCACGTTCACCGTCGGCGCCTACCCCAACCGGCGCTACCCGGCGACGGTGACGCGCGTGGCCTTCGGCTCGACGACCACCGACAACGTGGTCACCTACACCACCTACCTCGACGCCGACAACAGCGACCCCAGCCGCCGCGGGCTCACCTTCTCGTCCGGGTCCAGGTCATCGAGAATTGCCTGCACGTGCCCCGCCAACGCCTTGATCGTGAAATCCCGCCGCGGCCCGGCCAGCGTCTGCTC
>CAZVLY010000177.1:0-6734 GCA_964628175.1 uncultured Piscinibacter sp. | reverse complement strand
TGGTCACCTACACCACCTACCTCGACGTCGACAACAGCGACCTCAGCCTGCGCCCCGGCATGACGGCCGTGGCGACGATCCAGTCCAGCGACCGCGGCAGCTCGCTGCTGGTGCCCAACACCGCGCTGCGCTTCACGCCGAGCGTGACGACCGCCCCCGCGGCCGCCTCCGGCGGCAGCAGCATCGTCTCCCGCCTGGTGATGCGGCCGCCGGGCGCCGGCGGCACGCGCCGCACGGGCAGCGCCACGGCCGGCGGCAGCAGCAGCGGCACCAGGCAGCTGTGGGTGCTGCGCGACGGGCAGCCGGTACCGGTGAGCGTAACAACCGGCGCCAGCGACGGCCGGCGCACCGAAGTCAGCGGCAGCGGTCTGGCCGAAGGCGACGCCGTCATCACCGACCAGCGCAGCGGCGCGGCGAAATCATGAGCACGCTGGCCCGTCGCCTCGGCAGCTTCTGGCGCAGCACGCCGGCCGCGCCGCCACGCTCGCCGGCGGCACCGGCCTCGGGCGCCGCCGACATCGCGGCGGGCGCGCCGCTGATCCGTCTGCGCGGCATCACCAAGACCTATGGCCAGGGCCAGGCGGCCTTCAAGGCGCTCAAGGGCGTCGACCTGGACATCGAGCGCGGCGATTTCGTGGCCATCATGGGGCCCAGCGGCTCGGGCAAGTCCACCGCGATGAACACGCTGGGCTGCCTGGACGTGCCGACCGAAGGCGACTACCTGTTCCGTGGCATCGCCGTGCAGAAGCTGTCCCGCGACCAGCGCGCGCGCTTGCGCCGCAAGTACCTCGGCTTCGTGTTCCAGGGCTTCAACCTGCTGGCGCGCACCTCCGCGCAGGAGAACGTCGAGCTGCCGCTGCTCTACCGCGGCGAGAGCGCCGCCGCCCGGCATGCGCAGGCACGCGCCACGCTGGCCTCGGTGGGCCTGGCGGGCTGGGAACACCACACGCCGGCCGAACTCTCCGGCGGGCAGCAGCAGCGCGTGGCCATCGCGCGCGCCATCGTCACCAACCCGGAGGTGCTGCTCGCCGACGAGCCCACCGGCAACCTCGACAGCCAGCGCGGGCGCGAGATCATGGAGCTGCTCACGCGGCTGAACACCGAGCAGGGCATCACGGTGATCATGGTCACCCACGAGCCCGACATGGCGGCCTACGCCAAGCGCATCGTGCGTTTCGTCGACGGCATGGTGGCCGAGGACACACGCCGTCCGCAGCCCGCAGGAGCCGCCTCATGTGGCTGAACACGCTGCTGCTGGCGCTGCGCGAGATCCGCCGCAACCTGCTGCGCTCCTTCCTGACGATGCTGGGCATCGTGATCGGCGTCAGCGCGGTGATCACCATGGTGACGCTGGGCAACGGGGCCACGCAGGCGGTGCAGAACCAGATCGCCAGCCTGGGCAGCAACCTGCTGCAGGTGCGCCCGGGTCAGCGCCTCGGGCCGGGCGGCGGCGGCGGGCCGGCCTTCGCGGTGGCCGACGTCGAGGCGATCGCCAGCCAGATCGGCGGGGTGCGCGCCGCCGCGCCCGAGGTGCGCTCGGGCACCACCGTGGTGGCCAATGGCCGCAACTGGGCGACCAGCGTGATCGGCACGAACAACGACTGGTTCCAGATCGGCAACTGGACGATCGCCAGCGGCCGGGGCTTCGAGCCGGAGGAAGAGAAGGTCGGCGCCGCGGTCTGCGTGATCGGCGCGACGGTCAAGCGCGAGCTGTTCGGCGGCGGTGCCGACCCGATCGGCGAGCAGCTGCGCGTCAAGCAGTTCTCCTGCAACGTGGTCGGCGTGCTCGCCTCCAAGGGGCAGGGCGCGATGGGCAACGACCAGGACGACACCGTCGTGCTGCCGCTGGCCACGGTGCAGCGGCGCGTGGTCGGCCACACGCGGGTGAACACGCTGCTGGTGTCGATGCGCGAGGGCAGCGACACCGCCCGGGTGAAGGCCAGCCTGACTCAGCTGCTGCGCGAGCGGCGCAGGCTGGCCGAGGGCGACGACGACAACTTCAACGTGCTGGACACGCGGCAGATCGCCGACACGCTGTCGGGCACGACGCAGGTGATGACCATGCTGCTGGGCGCCGTGGCCGCGGTCAGCCTGGTGGTCGGCGGCATCGGCATCATGAACATCATGCTGGTCAGCGTGACCGAGCGCACGCGCGAGATCGGCGTGCGGCTGGCCATCGGCGCGCTCGAGCGCGAGGTGCTGCTGCAGTTCCTGATCGAGGCGGTGGCGCTGGCCGCGCTGGGCGGCCTGATCGGCATCGTGCTGGCCACCGGCGCCTCGATCGTGCTGGCGCAGGTGATGCAGGTGCCCTATCGCTTCGATGCCTCGATCAACCTGCTCTCGTTCGCGTTCTCGGCGGCGATCGGCGTGGTGTTCGGCTACTTCCCGGCGCGCCGCGCGGCGCGGCTGGACCCGATCGACGCGCTAAGGCACGAATGAGGCCGCCGCAGGGCGATCGGCCCCGCACGGGCAGACTTCAGCGGTCGTAGGCGGCCACCGACTCGGCCGGCGTGATGTTGGCGAGCTGGACCTTGCTCCAGTCCACCTGTTCCGACGACACGATCGCTTGCGACGGCAGCGCGATGACGGCGCCGCTGGCCGACTGCGCGGCGGTGCGCGTGAAGGCGCTGGCGTTCGACATCACCGCAGCAACCGCCACGGTGGCGAAGCTGACGGCGATCCACAGCCGCGCGGCGCGGGCGGGGGACGACTGGACGGAAGTGGCGGTGTGATCCATGACGACGTTCCTTTTCTGAACTGGGCTTGGTGGGCCGGTGGCGGATTCGAGTCCGTGACGGCATTGCACGCGTTATGACGCGCCGTCGCTGGGGCATCCTTCACACCCGATCGGGCAGCGCCGCGCGAACCCCTTGAACGCGGGGGTGCGCGTCGTGAAGAGCTCACGTAGGGCCGGTAGCGGCCGCTACCGGCATGGCGCGGCGCAGTTCACGCTGGGGTCCCGGCCGTGCCGGATCTCACGGCGCCCGCCCCGAAAGCCGCCCGGCGCCCGGATCCGGCCGCGGTTTGACGGCAAGGCTTGCCGGGCACGGCGCATTGCTTTACGCTGGTCTGAACCTTCCCGCCCACCCCTGGCGCAGGAGACGCGCCTCAGCAAGGAGCGCGTCATGCCCGCCACGACCCCCACCCCCGACACCGGCGCCATCGAGCGCATCCGCACCCTGGCGCTGGTCGGCCAGACAGCGTCAGGAAAGACCAGCCTGGCCGAAGCCCTGCTGCACCGCGCCGGCGCCCTCGGCGCGCCGGGCAGCCTGGAGCGCGGCACCACGGTCAGCGACTTCGACCCGATGGAGCGGCGCGCGCAGCACTCGCTGAACTCGGCGGTGATGCACCTGGAGCATCACAGCACGCGCATCCACCTGATCGACACGCCGGGGTACCCCGACTTCGTCGGCCAGTCGATGACGGCGCTGGAGGCCGTGGAAACGGCCGCCGTGGTCGTCAATGCCACCACCGGCATCGAGATGATGAGCGCGCGCATGATGGAATGGGCGCAGGGCCGCGGCCTGGACCGCATGGTCATCGTCAACAAGATCGACGCGCAGGGCGTCGACCTGCCGGGTCTGCTGGAACAGATCCGCGCCACCTTCGGCAAGGAATGCCTGCCGCTGAACCTGCCGGCCGGCGGCGGCACGAAGGTGGTCGACTGCTTCTTCAACACCGAAGGCCAGAGCGACTTCGGCTCGGTGGCCGCGGCGCACCGCGCCCTGGTGGAGCAGGTCGTCGAGGTCGATCCGGCCTTCGTCGACCGCTACCTCAACGATGGCGACGTCGACCCGCGCGAGCTGCACGCGCCGCTGGAGCAGGCGCTGCGCGAGGGGCACCTGATCCCGGTGTGCTTCGTCTCGGCGCGCAACGGCGCCGGCGTGGCCGAGCTGCTCGACGTGATCGAGCGCCTGCTGCCCCACCCGGGCGAAGGCAACCCGCCGCAGTTCTACGAGGGCGAAGGCGAACAGGCCAGGGAACTGCATGCCGACCCCGACCCGTCCAAGCATGTGATCGCCCACGTGTTCAAGGTGACCGTGGACCCCTACGTCGGCCGCATGGGCATCTTCCGCATCCACCAGGGCACGGTGACCAAGGACAGCCAGCTCTACATCGGCGACGGCCGCAAGCCCTTCAAGGTCGGCCACCTGTTCATGCTGCAGGGCAAGGAGCATGTCGAGGTGCCCTGCGGGCTGCCCGGCGACATCTGCGCCGTGGCCAAGGTCGACGAGATGCACTTCGATGCGGTGCTGCACGATGCCGCGGAAGACGACCATCTTCATCTCAAGCCGCTGCCCTTCCCGGTGCCGGTGCACGGCCTGGCCATCGAGCCGAAGCGACGTGGCGACGAGCAACGTATGTGGGAGATCCTGCAGTAGCTGGTCGACGAGGATCCGTGCCTGAAGGTCGAGCATGTCGCGGTGACCAACGAGACCGTGGTCTACGGCCTGGGCGAACTGCACCTGCGCACGCTGCTCGAGCGCATGACCGAGGTCTACAAGTGCGAGGTCAACACGCGACCGCCGCGCATCGCCTACCGCGAGACCATCACCGCGCCGGCCGAAGGTCACCACCGCCACAAGAAGCAGAGCGGCGGCGCCGGGCAGTTCGGCGAGGTGTTCCTGAAGATCGAGCCGCTGCCGCGCGGTGCCGGCTTCGAGTTCGTCGACCAGGTCAAGGGCGGGACCATCCCGACGCAGTTCATCCCCGCGGTCGAGAAGGGTGTGCGCCAGGCGCTCGACGCCGGCGTCGTGGCCGGCTACCCGGTCAAGGACGTGCGCGTGATCGTCTACGACGGCAAGTCGCACTCGGTGGACTCCAAGGACATCGCCTTCGCCACCGCCGGCCGCAAGGCGTTCATCGACGCCGTGCTGAAGGCCCGGCCGATCGTGCTGGAGCCCATCGTCAAGGTGGAGATCTCGGCACCCGAGCATGCGATGGGCGACATCACCGGCGACCTGTCGGCCAAGCGCGGCCAGGTCAGCGGCACGCAGTCGCTGACGGGCGGCTCGATCATCGTCAACGGGCAGGTGCCGCTGTCGGAACTGAACGGCTACCAGGCGCGGCTGAACGGCATGACCGGCGGCCAGGGCCGCTACACCCTGGAACTCAGCCACTACGAGCCGGTGCCGCCGACTCTGCAGGCGCAGCTGGCCGGCCAGTACAAGCTGAAGGACGACGAGTAGGCGGCAGCTGCGTTTGCGCGGGCGCAGACGAACGATGCGGCCCCTCTTGAAGTGGCGCGGGGTGCACCCTATCTCCTGGTCATCGGCGGCAGACAGCCGCCCGGTTCAACCCTCAGGAGGTTCACCATGTTCTCTGTCCTGCAACGCCCCGCTTCGCAACTCACGCCCGCGTCGCGCGACCCGTTCAGCCTGGTCGACGCGATGTTCTCCGACTGGGTCGGCAACCGCGCCGCGCAGTCGCTGGTCTCACGCGCTCGCCTCGAGGTGACCGAGCGCAACGGCAACTACGAAGTGCGTGCCGAGCTGCCCGGCGCCAAGAAGGAAGACATCGCCATCGACATCGACGGCGCTTATGTCTCGATCTCGGCCAAGGTCAACAACCAGGTCGAGCGCAAGTCCGGCGAGCGCGTGCTCTACAGCGAGCGAAGCTACGAGTCGTACGCACGTTCCTTCGAGCTGCCCCAGGCGGTGGATTCCGGCTCGGCGGACGCGAAGTTCGAGGATGGCGTGCTGACGCTGACCCTGCCGAAGAAGGACGCGCCGAAGACGACGCGTCTGGCGGTGCGCTGAAGCGTCAGAGATCGCCCAGCGGCATCGTCGCGGGAAAGCCGTGGCCGGTATCGGTGTGCGGCTGGCCCGCGGCGGCGCCGGCCCTGACCCGGAGCTTGTCGAGTTCATCGTAGGCGTCGCCGAGGTGCCGGGCGAGCTTCTCGGTTTCGCTGCGGTGTTCCGTGGTCAGTCGCTCGACGCGGCTGGCCATCTCGACCTGAATTGCCGCGACATCGCGCCGGGCCTGCGCCTCGGCTGCCGCCAGGTTCGACTGGGCACGCGCAAGCTCTTCCTTGAGCGCACGCTCGGCCTTCTCCGCACGTTCGGCCAGTTCCGCGCCGCCACGCGAACGCGCCATCACCCATCCGATCGCGACGCCAAGCAGCAGCGCAAGCGAGGCGATGCCGCTCCAGGTTGTTGCGTTCATTCGGGTCCCCCTTCTCTCGTGCCGAGAGAGTAACCAAAGATCCGCGAATTTCTGATAGACCGCGTCAGCGGTGTGACGTATTGCTCCCAGGTTATCCCGGAAGCGACAGGCCGCAGGCGTCAGGTGCCCTGAACGGCCCGGGGCCGCACGCAGGCTGCCGCCTGCTTCGCGCGTTCACGCGCCACCTCGACATCGTCGTGCCGTGCCAGCGCCACGCCCATGCGGCGCTTGAGGAAGCTCTCCGGCTTGCCGAACAGGCGCAGTTCGGTGCCCGGCACGCGCAGCGCCGCGTCCACGCCGTCGAACACGATGCCCGCTGCGTCGACGCCGCCGTAGATCACCGCGCTCGCGCCCGGGCTCTTCAGCGTGGTGTCCACCGGCAGGCCGAGGATGGCGCGGGCGTGCAGCTCGAACTCGTTCTGCCACTGGGTCGCCATCGTCACCATGCCGGTGTCGTGCGGCCGCGGCGAGACCTCGCTGAACCAGACCTTGTCGCCCTTGACGAACAGCTCGACGCCGAAGAGTCCGAGGCCACCGAGGTCGTCGGTCACCGCCTCGGCGATCAGGCG
>CAZVLY010000176.1:0-9544 GCA_964628175.1 uncultured Piscinibacter sp. | reverse complement strand
GCCCGAGGGAAGGAACGAAGAACATGCAGGAACCCGCGCGCAGGCCGGGTGCGCAGCCCGCCGGTTTCCGGCTGATGCGCTATTTCACGCTGAGCACGCTCGTCGCATTCGCCGCGGTGGCGGTGAGCCTGTTCTTCCTGCAACGCATGGAAGAGGACTTCTTCGCGCAGGTGCAGAAGGAGCAGGCCGGCTTCTTCGCCCAGGCACAGGACGAACTCGCCCGGCAGCACCAGGAGGCGGCGCGCAGCAGCCTGCTCGCGGTGCACGAGGCCAGCCACGTCAACCTGACGCACATGGTCGCGAACATGCTGTGGGCCAGCGATTTCGGGCCTTTCCTGGCCTCGGCACAGCACTTCCCGATCGACGCCTGCAAGGCGCTGCAAGGCCAGCCCCTGGAGGTGCGGCGCGCCTGCTGGGGCGAGATCGGGCGGCGCATCGTCGCGCTGCCGGCCTTCAGGGCGCTGGACGCCAAGGCCTAC
The DNA here is from genome assembly GCA_964628175.1 of uncultured Piscinibacter sp. Lineage (GTDB taxonomy): Bacteria > Pseudomonadota > Gammaproteobacteria > Burkholderiales > Burkholderiaceae_C > Piscinibacter. The sequence continues at coordinate 9,065 of CAZVLY010000176.1, read as the reverse complement.
GCGGCGATGAAGAACACCACGGTGTTCAAGATCAAGGTGTTCGACCTGCGCGGCCTGACCTTCTATTCGTCGGAGCACGGGCAGATCGGCGAGTTCGCCGGCGAGAACGCCGGCTGGCGCGCCGCGTCGCAGGGCCGCCCCGCCAGCGAGCTGACGCACCGGGACCGCTTCAGCGCCTTCGAGCGCGTGGTCGAGAATCGCGACCTCATCTCCACCTACGTGCCGGTGCGCGCCGGCGGCAGCGACGAGGTGCTCGGCGTCGTCGAGCTGTACTCCGACGTCACGCCCTTCCTCGAGCAGAGCAAGGCGGCATCGCGCAGGTTCGCGCAGATCAGCACCGCCAACCAGGCGCGCATCGAGAGCGCGGCACGCGCCAACCAGCAGAAGGTCGAGCGCAGTTCGCACGAGTTCCTCCTCATCGTCGGCGGGCTGCTGCTGCTGCTGTACGCCACCTCGCTGCTGATCGTCCGGATCGGCCAGCGCATCATCGACCGGCAGGCGCGCGAGCAGGCCGAGGCGGCCGAGCGCGAGCAACGCTGGCACCGCGAGAAGATGGCCACGCTGGCCACCATGGCAGCCAACGTCGCGCACGAGGTCGGCAACCCCCTGGCGGTGATCCACCTGCTGGCCGCGGAGCTGCCCGAGTCGCAGCGCGAGGTGTCGCGCGAGATGCAGGCGCAGAGCCTGCGCATCGCCCGCATGATGCGGCAGATCGCCGACTTCGCGGCGGCGCGCAGCGAGTCGGCCGAGTGGGTGGATGTCAGCGCCATGGTCAAGGCGGTGTGCGAGTTCCTCTCCTTCGACTGGCGCTTCCGCGGCCGGCCGATCGAGTTCCGCGCCGGGCAGGACGTGCCGGCCTGCGAACTCGTGCCCGACCACCTCAACGAGGTGACGATGAACCTGCTGCAGGCCTGCGCCGAAGACGGTGCGCCGATGCAGCATTGCGACAGGTTCGAGGTGGGCACCCTCGTGCGCCGGGACCGCGTGGTGGTGCGCATCGGCGCGCGCGCCGCGGAGGACGGCGAAGCCCCCGCGGCCTTGTCGCCGTGGCTGGCACAGTCGCGCTTCGATCCGCTGCGCCGGCGCGTGGCCGAGATGGGTGCCCGCCTGCTCACCGACGACCACGCGATCGAGATCGAACTTCCGCAGGCCGTGCCGAACAAGGGTCTCTGAATCGCCGGTGAGAATCGGCCGCTCACCCGCAGACCGAGGCCCCGATGACCGATTCGTCCGACCTGACCCGCTTCCTCGTCACCCGCAAGTGGCCCGCGCAGCACCCCGAGCGGCTGCAGCTGTATTCGCTGCCCACGCCCAATGGCGTGAAGGTCTCGATCATGCTCGAGGAGACCGGCCTGCCCTACGAGCCGCACCTCGTGAGCTTCGACACGAACGACCAGCTGTCGCCGGAATTCCTGTCGCTCAACCCGAACAACAAGATCCCCGCGATCCTCGACCCCGACGGCCCCGGCGGCCGGCCGCTGGCATTGTTCGAGTCCGGCGCGATCCTGGTCTACCTGGCCGAGAAGACCGGCCGCCTGCTCGCCACCGACCCGGCGGCGCGCTACGAGACGCTGCAGTGGCTGATGTTCCAGATGGGCGGCATCGGACCGATGTTCGGCCAGCTCGGCTTCTTCCACAAGTTCGCCGGCAAGGACTACGAGGACAAGCGGCCGCGCGACCGCTACGTGGCCGAGTCACGCCGCCTGCTCGGCGTGCTCGACAGGCACCTCGAGGGGCGGCTGTGGATCATGGGCGACGAGTACGGCATCGCCGACATCGCCACCTTCCCATGGGTCAACAACCTGGTGGGCTTCTACGGCGCCGGCGAGCTGGTCGGCTTTGCCGACTTCGCCAACGTGCAGCGCGTGCTCAAGGCCTTCCTCGTGCGGCCGGCGGTGACGCGGGGCCTGGCCATTCCGCAGCGGGTGAAGGTCGCGGCGACTCAGTAAGCGGCCGGATCGCCGGCGGCGTCCCGCCCCGCGATCACCGCCTCGATGTCCGCGAGCAGCGCGCTGGCACCGATGCGAAAGCGCTGCGGCACGAGCGCGCCTGCACCGAGCGTGCGCTCGACGAGATCGATGTAGACAGCCGCATCGGCCACGTTGCGCACGCCGCCCGAGGCCTTGAGACCCGCGCGTGCGGCCGGCCCCGGATCGGCCGCGATGGCCTCGAGCATGAGCTGCGCGGCCTCGGGCGAGGCACCGTGCGGCGTCTTGCCGGTGCTGGTCTTGAGGAAGTCGGCGCCTTCGGCCAGTGCGAGGCGAGCGGCCTGCGACACGAGCGCGGGCGTGGCCAGCTCGCCGCTCTCCAGGATCACCTTCAACAGCAGGCCTTCGCTGGCGCGGCGCACCGCGCGCAGCAGCGCGGCGCAGGCCGCGGCGTCGCCTGCGAGCAGTGCGCGCCAGGGCAGCACGAGGTCGAGCTCCTGCGCGCCGGCCTGCACGATCTCGCCGGTGTCGCGCAGCGCGCGCTCGATGTCGCCGCCGCCCTCGGGGAAGTTGGCCACCGCGGCCACCGCGACGCCGGGCGGCGCATGGGCCCGCGCCGTGCGCACGAAGCGTGGCCACACGCACAGCGCCGCCACGCGGCCCGGTGCGGCGGCGGCCCGTTCGGCCAGGCGCACGATGTCGGCCTCGCGGTCGCCGTCGTTCAGGCTGGTCAGGTCCAGGCAGGCCAGCGCGATGCGTGCGGTTTCGTCGGCCGGGCGCGCCACTCAGACCTCCAGCTCGGCGATCATCGCCTCGAGCAGGGGCACCGCTGCCGGGGCGGCTGCCTGTGCCACGCCCAGCGTGTTGGCGTGGCTGAGCGACTCGGTCTGCAGCCCGCAGCCCATGTTGGTGAACATCGAGATCGCCAGCACGCGCAGGCCCGCGTGCCGCGCCAGGATGGTCTCGGGCACCGTGCTCATGCCCACGGCCTGCGCACCCAGCCGCTGCAGCATGCGTATCTCGGCCGGCGTCTCGAACTGCGGCCCCATCACCCAGGCGTAGACGCCTTCGTGCAGCGTCGCGCCCAGGCGCGCGGCGGTGGTGCGGGCCTGCGCGCGCAGCGACGGGTCGTACGCATGGCGCATGTCGACGAAGCGTTTCGTGCCGGTCTCGCCGACCAGCGGCGAGTGCTGCACGAGATTCAGGTGGTCGGCCACCATCATCAGCTCGCCGGGGCGCATGCTGGCGTCCAGGCTGCCGGCCGCATTGGTCTGTACCAGCACCTCGACGCCGCAGGCGGCCAGCGCGGCGATGGCGCCCTTCATCGCCGCCGAATCGCCGTCCTCGTAGGCGTGGCGGCGGCCAGCCAGCACGGCGACCTCGTGGGCGCCGATGCGCCCGATCACCAGCTCGCCCGCGTGGCCCTCGACGCCGGCCTCCGGAAAGCCGGGCAGGTGCGCATAGGGCAGGCGCAGCGGGTCCTGCACCCGCTCGGCCAGCGGGCCCCAGCCCGAGCCCAGCAGCACGGCGATCTTCGGGCGCCGGCCTTCGGCCAGCAGCAGGGCCGCGCAGCGGTCCACGACGTCGTGGCTCTGGATGCTCATGACCGGCCCAGGTGATCCGGCCCGAAGCTGGCCGGCAGCAGCGCCCCCAGCGTGTGGCGCGCGGTGATGGTTCGGCCGTCGGCCGACCAGACCGGCGTGTCGTCGCCGGCGAACTCGCGCAGCTTCTGGCGGCAGCCGCCGCAGGGCGTGACCGGCTGCGCGGCCTCGCCCACCACCAGGGCGGCGATCACGCGCGTGCCGCCGGAGAGCACCAGCTGGCCCAGCGCCACGGCCTCGGCGCACAGGCCTTGCGGGTAGGCCGCGTTCTCGACGTTGCAGCCGGCGTGGATGCGGCCCTGCTCGTCGAGCAGCGCGGCGCCGACGGCGAAATGCGAATACGGCGCGTAGGCGCGCTCGCGGGCGGCGCGTGCCGCCTGGGCGAGCCGGTCCCACGGCAGCGGGGGGAGGGAAGTTGTCACGTCGAGGTTCCGTTTCGATGCGGGCGCATTCTGCGCCCGAGTGTGCCGCGCGGTCGGCGCGGCGCTATGCTGTACCTCACGCACTGGAGTCTCGCCCGCATGGCCACCGAACCCGCCGCCACCGGCACGCGCCACATCCGCCTGACCTCGCACCCCGGCCAGGGCACGGCCGGCGCGCCGGCCATCCACTGGGGTGCCGCCGATGCGCTGGAGCGCGGCCCCGTCGTGGGCACCACCACCAACCGCAGCCAGCGCAACGTGGTGGGCACGCACAGCGGCAGCTACGGCGTCTACCGCGCGCTGGCGGTGGCCGCCGGCAACCTGACCAAGGGCCACCGCGCCGACCTCACGAACACCGCGCCGACCGACCTGATCGGCCCCTACGAGCAATGGGGCGATGCGTCGAAGATCGTCTCCATCGACCCCTGGGGCGCCTCGGTGCAGTCGGTGTTCGCCGACTACCTCGAGCAGGGCTACGACATCCGCCCGACCATCGCCGTCACCAAGGCGCACATCCACCTTCCGGAGATCCGCCAGGCGCTGGCTTTCCAGCGCCTGCAGGTCGACGGCAAGGTGCTGCTGGAAGACAGCTCGGCCAGCGTCACCAAGATCGCCATCGAGCCGGTGTGGTGGCTGCCCGGCGTCGCCAAGCGCTTCAAGGTGTCGGAAGCCGACCTGCGCCGCGCCCTGTTCGAGGAGACCGGCGGCATGTACCCCGAGCTCGTCACGCGCAGCGACATCGAGGTCTTCCTGCCGCCCATCGGCGGGCAGACGCTGTACATCTTCGGCGAACCGCGCGACCTCGCCAACCCGGAGGTGACGCTCACCGCGCGCGTGCACGACGAGTGCAACGGCTCCGACGTGTTCGGCTCCGACATCTGCACCTGCCGGCCCTACCTGACGCATGCGATCGAAGAATGCATCCAGGGCGCGCAGAAGGGCGGCGTCGGCCTGATCGCCTACAGCCGCAAGGAGGGCCGCGCGCTCGGCGAGGTCACCAAGTTCCTCGTCTACAACGCGCGCAAGCGCCAGGAGGGCGGCGACCGCGCCGACAAGTACTTCCTGCGCACCGAGTGCGTCGCCGGCGTGCAGGACATGCGCTTCCAGGAGCTGATGCCCGACGTGCTGCACTGGCTGGGCATCCGCAGGATCCACCGCCTCGTGTCGATGAGCAACGACAAGTACGACGCCATCACCGGCAGCGGCATCGAGGTCGGCGAGCGCGTGAAGATCCCCGACGCGCTGGTGCCCGCCGACGCCAAGGTGGAGATCGAGGCGAAGATCGCCGCCGGCTACTTCACCGACGGTGCGGTGCCCGACGAGGCGCAGCTGGCCAGCGTGAAAGGCCGCAGCCTTGAGTGAGGTGGACGCGGCCGTCCGCACGCTGCGCGATCCGGCGACGATCCGCACGCGCTGCCGGGCCATTGCCGCGTTCGTCGACGCCGGCCGCTCCGGGCATTTCACGCTCGACCGCTCGAAGCTCGACGCCGTCGCGCAGCGCATCGCCGCGCTGACGCGCACGCGCTTCCCCGAGCTGAAGATCCCGTACCACAGCCGCTGGCGGCACTTCGAGGCCGGCGGCGTGGATCGCAAGGGCGAACTCGACGCCAGGCTCGCCGGCCGCAGCCGCATCGCGGTGGCGCGCGCACGCATCGACCTCACGCTGGTGAGCGTGCTGCTCGACGCCGGCGCCGGGCCCGACTGGCGTTATCGCGAAGCCGAGAGCGGCCAGTCCTTCGGCCGCAGCGAGGGCCTGGGCGTGGCGAGCTTCCGGGCCTTCCTGGCCGGGCGCTTCTCGTCGGACGCCGGCGATCCGTACCGCGTCGATGCGACGGCGCTGCTCAAGCTCGATGCCGCGGCGCTGGCCGACATCTTCCAGGTGCGCGCCGACAACCCGCTGGTCGGCCTGGAGGGCCGCGCCGCGCTGATGCGCCGGCTCGGCGAGGCGCTGCGCGCGCAGCCGCAGACCTTCACCTCGATCGGCCAGCCCGGCCACCTGTTCGACGCGCTGACCCACCACCCGCACGCGCCGCGGCTGAACCACCACCACCCGCAGCCCGCGCCGCTGCACCACCACGTGCAGGCTTCGCGCATCCTCGGCGCGCTGCTCGACGCCTTCAGCGGCATCTGGCCGAGCGGCCAGGTGTTCGAAGGCGTGCCGGTGGGCGATGCCTGGCCGCATGCCGCGGCCGGCGGCGAGGGGCCGAGCGCCGGCTGGGTGCCCTTCCACAAGCTCAGCCAGTGGCTGAGCTACTCGCTGCTCGAACCCTTCGAATGGGCCGGGGTGCAGGTCGGCGGTCTCGACGATCTGACCGGCCTGCCCGAGTACCGCAACGGCGGGCTGCTCCTCGACGCCGGCGTGGTCGTGCCGCGCGATGCCGCCTTCGCCGCGCGGCCGCGGCTGCCTTCGGATCCCTGGGTGATCGAATGGCGTGCCCTGACGGTGGCGCTGCTCGACGAACTGGCGCCGCGGGTGCGTACGGCGCTCGGTGCCCCCGACCTGCCATTGGCCTGCATCCTCGAGGGCGGCAGCTGGGCGGCGGGCCGGCAGATCGCCGCCGAACGCCGACCGGGTGGCGCGCCGCCGGTGGCCATCGAGAGCGACGGCACGGTGTTCTGAGAAGAGGGCGGCGGGCCGGCGCGGTGCGCCATGCCTCGCGGTGGTGCGCCCGCACGGGCATGGCGCTTGCACCACCGTGGTCACCATGTCCCCCTTCCCTGCCTCCGACCAGGGCCGCGTCGCCGATGTCTGGCGCGACCGCCTCGCGCTGCTGCTCGAATCGACCGGCGAGGGCATCTTCGGCATCGACATGGCCGGCTGCTGCGTGTTCGTCAACCGCAGCGCGGCGCGGCAGCTGGGCTGGCCGGCCGAGCAGATCATCGGCCGCAACATGCACGTGCTGATCCACCACACGCATGCCGACGGGCGCCACTACCCGGAGTGCGACTGCCCGATCTTCAACGCCTTCCGCCGGGGCCTGCCCTGCCGCATCGACGACGAGGTGCTCTGGCGCGCCGACGGCTCGGCCTTCTACGCCGAATACTCGAGTCACCCGATCGTCGAGCACGGCCAGGTGCAGGGCGCGGTGGTCACCTTCCTCGACATCAGCGAGCGCCGCCGCGCGCAGGAGCTGCAGCGGGTGCGCGAGCTGGCACAGCACCAGGAATCGGTGCGCGAGGCCGAGCGCACGCGCATCGCCCGCGAGATCCACGACGAGCTCGGCTCGCTGCTGGTGGCGCTGAAGATGGACGTGCACTGGCTCGCCCGCCGCGTGGCCGAGCGCGAGGAGCTGGCCGGCAAGTGCCTGGGCATGGGCCGCATGATCGACACCGCGGTCGACAACGTCGGCCGCATCATCACCGACCTGCGCCCGAGCATCCTCGACCACCAGGGCCTGTGGGCGGCGCTGGAGTGGCAGGCGCAGGAGTTCATCGACAGCGCCGAGCTCGACAGCGAACTGCAGCTGCACGTGGCCGCGGGCGTGCAGCCGCCCGAGGGCGCGCTGGCGATCGCGGTGTTCCGCATCTTCCAGGAGGTGCTCTCCAACGTGGCGCGGCATGCCCGCGCGAAACGCGTGCAGATCCGCATCGCGGTGGACGACCCGCCGTTGCCGGTGCTCTACCTCGACGTGCGCGACGACGGCGTCGGCGCCGAGCCGCAGGCGCTGAACGCCGCGCGCAGTTATGGCGTGATGGGCATGCGCGAGCGCGCCGCGCAGTTCGGCGGCAAGCTGACGATCGACAGCGCGCCGGGGCTGGGCACGCGTGTGCGGCTGGTCATGCCGCTGCCGGAAGCGTTCGCATGATCCGCGTGCTGATCTGCGACGACCACCAGATCGTCCGCCAGGGCATCAAGCAGATCCTCGCCGACGCCAGCGACCTGTCGCTGGCCGGCGAGGCGGCCAGCGGCCCCGAGGCGATCGCGCGCGTGCGCGCCGGCGGCATCGACGTGGTGCTGCTGGACATCGCGATGCCGCAGCGCGACGGCCTGGACGTGCTCAAGCAGCTCAAGGCCGAGTTCCCGAAGCTGCCGGTGCTGATGCTGTCCACCTACCCGGACCGCCAGTACGCGGTGCGAAGCCTGAAGCTCGGCGCGTCCGGCTACCTGAACAAGAGCGCCGACGCCGAGCAGATGACCGAGGCGATCCGGCGCGTGGCCGGCGGGCGGCTGTTCATCACGCCCAACGTGGCCGAGCAGCTCGCCGGCGCGGTCGGCGGCGGCACGCACGACGACACGCCGCTGCACGAACGCCTCTCGCACCGCGAGTACCAGGTGTTCCGCCTGCTCGCCGCCGGCCGCAGCGTGGGGGAGATCGCCGAACAGCTGGTGCTCGCCGCCAACACGGTGAGCACCTACCGCGCGCGCATCCTCGAGAAGACCGGCGTGCGCAACGACGTCGAGCTCGCGCTCTACGCGGTGCGGCAGGACATCGTCTGAGCCGCCGCAGCGAGGCGCCTCTGAAAGTGCGCTGCGCAGGCGGCACAGCTCAGGCCGACGCTGGCCAGCTGCGCAGGGCCTTCGCTCTGGCCTGAGACGGCGGCGAACGAAGCTTGCGTCAGCTCAAGTCCCGAGCGAGCCCGCCGCTTGAACGGCGGCCCGATGCCCTGAAGATGAAGGCCTGACTTCCCAGCTTCAGGAGGACTGCATGAGCACCCGTCGATTCGTGATCGTCGCCACGGCCGCCGTGTTCGGCCTGGCCGCGCAATTCGCCCACGCCGCCGACATGGCCTGGACGGCGACCAGCTACATCGTCCGCATGGACCAGAGCACCGGCGAATTCGCGCGGCGCGGGCTGGCGATGTTCAAGGACGGCGAGGTCGTGCCCTTCCGCATCGAAGGCAAGATCACCTCGAGCGAAGGCAACGCGCAGACCTACCGCACGAAGATCGTCTACACCTTCCAGGATGGCTCCACGCTGGTGCAGGAAGGCGAGGGCCGCGTGGAGCGCCAGTCGGCCGAGCGCAACACGCAGACCGGCACCGGCCGCTTCACCGCCGGCACCGGCCGCTGGGAAGGCGTGAGCGGCACCACCAGCTCGGTGGGCAAGGGCCTCACGTCCTTCGGCGACAGCTTCACCGAGTTCAAGGCGGAATACAGCCTGCCGGCGAAGTGA
>CAZVLY010000175.1:0-9657 GCA_964628175.1 uncultured Piscinibacter sp. | reverse complement strand
CGGCCCCTGGTTCCTGCGCGCCGAGCGCTGCTACCTGGTGCCGGGCGACTCGGCGCTGGGCTACCGCCTGCCGCTGGACTCGCAGCCCTGGGCCGCGGCCACCGACATGCCCTGGGTGCATGCGCCCGACCAGACGCAGCCCTTTGCCGCGCTGCCGCCGTACCAGCGGCTGCGTTTCCCGAACCTGCACCCCGAGGCGCTGCCGGCCGAGAGCCCCTCGCAGTTCGGCAGCTTCGGTGAGCGCTCGCGCGCCGCGCTGCGCGGTGAAGGCAATGGCGACGCCCGCACGGCCGCGCCGGCGCCCGAACTGCGCGTGCCACAGCGCCTGGAGTCTGCTGGCTGGGTGACGCGCACGGCGATCAGCGCCGAGCCGCGCCAGGGCCGCCTGTACATCTTCATGCCGCCGATGTCGGCGCTGGAGGACTACCTGGAGCTCGTCGCCGCGGTCGAGGACACCGCGCTGGAGATGAAGCTGCCGGTGATCCTCGAAGGCTACGAGCCGCCGAAGGACCCGCGCCTGTCGACGCTGCGCGTCACGCCGGACCCGGGGGTCATCGAGGTCAACATCCACCCCGCGCACAGCTGGGGCGAGCTGGTCGAGCAGACCACCCACTTGTACCAGGCGGCGCACGAGACGCGCCTGTCGACCGAGAAGTTCATGCTCGACGGCCGCCACACCGGCACCGGCGGCGGCAACCACTTCGTGCTCGGCGGCGCGACGGTGGCCGATTCGCCCTTCCTGCGCCGGCCCGACCTGCTGGCCAGCATGGTCGCCTACTGGCACAACCACCCGGCGCTGAGCTACCTGTTCTCGGGCCTGTTCATCGGGCCGACGAGCCAGGCGCCGCGCATCGACGAGGCGCGCAACGACTCGGTCTACGAGATCGAGATCGCCTTCGCCGAGCTGCAGCGCCAGGCGGCGCTGGGCCCGCAGGCCTGCCCGCCGTGGATGATCGACCGGCTGCTGCGCAACCTGCTCATCGACGTGTCGGGCAACACCCACCGCGCCGAGTTCTGCATCGACAAGATGTACTCGCCCGACGGCCCGACCGGCCGCCTGGGCCTGCTCGAGATGCGCGCCTTCGAGATGCCGCCGCATGCGCGCATGAGCCTGACGCAGCAATTGCTGATGCGCTCGCTGGTGTCGCGCTTCTGGCAGCACCCGTACCGCCCGGCGCGCCTGAAGCGCTGGGGCACCGAACTGCACGACCGCTTCATGCTGCCGCATTTCGTGTGGGAAGACCTGTGCGACGTGGTCGAGGAGCTGAACGACTTCGGCTATGCGATGAAGGCCGACTGGTTCGCGCCGCACCTGAACTTCCGCTTCCCGCTGATGGGCGATTTCAGCGCCCGCGGGGTCGACGTGGAAGTGCGCCTGGCGCTCGAGCCCTGGCACGTGATGGGCGAGGAGGGCGCGCCCGGCGGCACGGTGCGTTTCGTCGACTCGTCGGTCGAGCGGCTGCAGCTCAAGGTCACCGGGCTGGTGGGCGACCGCCACGCGCTGACCTGCAACGGCCGCGTGGTGCCGCTGCAGCCCACGGGCAAGGTCGGCGAGTTCGTCGGCGCGGTGCGCTACCGCGCCTGGAACGCGGCCTCGTCGCTGCACCCGACCATCGGCGTGCATGCGCCGCTGACCTTCGACCTGCTCGACACCTGGATGGGCCGTTCGATGGGCGGCTGCCAGTACCACGTGTCGCACCCCGGCGGGCGCAACTACAGCACCTTCCCGGTCAATGCCTACGAGGCCGAGGCGCGCCGGCTGGCGCGCTTCTTCCGCGTCGGCCACACGCCGGGACCGATGAAGACGCCGCGCGACGAGCGCAACCCGGACTTCCCGTTCACGCTCGACCTGCGGCGCGCCACGGTGTAAACGATGCCCCGCGTTCCCGGCGTCGTCGCGGTCGATCGGCGTGCCCAGCGATGACAATCGCGGGGCCGATGTCCACCCACCGACCCCGATGCTGAAGTCCCTGCTCGCCGGCTACGCCGCCCAGCCCGGCCGCTACGACGAGCTGCTGGCCTCGCCGCAGGCGCCACGGCCGCACTGGGACGCCTTCCTGCGCGCGCTGGCCGCGCGCGGTGCCAGCGGCGTGGGCGACACGCTGTCGCTGATGGAGCGCGAGGTCCGCGAGAACGGCATCACCTACAACGTCTATGCCGACCCGCAGGGCATGGACCGGCCCTGGGAAGTCGACCCGCTGCCGCTGCTGCTGTCGGCGCAGGAATGGCAGGCCATCGAGGAAGGCGTGACGCAGCGCGCCGAACTGCTCAACCGCGTGCTCGCCGACATCTACGGCCCGCAGGAGCTGCTGCGCAGCGGCGCGGTGCCGCCGGCGGTGGTGTTCGGCCACAGCGGCTACCTGTCCCCGGCCCAGGGCATCCGCCCGCCCGGCGGCAGGCACCTGTTCCACTACGCGGCCGACCTGGCCCGTTCGCCCGACGGCCGCTGGTGGGTGGTCAGCGACCGCACGCAGGCGCCCTCGGGCGCGGGTTATGCGCTGGAGAACCGGCTGGTGGTCTCGCGCGTGTTCCCGCAGATGTTCCGCGAACTGCGCGTGCAGCACCTGGCTTCGTTCTTCGCCGCGCTGCGCGAATCGCTGCTGCGCTGGGCGCCGCGTGGCGGCCCGGGTGGAGCGGACGGTGGCCCGCCGCTGATCGCGCTGCTCACGCCGGGCCCCTTCAACGAGACCTACTTCGAGCATGCGCTGCTGGCGCGTTACCTCGGCGTGGCACTCGTCGAAGGCTCCGACCTGACGGTGCGCGACGGCTGCGTGTGGATGAAGACGGTCGAGGGGCTCAAGCGCGTGCACGCGCTGCTGCGCCGGCAGGACGACGACTACTGCGACCCCCTGGAGCTGCGCTCCGATTCCGCGCTGGGCGTCGCGGGCCTGACCGAATGCGCTCGCCGCGGCAGCATCCTGATCGCCAACTCGCTGGGCTCGGGCGTGCTCGAGTCCGGCGCGCTGCTGGGCTACCTGCCGAACCTGTCGGAGCAGCTGCTCGGCGAGCCGCTCAAGCTGCCCTCCGTGGCGACCTGGTGGCTGGGCGAGCCGGCCGCCTTCGACGACGCCTGGAAGCGGCTCGACAAGGTGCTGATCAAGCCGCTGGAGCGTTCGTCGAAAGAGCCGGCGGTGTTCGGCGCCGATCTCGATGCCGACGCGCGTGCCCTGCTCAAGGCGCGCGTGGCGGCACGGCCGCAGCGCTACGTGGCGCAGGAATGGGTGCATGTGTCGCAGGCGCCGGTCCTCGAGCGTGGCGGCGTGGGCGGGCGCGAGGCACTCGGGGCACGCACCGTGGGCCTGCGCGTCTTCGCGGTGGCCACGCCGGACGGTTACCGCCTGATGCCCGGCGGCCTGACGCGCGTGGCCGGCGACGGCGAGCCGCGCGTCATCGCGATGCAGCGCGGCGGCCGCTCGAAGGACACCTGGGTGCTCTCGGACGCGCCGGTCAATGCTTCCTTCTCGCTCCTGTCGAGCACGGTGACGCCGGCCGACCTGGTCAGCTCGCGCGCGAACCTCCCCTCGCGCACGGCGGAGAACCTGTTCTGGTTCGGCCGCTACGGCGAGCGCGCCGATGCCGCCATGCGCCTGCTGCGCGTGGCCATCGAGGCGCAGCTCGACGAGGGCGAAGACGAGGGCGGCGCTGCCGCGCTCGCGCTGTGCGCCAAGCTCGGCCTGATCGACGAGGACGACGACCCGGCACTGGCGCTGCTGCGTGCCGCCACGCACCCCGACGGCGCGCTGGCCGAGCGGCTGCGCCAGCTCTCGCGCGTGGCCTTCAACCTGCGCGACCGCATGTCGGCCGATCACTGGCGCACCATCAACCAGTTGATCGGCGACCCGGTGTTCCAGCGCAATGCCTCGTCGGCGGCGATGCGCCTGCCGCTGGCGCTGTCGTGGCTGGACCGCGCCGTGACCTCGATGGTGACGCTGTCGGGCTTCGTGCTCGACGGCATGACGCGCGGCACCGGCTGGCGCTTCCTGTCGATGGGGCGGCGCATCGAGCGCCTGTGGAATCTCGCCGCGGCCCTGCAGACTGCCACGCGCGAAGGCCGCGACCAGGGCCTGGATTGGCTGCTGCAATGGGCCGATTCGTCGGTGACCTACCGTTCGCGCTACCTCGTCGCGCCCGAATGGCTGCCGGTGCTCGACCTGCTGGTGCGTGACGAGCTCGTGCCACGTTCGCTGGCCTTCCAGGTCAAGGGCCTGGCGGAGTACGTGGCCAAGCTGGAGGTGACGCATGGCCGCTTCGCCAGCGACGTGGTGGCGCCGGGCCAGGCCGCGCTCGCCGCGCTGACGCCGGCCGACCTGCGGCCGGAGAGCGAGGCGCTGGCCGATGTGCTCGACCAGCTGCAGCGCGTGGCCAGCGGCGTCTCCGACGAGCTGACGCTGAAGTTCTTCTCGCACGCGGCTTCGCGCAGCGTGCTGTCGCTGGTGGCCTGACGCCGATGCCGGGCCCGGTGCGCTACCGCGTCGAGCACGAGACGCGCTATGCCTACGACGCGCCGGTGTCGCAGTCCTGGCAGCGCGCCCGCCTCACGCCGCGCAGCCTGCCGTGGCAGAAGCTGCTCGTGCACGCGATCGACATCGACCCGCGGCCCGACGAGCGCCACGACGGGCCCGATGCCTTCGGCAACACCGTCACCCACTTCGGCCTGCACGGCGCGCACCGCCGGCTGCGTGTGCGCATGCATGGCGAGGTCGAGGTCGGCGCGCGGCCCTTGATCGTCGAGTCGCCGCAGCCCTGGGAGGCGGCGCGGCCGGCGCTGCGTCCGGCCGGCACGGCGCTGGATCTGGACGCGGCGCGCATGTGCGAGCCCACCGCGCTGCTGCCGCTGTCGGATGCGGCCCGCCAGTACGCCGCGCCTTCGTTCGCACGCGGGCGCGACTGGCTGGCGGCGGTGAGCGAGCTGATGCACCGCATCCACGACGAGTTCGAGTTCGAGCCCGGTGCCACCACGGTCAGCACCTCGGTCGACGAGGTGCTGCACCAGAAGCGGGGCGTCTGCCAGGACTTCGCCCACCTGATGCTGGCCTGCCTGCGCGGCCTCGGCCTGGCGGCACGCTATGTGTCGGGATACCTGCTCACCGAGCCGCCGCCCGGCCAGCCCCGCCTGATGGGGGTGGATGCCTCCCACGCCTGGGTGGCGGCCTGGTCGCCGCAACACGGCTGGGTGGAGTTCGACCCCACCAACGACCAGCTCGCCGACCAGCGCTACATCACGCTGGCCTGGGGTGCGGACTTCGCCGACGTGGTGCCGCTGCGCGGCGTCATCCTCGGCGGCGGTGCGCAGGCGATGGACGTGGCCGTGAGCGTGATGCCCGTCGAAGGCTGATCCCCCGGGAGGGGGCGAGGGCGGGGGGCTTCGGTCGGGGGACGCCTCCCGGGCGATTTTCGGCGCGGGCACTGATCGGAACACTGGCTTCCAGCGAAACCCCACACGCCGGAGGACCCGATGGCCCGCTTCATGACCCGCATTGCCGACCTGTGCCGCCACCGCGCGGCCGAAGAGCTGTTCCTGCGCCGCTTCCGCATGATGCAGCCGGGCGAGGACCGCGAGGACTGCGGCCCGGGCTGGTACGAATCGAGCCGCGAGCTCGAACTCGGCCTGCAGGTGCAGGAGGGGCAGCCCGGCGATGCGCTGCTGGCCGAGTGGACAGAAGCCTGGCGGCGGCCGCTGCCGGCGCAGGCGCCGCGGCATGTCGACTGAGCATCAGAGCGGCAGCGGCGGCAGGCCGTGCCGCGCCCGCGCCCGGGTGCAGGCTTCGTCGCCCATGCCCATCGGCGCGCGCAGGCCGAATTCCCGGCAGGGGGAGGGCCGCCATTCGTGGATGCCGCAATGGGCCCGCACGCCCACCGTGCCGACCAGGGCCGCGCAGCGCGGCGAGGCGTGGTCGGTGCCGCGCATGCGGCAGGTGAAGTCGTTCAGCTCGACCGCCAGGCCTTCGGGCACCGTCCCGCCGTTCGTGTCGAGCTCTTCGCGCGCGAAGTCGACGCGGAAGCTCGCGCAGCAGGCGCCGCAACGCGTGCAGGCGTTGTCTTCCATGCGCGCGGCTCAGTCCTCGGCAGCGGCGCGCACCACGGTGACGGTGCAGTCGCACTGCGCCGCCACCTGGGCCGACACGCTGCCCAGATAACGCCGCAGGCCGCCGCTGCTGCGCGCGCCCATCACGACATGGTCGACCTGGTTCTTGCGCGCGTACTCGACGATCGCGTCGGCCGCGTCCGGCGCCTCGAGCACGTGGTAGGTGATGCGCCCGGCCTGCAGTTCGCGCTGCGGATCGAGGGCCCGCTGCAGCGGGTGCGCCCAGTGCTTGAGCTGCACGAGCAGGTTGACGTGCTTGCTGCTGCCGTCGGCCTCCATCAGCTCGTCGGTGGCGATGCGATTGGTCTTCAGCACCGCCAGGCAGGCCAGGCGCGCGCCGGGCTCGGTCTGCAGCAGGCGCTGCGCCGTGTGGCGCACGGCTTCCAGCAGGGCCGGCGTGGCGTTGGCCACGTCGACCGCGGCGAGCAGGATCGGGCTGCGCTCGGCCTGTTCGGCGGCGCTGGCACCGGCCACCGGCTCGCCGCCGACCGCCGAGAACCAGCGCTTCAGCGTGGTCAGGCCGCCGCTGCGCGCCACCCGGTGAGCGCGCTCGGTCAGCGTGACCTGGTCGGGGTGCTGCAGTTCGAAGGCGAGCTGCGCGGCGCTCTGGTGGCGCTTCTCCGGCTTGACCTCGAGGCAACGCAGGATGATCTCCTGCAGCCAGGGCGGGATCTCGGCGCGCAGCACGCGCGGGGGCACCGGCTCGCGGTACAGGCGCTGGCGCAGGCCGCGCACCGTGCTCGGCGAACCGAAGGGCCGCTCGCCGGTGGCCAGGTGGTACATCAGCACCCCGAGCGCGAACAGGTCGCTGCGCGGGTCGTTGCGCACGAACTGCACCTGCTCGGGCGACATGTAGGGGCCGGTGCCCATGGGCAGCTCGAATTCCTCGTCGAGCAGGTCGGGCAGCAGGTCGTGGCGCGACAGGCCGAAGTCGACCAGGACGGCTTCGCCGCTGGGCCTGAACATGATGTTGCTCGGCTTCACGTCCAGGTGCACGACATGCTGGCGGTGCAGGTCGTGCAGCGCCGTGGCGACCTTGATGCCCGCCTGCACCACCTCGTCCAGCGGCAGCGGCGCGGCGTCGAAGCGCGCGCGCAGCGAGTTGCCCGGCACATGCTCCATCACGATGTAGGGCTGCCGCGTGAAGTCGCCCTTGGCGATGAACTTCGGCACGTGCGGGCCCGACAGCGTCGGCATGATCATCTGCTCGACCTCGAATCCGACGATGGTGGCCGGGTCGTCGCCGCCCTTGATGCGCGGCACCTTCATCATCAGCGGCGTGGCGTCGCCGCCCTCGACGCGCGTGACGCGCCACAGGTTGGCCATGCCGCCCTGGTGGGTGCGCTCCTCGAGCCGGAAACCGTCGATCACCTGGCCGGCTTCGAGCCGGCGCGCGGTGGTGTTCTCGTTGTCATTCGCCATGTTCGAGCCGGCTGGCCAGGCGCTGCGGCAGGCCGGCCGCGCGGATCTTCGCGCCGGCCGCCTCGGTGTCGTAGGGCACGCGGAAGTAGGTGAGGGTGGAACTGCTGGTGTCGAAGGTGGCGTAGCAGGCCGCGGGGTTGCCGTCGCGCGGCTGGCCTGCCGAGCCGGGGATGATCAGCCAGCGGCGCTGCTCCGACAGCGGGATCGGCATGCCGGCGCTGGGCACGAAGTCGCCGATCTTGCCGGTGGCCGTGAGGTGGAACAGCTTCGGGTCGTGCACATGGCCGCAGAAGGTGAATCGCGCCGAGGTGGCCTGCAGGCTGCGCACGGCCTCCATGCGGCCGAGCACGTAGCACCACTCCGACGGCGCGAAGGCATTCGCGTGCACATAGAGGCGATCGCCATCGCTGGCCGACATCGGCAGCGTGGCAAGGAAGCCGAGCTGTTCGGCGTCGAGCCGCTCGCGCGTCCAGGCGACGACCTGGCGCGCCTCGGGGATCATCGTGGGCAGCGGGCCCTGCACGACGGCGGCGTCGTGGTTGCCCATCACCGCGATCGCGCCGCGTGCGACATGCTCGCGCACCATGTCGACCACGAAGCCCGGGTCGGCGCCGTAGCCGACGAAGTCGCCGAGGAAGGCGAAGCGCTCAGCGCCTTGCTCCTTCGCGTGGGCCATCACCGCCTCCACCGACTCGCGGTTGGCGTGCAGGTCGGTGACGAGGGCGATTCTCATGGCTCAGCCGATGCGACCGAGCAGCAGGTATTCCATCAACGCCTTCTGCACGTGCATGCGGTTCTCGGCCTCGTCCCAGACCACCGACTGCGGCCCGTCGATGACCTCGGCCTCGACCTCTTCGCCGCGGTGCGCCGGCAGGCAGTGCATGAACAGGGCGTCGGGCTGCGCCGTCGCCATCATCTGGCGGTCCACGCACCAGTCGGCGAAGGCGGCCTGCCGTGCCTCGTTCTCGGCCTCGTAGCCCATGCTGGTCCAGACGTCGGTCGTGACGAGGTGGGCACCTTCGCAGGCGCTGAACGGATTGCGGAAGGTCTTCACGCAGTCCGGGTTGTTCACCCCGGCCATCTTCGGGTCGATCTCGTAGCCGCCGGGCGTGCTGACGTGCAGCGTGAATCCGAGGATGTCGGCC
The DNA here is from genome assembly GCA_964628175.1 of uncultured Piscinibacter sp. Lineage (GTDB taxonomy): Bacteria > Pseudomonadota > Gammaproteobacteria > Burkholderiales > Burkholderiaceae_C > Piscinibacter. The sequence goes on along the minus strand of CAZVLY010000175.1, from coordinate 1,005 downwards.
GCCTGCAGCCAGGTGTTGGCCATGTTGTTGCCGTCACCGACCCAGGCCACCGTCTTGCCCTGGATCGAGCCGCGCTGCTCGATGAAGGTGAAGATGTCGGCCAGGATCTGGCAGGGGTGGTACTCGTTGGTCAGGCCGTTGATCACCGGCACACGCGAGTGCGCCGCGAAGGCGTCGAGCTTGCTCTGCTCGTAGGTGCGGATCATCACGATGTCGACCATGCGGCTGATCACGCGGGCGCTGTCTTCCACCGGTTCGGCGCGGCCGAGCTGGCTGTCGCCGGTGGTCAGGTGCACCACCGAGCCGCCCATCTGGTACATGCCGGCCTCGAAGCTGACGCGGGTGCGCGTGCTGGCCTTCTCGAAGATCATCGCCAGCGTGCGGTCGACCAGCGGCTGGTACTTCTCGTAGTTCTTGAAGCGGCGCTTGATGATCGCGGTGCGCTCGAACAGGTAGGCGTACTCCTCGGCACGCAGGTCCTTGAACTGCAGGTAGTGCTTCATCAGGCTCATGCCGGGTTTCATGGCGGGGGTGCGTGTCTATTTCGCCGGCTCGGCCAGGAAGCGCTTGATCAGCGGCACGAGGATGGCCACCATCTGCGCGGCCTCGTCGGCCGTGAGGATCAGCGAAGGCACGAGGCGGATCACCTTGTCGGCCGTGACGGACAGCAGCAGGCCGGCCTCGGCCGCGCGGCCGAGCAGTTCGCCGCAGGGGCGGGCGAGCTCGATGCCGAGCATCAGGCCCTGGCCGCGGATCTCGACCACACCGGCCACGCCGGCCAGTTCACGCTGCAGCCCGGCCTTCAGCGCCGCGCCGACGCTGGCCGCGTTGGCCAGCAGGCCTTCCTCTTCCATGATGCGCAGCGTCTCGACGCCGGCGCGCATGGACAGCGGGTTGCCGCCGAAGGTGGTGCCGTGGTTGCCGGGGCCGAATACGTCGGCCGCGCGCGGGCCGCAGACCACCGCGCCCACCGGCACGCCCGAGCCCAAGCCCTTGGCCAGCGGC
>CAZVLY010000174.1:0-9666 GCA_964628175.1 uncultured Piscinibacter sp. | reverse complement strand
TGCCCATCAGCGCGATCACGCCGAGCAGCGCGACAAAGCCGAACGGCCGGTTCAGCAGCAGCAGAGCCGCCGCCACGCCGGCGATGCCCATCGGCCCGGTCAGGAACACCAGCACCGAGCGGCTGAAGCTGTGCAGCTGCAGCATCAGCAGCGTGAACATGATGAACAGCATCAGCGGCGCACCGGCGGCGATCGAGCCCTGGCCCTTGCTGCTCTCTTCCACGGCCCCGGCCACCTCGATGCGGTATCCCGGCAGCATCTTCTCGCGGATGGGCTTGAACAAGGGATCGAGCTGCGCCGTCACCGTGGCGCCCTGCAGGCCCTCGACGATGTCGCCCTGCACCGTCGCGGCATAGTCGCGCCCCTCGCGCCACAGCACGCCCGGCTCCCAGGTGAACGACGCCTTGGCGATCTGCGCCAGCGGGATGCTGCGGCCAGTGGTCGTCGGCACGTAGCCGCTGGCCAGGTCGGTGATGGCGTCGCGCTCCTCGATGGGCTGGCGCAGCACGATGTCGATCAGCTTGTCGCCGTCGCGGTACTGGCCAATGTTGGTGCCGCTGTTGATGGTGCGCGAGGCCTGCGCGATGGCCTGGCTGCTCACACCCAGGGCGCGCGCCTTCTCCTGGTCGACGTCCAGGCGCAGCACCTTCACCGACTCGTTCCAGTTGTCGTTGATGCCGCGCAGGTTCGGGTTGCCGCGCATGATCGCCTTCACCTCGTCGGCGTAGGCGCGCACCTTGGACGGGTCGGGCCCGACGACTCGGAACTGCACCGGGTACGGCACCGGGGGTCCGTTGGGCAGCAGCTTGGCGCGCCCGCGCGCCTCCGGGAACTCGGTGGCCAGCAGTTCGGGCAGCAGCTTGCGCAGTCGTTCGCGCGCCGCCAGGTCCTTGGGCAGCACGATCATCTGCGCCACGTTGGTCTGCGGGAAGATCTGGTCGAGCACCAGGGCGAAACGTTCGGCGCCGCTGCCCACCCAGGTGGTGACGTGGTCCACCCCCTCCAGCTGGATGATGCGCGACTCGACCCGCTTGGTGACCGCCTCGTTGGCCGCGTAGGAGGTGCCTTCCGGGTACCAGAGGTCGACCAGCAGCTCGAGCCGGCTCGAGTCCGGGAAGAACTGGTTCTGCACCTTGCCCATGCCCATCAGGCCGAGCACCAGCGTGGCGATGGTCAGGCCGATGGTGATCCAGCGGTGCTTGACGCACCAGTTCACCAGCGCGCGAAAGCGCGTGTAGAACGGCGTGTCGAAGAGTTCGTGCGGCTCGCCGGCGACATTGCCGTTGTCCTTGTGCTTCAGGATGAGCGTGCCGAGGTAGGGCACGAAATACAATCACCGTCACGGCAAAGATGGCAAAGGTGTATTCCCCCGTCATCGAGCGGGCGATGCCGATGGGCAGGAAGCCCGCTGCGGTGATCAGCGTGCCGGTCAGCATGGGCATGGCGGTCAGCTCGTAGGCGAAGGTGGCGGCGCGCACCTTGTCGTAGCCCTCCTCCATCTTGCGCACCATCATCTCCACCGCAATGATGGCGTCGTCCACCAGCAGGCCCAGCGCGATGATCAGCGAGCCCAGCGAGATCTTGTGCAGGCCGACGCCCCAGTAGTACATCACCACGAAGGTGATCGCCAGCACCAGCGGAATGGTGATGCCCACCACCAAGCCCGGACGCCAGTCGATGCGGAAGGGCTTGAAGTGCAGGCCCAGGCTGATGAAGCTCACCGCCAGCACGATCACCACGGCCTCGATCAGCACCTTGACGAATTCACCCACCGAGCGTGACACCACGGTCGACTGGTCCTGGAACTGGTGCAGTTCGATGCCGGCGGGCAGGTCGGCGCGGATCGTCTGCGCCGCCTTGTGCAGGGCCTGGCCCATCTCGATGATGTCGCCGCCCTTGGCCATCGAGATGCCCAGCGCGATCACCTCGCGGCCCTGGTGGCGCACCTTCACCTGCGGCGGGTCGACGTAGGCACGGCGGATCTGCGCGATGTCGCCGAGCTTGAAGCTCGCTCCGTTGGCGCGGATCGGGAACACCTTCAGCTCGTCGAGCGTGTTGAACTGCCCGCCAACCCGCACCTGCAGGTAGTCGGTGGGCGAGTTGATCGTGCCGGCGGACTCGACGGCGTTCTGCTGGCCAATCTGCGAGAGGACCTGGTTGAAGTCCAGCCCGAGTTGCGCGAGGCGCTTCTGCGAGATCTCGATGAAGACCTTCTCGTCCTGCGCGCCGAACACCTGGACCTTGCTGACGTCCTTGACCTTGAGCAGCCTCTGGCGCACGCGGTCGGCCTGGTCGCGCAGTTCCTGGTAGGTGAAGCCGTCTGCGGACAGGGCGTAGATGGAGCCGTAGACGTCGCCGAACTCATCGTTGAAGAAGGGGCCGATCACGCCGGCCGGCAGCGTGGCGCGCATGTCGCCGACCTTCTTGCGCACCGTGTACCAGATCTGCTGCATCTCGCGCGGCGGCGAGTTGTCCTTCACCTGAAAGATGATCAGCGCCTCGCCGGGCTTGGAGTAGCTGCGGATCTTGTCGGCGTAGGGCACCTCCTGCAGCGTCTTCTCCAGCTTGTCGGTCACCTGGTCGGCCACCTGCTGCGCCGTCGCGCCAGGCCAGAACACGCGCATCGCCATGGCGCGGAACGTGAACGGCGGGTCTTCGTCTTGCCCGAGCTGGAAGTAGGCCGCGAAGCCCAGCACCAGCAACACGAGCAGCAGGTAGCGGGTCAGCGCCGGATGGTCGAGCGCCCAGCGGGAGATGTTGAAGCGCGACGTCGTCGCGGCGGCGGTCGGCAGGCTGTCCACGTGCGCCCCGCTCACTTGACCGTCACCGCGGTGACGGGCACGGCGGCCGAGGCCGAGGGCACACCGGGGTCGACGTAGAACTTCACCTTCTGGCCGGGGTTGAGCACGTGCACGCCGGCGGTGACCACCACCTGGCCAGCCTGCAGGCCGGCCGCGATCACCGCTTCGTTGCCGTCGGCTCCGGCCACCTGAACGGGCTGCGCGCGCACCGTCATGCTGGCGCGATCGACCAGCCAGACGATGCTCTTGCCCTGCTCTTCCTTCAGCGCGGACAGCGGCAGCTTCACGATGCCCGCCGTCTGCGGCATCTCGACCAGCACGGTGGCCGTCTGCCCGAGGCGCACCGCGGCGTTGCCGATGTCGGCCTTGACGAGGAAGGTTCGCGTCACCGGATCGGCCGCAGCCGAGATCTCACGGATGCTGGCCGCCAGCGGCGCCGCATCGGCGCCCCACAGCCGCACCTTGAAACGCCCGGGCACACCGGCGAGCTGCTTGATCAGACCGACCTGGTCTTCGGGCACCGAGAAGATCACGTCGCGCGGTCCGTCGTGGGCCAGCCGCACCACGGGCGAGCCCGCCGCCACGACCATGCCCGGCTCGGCATCGACCCCGGTGATCACGCCCTTCGCATCGGCCACGAGCGACGCATAGGCCGCCTGGTTGCCCTGCACGCTGTTCTGCGCGCGGGCCTGGGCGAGCTGGGCCTGCGCGGACTTCAGCGTCGTCTCGCGACGCTCCAGTTCGGCCGAGCTGATGAAGCCCTGGTCACGCAGGTCCTTGAAGCGCCGGAAGTCGGCTGCCGCCTGGTCGAGGTTGACCTGTGCCGCGGACAACGCCGCCCGAGCCGACTCCTGGCCGAGTTGCAGGTCCTGCGGATCGAGCTGCGCCAGCACCTGGCCGGCCTTCACCGTGTCGCCCAGGTCCGCTGCACGGCGGACGATCTTGCCGCCCACGCGAAAGCCCAGTCGCGATTCCGTCCGCGCGCGCACCTCGCCCGCGTATTCGTGCGTGCCACCGGCCGTCTGCGGCGAGATGGTCACGGTGCGCACCGCACGGATGGGGTCGGGAGCGGGCTCCTGCCTGGAGCAGGCAGCCAGCGCGGCGAGGCTGGCGAGCACGAGGACGATCTGCGGCTTCATGCGGATCCTTGCGGTGGTGTGTCTGCAAAGTAAATGACTGACCGGTCAGTAATGTATTGGGCCGACTGTCCGATGTCAAACACCATCGATGAAGCAGGCGCCGGGCCCGACCGCCATTGCCGCGTGGACAATCGGGGCCGTGAGCGTCGACCACTACGAGAACTTTCCCGTGGCCTCCTGGCTGTGCCCGCCTGCGCTGCGGCCGGCCGTGGCCGCCATCTACTGGTTCGCGCGCACGGCCGATGACCTGGCCGACGAAGGCGACGCGTCCCCGGCCGCGAGGCTCGCCGACATCGACGCCTACCGGCGCGACCTGCAGGCAGTCACCCGGGGCGAAGCCGCGTCGCCTCGCTGGCCGCAAGTCTTCGGACCGCTGGCGGCCGTGATGCACAAGCACCGCTTGCCGCCCGAGTTGCTGAACGACCTGCTCGACGCCTTCGCGCAGGACGTCGTGAAGACCCGCTACACCGACCGGGCGGAACTGCTCGACTACTGCCGCCGCTCGGCCAACCCGGTGGGCCGGCTGCTGCTGCATCTGTACGGCGTGCACGACGACGACTCGAAGCGCCGCGCCGATGCGATCTGCAGCGCACTGCAGTTGATCAACTTCTGGCAGGACGTGGCTGTCGACGCCCGCAAGGGTCGGCTGTACCTGCCGTTGGCCGACTGTGCGCAGCACGGCGTGGACCCGGCCGGCGTGCTGGCGCAGCGCGACTCGCCTGCCGCACGCGGGCTGATCCGCGCCGAATGCGACTGGGCGCGCGGACTGATGGACTCGGGCGCGCCGCTGGTGCACCGCGTGCCGGGCCGTGCCGGCTGGGAACTGCGCCTGGTGGTGCAAGGCGGCCTGCGCATCCTCGACAAGATCGCGGCACGGGACTTCGGCACGATCGTGATGCGGCCGAGACTGCGCAAGGCGGACGCGGTCGTGATGCTCTGGCGCGCGCTGCAGATGCGGCCGCAGCCCACCGCCCTGGCGGGGCGAACCGCATGACGCCGCAGCAATACGTGCAGGACAAGGCCGCGCGCAGCGGCTCGAGCTTCTACTACGCCTTCCTCTTCCTGCCGCCGCCGCGCCGCGCCGCGATCACCGCGTTCTACGCCTTCTGTCGCGAGGTGGACGACGTGGTCGACGAAGTCAGCGACCCCGCCGTGGCCGCCACCAAGCTCGCCTGGTGGCGGCGCGAGGTGGCCGCGGCTTTCGAAGGCCACCCCAGCCACCCGGTGATGCAGGCGCTGCAGCCGATCGCGGCCGACTTCGGCATCCGCGCCGACCACCTGCTCAGCGTGATCGACGGCTGCCAGATGGACCTCGATCAATCGCGCTACCTCGACTACGCCGGCCTGGCTCGTTATTGCCATCTGGTGGCCGGCGTGGTCGGCGAGGTCGCGGCAAACATCTTCGGCCGCACGCAGGAACAGACGGTGGCTTACGCCCATCGACTGGGTCTGGCGATGCAGCTGACCAACATCATCCGCGACGTCGGCGACGATGCCCGCCGCGGCCGCATCTACCTGCCCGTGTCGGACCTGAAGCAGTTCGACGTCAAGGCGCAGGAGATCCTGAACCGCGGCTACAGCGAGCGCTTCACGGCCTTGATGACCTTCCAGGCCGAGCGCGCGCACCGCTGCTACGACGAGGCCCTGGCGCTGCTGCCGGAGGCCGACCGCAACGCGCAGAAGCCGGGGCTGATGATGGCCAACATCTACCGATCGCTGCTGCGCGAGATCGAGGCCGACAACTTCCAGGTGCTGCACCAGCGCACTTCGCTGACGCCGATCCGCAAGCTCTGGATCGCGATGCAGACCCATTGGCGGGGCCGCTAGTGCCGCGCAAGGTGGCGGTGATCGGCGCGGGCTGGGCCGGGCTGGCCGCGGCCGTCGAGGCGACGCGGGCCGGCCACCGGGTCACGCTGTTCGAGATGGCGCCTCAGGCCGGAGGGCGCGCGCGCGAGGTGCACCACGACGGGCTCGCGCTGGACAACGGCCAGCACATCCTGATCGGCGCCTACACGCAGACACTCCGGCTGATGCGCGAGGTCGGCGTCGACACCGAAGCCGCCCTGCTGCGCTCGCCGCTGCGCCTGACCGAACCCGACGGCCGCGGCCTGCATCTGCCGCCGGGCGCGCCGATGCTCGCCTTTGCGCGTGGCGTCTGGGGCCGAGCCGGGTGGTCGCTGCGCGAGCGCTTGTCGCTGCTGGCCACCGCCGCAGGCTGGGCCGCGCGGGGTTTTCGCTGCGATCCGGGCAAGACGGTCGAGTCGCTGACCCTCGGACTCGGGCCGACGATCGTTCGCGACCTGATCGACCCGCTGTGCGTCGCGGCGCTGAACACGCCTGCCAATGAAGCGAGTGCGGCCGTGTTCCTGCGTGTGCTGCGCGATGCGCTCTTCAGCGGCCCGGGCTCGGCCGACCTGCTGTTGCCGCGGGTGAGTCTCGGCGAACTGTTTCCGGCCCCCGCCATGGCCTGGCTGCAAGGCCATGGCGCGCTCGTGCGGATGGGCACACGCGTGCGCGAGCTGGCCCGCGATGGCGCGGGCTGGCGTGTCGACGACACGGCGTTCGAGCGCGTCATCCTCGCGACGCCGCCTGCCGAGGCGGCCCGACTGGCGGAGCCGATCGCCCCGGCCTGGGCAGCCTGTGCCGCCGCCTTCGGCTACGAGCCGATCGTCACGGTCTACCTGCAATGCGCCGGCACCGTGCTGCCCGAGCCCATGCTGGCACTGCAGGCCGGCGAGGAGGCCCCGGCACAGTTCGTCCTCGACCGGGGCCAGCTCGGTGGCCCCTGCGGCCTGCTCGCTTTCGTGATCAGCGGCGCGCGACCGTGGGTCGATGCTGGGCGAGAGGCCACGCTCGCGGCGACACTTCGGCAGGCGCGTCAGGCCCTCGGCCCCCTGCTGGACGGCGTGCCGGAGCTTCGCCTGCTGCTCACCGAGAAGCGCGCCACCTTCCGCTGTGTCCCGGGCCTGGAACGGCCGCCCATGCTCATCGCGCCCGGGCTGCTCTCCGCGGGGGACCATGTCGACGGCCCCTACCCGGCGACGCTGGAAGGCGCCGTGCGCAGCGCCGTCAACGCGGTCCGCCGCCTGGATTGACGCGGTATCTCGACGCTCTGGGGTTCCGGATGGCCCGAGCCACTTTCGCCATATAAAACCAACAGCGTTTGAGCGAGAATCCCGCTCATGTCCAAGACCGACGAAAAGAAGCCGACGATCCAGGTGCTCGAGCGGGCTTTTGATCTGCTGGAGGTGCTGGCCTCGTTCCCCGACCCCGTCTCGCTGAAGGTGATCGCCGAACGTTCGGGACTGCACCCCTCGACCGCCCACCGCATCCTCAACGACCTGACGATCGGTCGCTTCGTCGACCGGCCCGAGGCCGGCAGCTACCGCCTGGGCATGCGTCTGCTCGAACTCGGCAACCTGGTCAAGGCGCGCCTGGACGTGCGCGACGCAGCGCTCGGCCCGATGCGCGAACTGCACAAGCTCACGCATCAACCAGTGAACCTGTCGATGCGCCAGGGCGACGAGATCGTCTACATCGAGCGCGCCTACAGCGAACGCTCTGGCATGCAGGTCGTGCGCGCCATCGGTGGCCGCGCGCCCTTGCACCTCACTTCCGTCGGCAAGCTGTTCCTGGCCAACGACGACCCGCAGCGCGTTCGCGCCTACGCCATGCGCACGGGGCTGGCGGGGCACACCCGCAACAGCATCACCGACTTGCCGGCGCTCGAGCGTGAACTCGCCCGGGTAACGCAGCTGGGAACGGCACGCGACGACGAGGAACTGGAGCTTGGCGTTCGCTGCATGGCCGCGGGCATCCGCGACGACCAGGGCAACCTGATCGCGGGCCTGTCGATCTCGGCGCCAGCCGACCGCCTGGAAGAATCCTGGCTGGAGCGGCTAAAGGCCACCGCGGGCCAGATCTCCGCTTCGCTCGGTCACCGCGCCTGAGGCGCGATCAGATTGCCAGCTTGACGCCGGTCGATGCCGACGGCGAGAGTTCCGTCGCAGCAGGCACCGCAGCCGGCGCATGGGCCGGAGCGAACTCGGTCACCCAGCGGCGCACGCGCTCGGCGTCGCCCAGCCGCGAATACTTGCCGGTCGAGTCGAGGAACACCATGATCAGTTGCCGCCCGGCCATCGTCGCCTGCATGACGAGGCAACGTCCGGCTTCTGCGATGTAGCCCGTCTTCTGCAGTCCGATCTCCCAGATCGGGCTGCGCACCAGGGAGTTGGTGGTGCGGAACTGCATCTCGCGCCGGCCGACCGCGACCCGGAACTCGGGCGAGGTGGACAGTTCACGGATCAGCTGGTGCTCGTGCGCGGCCTTGACCAGCGTGGCGAGGTCCTTCGCGCTCGACTGGTTCTTGCTCGACAACCCGGTCGGTTCGACGTAGTGGGTGTCGCTCATGCCCAGGAGTTGAGCCTTGGCATTCATGGCGTTCACGAAGGCCGGCAGGCCGCCGGGGTAGGCACGGCCCAGTGCATGGGCAGCGCGGTTCTCGGAGGACATGAGCGCGAGATGCAGCATCTCTTCGCGCGTCAGCTGCGTGCCCACGCGCAGTCGCGAGCGGCTGCCCTTTTCGGTGTCGACGTCTTCTTGCGAGATGGTCAGCGTCTCGTCGAGCGGCAGGTTCGCCTCGGTCACCACCAATGCAGTCATCAGCTTGGTGATGGACGCGATCGGCAGCACCGCATTCGGATTCTTGCTGAGCAGCACCTCGTTGGTGTCCTGGTCCATCACCAGTGCCACGCTGGACTTCAGGTCGAGCGCGTCGTCGGTGGCACGCAGCCCGGCCAGCTGGCCAAAGGACGGGCGCTCCGGCACGACGCGGGCCACGCGTTTGCTGCGCTTCTGCTTGGGCACACTCTTGGCCGAGGCCGTGGCTCGCTTCTTGGCCTGCTTCTGAGCGGCATCGACCGGCGTCGACAGCGTGAGCGCGACCGCCGCCACCAGGGCTGCGATCGCCGTTGTCACAAACTTGCTGATCATTCCCACGACAGTCCTTTTGACGCTCGTTATGCACGAGTCTATGCGAACAGAAAAAAGCGCGCAAGATCATGACCTTACGCGTTTTTCCTAAAGTCAGTCCTCGAACTGTCAGGAATGTGACCTACTTGGCATCTCAGCCCTGCGCGGCCACGCGCTCCGTCTTGCTGTGCAGCTTGTTCAACGCCGCGAGGTAGGCCTTCGCCGACGCGACGACGATGTCTGGATCGGCACCGACGCCGTTGACGACCCGGCCCCCGTGCTGCAGCCGAACCGTCACCTCGCCTTGCGATTCTGTGCTGCCCGAGGTGATGGCATTGACCGAATAGAGCAGCATCTCCGCGCCAGTCTTGAGCTTCGATTCGATGGCCTTCAGGCTCGCGTCCACCGGCCCGTTGCCGTCGCTCTCGGCATGCATCTCGGTGGCCGCCGCGTCAATGGCGACGCTGGCGTGCGGCCGCTCGCCAGTTTCGGATCGCTGCGACAGCGCGAGCAGCCGGTAGTGTTCGTTCTCGGCCGTGACCGACTCGTCCATCACGAGTGCGAGGATGTCCTCGTCGAAGATGTCGCTCTTGCGGTCCGCCAGTTCCTTGAACCTGGCGAAGGCGGCGTTGACCTCCGACTCCGACTCCATCGAGATGCCCAGATCCTGCAGGCGCTGCTTGAAGGCATTGCGCCCGGAGAGCTTGCCCAGCACGATCTTGTTGGCGCTCCAGCCCACGTCTTCGGCGCGCATG
>CAZVLY010000173.1:0-9686 GCA_964628175.1 uncultured Piscinibacter sp. | reverse complement strand
GCCGCCGCCGTCACCGCGCGGCGCGACACACGCCAGCCGTCCGCGCTGTAGACCAGCAGCGCCGCCCAGATCAGCCCGAAGCCGATCAGCCGCTGGCCGCCGAAGGGCTCGTTGAACAGCCACACACCCAGCGCGAACTGGATGGACGGGCCGATGTACTGCAGCAGGCCCAGCGTCGTCATCGAGATGCGCCGGGCGCCGGCGGCGAACAGCAGCAGCGGCACGGCGGTCAGCGGGCCCACGCCGATCAGCCACAGGTTGGTGGCCAGGTCGGGCGAGGGAAAGCTCGCCGGGCCGCGGCCCCACCACAGCGCCAGCGCCACCAGCGCGGGCAGGGCGAGCAGCATGGTCTCCAGCGACAGGCCCTCGAGCGCACCCAGCGGCGCGATCTTGCGCAGCAGGCCGTAGCCGCCGAAGCTGGCCGCCAGCACGAGCGCAATCCACGGCAGCTGGCCGGCGGCCACGGTGAGCCACAGCACCCCGAGCATGGCCAGTGCGAGCGCTGCCCACTGCAGCCGACGCGGGCGCTCGTGCAGCACGGTGTAGCCCAGCAGCACGTTGACCAGCGGCGTGATGAAGTAGCCCAGGCTGGCATCGACCACGTGGCCGTGGTTGACCGACCAGATGTAGGTCAGCCAGTTGCACGACAGCAGCAGCGCGCTGGCGACGAAGGCGCCCAGCACCTTCGGCTGGCGCAGCGTGGGCGCCAGCCAGGCCCATTGGCGGCGCCAGGCCAGCACCGCGATCACGAAGACCAGCGACCACACCACCCGGTGCACCAGCACCTCGGTGGCGGGCACCGCGGACAAATGGCTGAAATAGAGCGGGAACAGGCCCCAGAGCACGTAGGCGGAGGCGGCGTAGAGGATTCCGGGGTGCATGAAGGCGGGGCGGCGCGCGAGGCGGAGCGGCATTGTCGCCGCGCCTTGCGCTTGATGCAGGACAAGCCCTTTGGCGGGGGCGGCCCGAAGATTGCGGCCACACCCGCCCAGGAGGAAGCATGTTCCAGATCCGCATCCACGGCCGCGGCGGCCAGGGGGTGGTGACCGGCGCCGAGATGCTGTCGATCGCGGCTTTCGAGCAGGGCCGCCATGCGCAGGCCTTCCCGAGCTTCGGCTCCGAGCGCACGGGCGCGCCGGTGGTGGCCTTCTGCCGCATCGCCGACCGCGAGATCCGCCTGCGCGAGCCGGTGATGGCGCCGGACGCGCTGATCATCCAGGACCCGACGCTGCTGCACCAGGTCGACGTGTTCCAGGGCCTGCAGCCCGAGGGCTACGTGCTCATCAACTCGACACGCAGCTTCGACGAACTGGGCGTCGGCGAATTCGTGCAGCGCTTTCGCCGCGAACGCCTGTGCAACGTGCCCGCCAGCGAGATCGCGCTGCGCCATGTCGGCCGGCCGCTGCCCAACGCGGCGCTGCTCGGCGGCTTCGCGGCGATCAGCGGGCTGATCACGCTCGACGCCGTGGCGCATGCCATCCGCGACAAGTTCGCCGGCAAGGTGGCCGAAGGCAACGTGGCCGCCGCCACCGAGGCCTTCGAGTACGTCACGCGCGAGATGGAGGAGTTGTCCCATGCTCAAGCAGACTGAAGGTTCGCGCGCCGTCGCGGAGGCGGTGGCGCTGTCGCGCCCCGAGGTGATCTGCGCCTACCCGATCTCGCCGCAGACGCACATCGTCGAGGCGCTGGGCGAACTGGTGAAGGACGGCTCGCTCAGCCCTTGCGAGTTCATCAACGTCGAAAGCGAGTTCGCCGCGATGAGCGTGGCCATCGGCGCCTCGGCGGCCGGCGCACGCGCCTACACGGCCACCGCCAGCCAGGGGCTGCTGTTCATGGCCGAGGCGGTCTACAACGCTTCGGGGCTGGGCCTGCCGATCGTGATGACGGTGGCGAATCGCGCGATCGGCGCGCCGATCAACATCTGGAACGACCACAGCGACTCCATGAGCCAGCGCGACTGCGGCTGGATCCAGCTGTTCGCCGAGACCAACCAGGAGGCGCTGGACCTGCACATCCAGGCCTTCAAGCTCGCCGAGGAGATGAGCCTGCCGGTGATGGTGTGCATGGACGGCTTCATCCTCACCCACGCCTACGAGCGCGTGGACATGCCCACGCAGGCGCAGGTCGATGCCTTCCTGCCGCCCTATGTGCCGCGCCAGGTGCTGGACCCGGCCGAGCCGGTGAGCATCGGCGCGATGGTCGGGCCGGAAGCCTTCACCGAGGTGCGCTACCTGGCGCATGCGCGGCAGATGCGCGCGCTGGAGCGCATCCCGCAGATCGCGGCGGAGTTCCAGGGCATCTTCGGGCGCGACAGCGGCGGGCTGCTGCACTGCTACCGCTGCGAGGACGCGCACACCATCGTGGTGGCACTCGGCTCGGTGCTGGGCACCATCAAGGACACGGTGGACGCGATGCGCGATGAGGGCGAGCGCATCGGCGTGCTGGGCATAACCTCGTTCCGGCCGTTCCCGCTGGCGGCAGTCCGCCAGGCGCTGGTGCATGCCGAGCGCGTGGTGGTGCTGGAGAAGAGCTTCTCGGTGGGCCTGGGCGGCATCCTCGCCAACGACGTGCGCATGGCCATGTCCGGCACGCGGCGCAACGGCTACACGGTGATCGCCGGGCTGGGCGGGCGGGCCATCACGCAGGCCTCGCTGCAGCGCATCTTCACCGAGGCGATCGCCGACACGCTGGAGCCGCTGACCTTCCTCGACATGGACTGGACGGTGGTGGAGCGCCAGCTCGAACGCGAGCGCAGCGGCGAGCGCACCGGCCCGGCGGCCGAATCCATCCTGCGTGACGTCGGCGCCGTTGCGTCGCGCGTGAGCTGAGGTCAGGCCATGACGGCACAGACGATCAAGTTCTACCAGACGGGAACGTTCACGGTGGGCAACCGCCTGCTCGCGCCGGAGCAGCGCAGCGTGCAGGCAAGCACCGAGCGCAGCAACGCCATCAACTCCGGCCACCGCGCCTGCCAGGGTTGCGGCGAGGCGCTGGGGGCCCGCTACGCGGTGGATGCGGCGATGCGCGCGGCCAGTGGCCAGCTCATCGCGGCCAACGCCACCGGGTGCCTGGAGGTGTTCTCCACGCCGTACCCCGAGACCTCGTGGCAGCTGCCGTGGATCCATTCCCTCTTCGGCAACACCGCGGCGGTGGCCACCGGCATCGCGGCAGCGCTGAAGGTGAAAGGCCGCAAGGAGGTTCGCGTGCTCGCGCAGGGCGGCGACGGCGGCACCACCGACATCGGCTTCGGCTGCCTGTCGGGCATGTTCGAGCGCAACGACGACGTGCTCTACGTCTGCTACGACAACGAGGCCTACATGAACACCGGCGTGCAGCGCTCGTCGGCCACGCCGGCCGCCGCGCGCACCGCCACCACGCCGGCGGTGGGCGCGCAGCCGGGCAACGTGTTCGGCCAGGGCAAGAACCTGCCGCGCATCGCCATGGCGCATGGCATCCCCTACGTGGCCACCGCGACGGTCGCCGACCTGCACGACCTCGAGGCCAAGGTCGAGCACGCGATGACGCTGCACGGCGCGCGTTACCTGCACGTGCTGGTGCCGTGTCCGCTGGGCTGGGGATCGGCCTCGCACGACACCATCCGGCTGGCACGGCTGGCGCAGCAGTCGGGGCTGTTCCCGGTGTTCGAGGCAGCACATGGCGAGGTCACCGCGGTGTCGAAGATCCGCCACCGCGTGCCTGTCGAGGACTATCTGAAGCCGCAGAAGCGATTCGCCCACCTGTTCGCGCCGCAGCGTCGCGACGACGTCATCGCGCACCTGCAGGCGATGGCCGACCGCAACATCCGCCAGTACGGCCTGCTCGACCCCGTCACCGAGGACGCGTGACCATGGACAAGCCCTTCGCGATCACGCTCGACGTCGGCTCCTCGCTGGCCAACAAGACAGGCTCCTGGCGCTCCAGCCGGCCGGTCTACGTCGACCGCCTGCCGCCGTGCAACCAGCAATGCCCGGCGGGCGAAGACATCCAGGGCTGGCTGTTCCATGCCGAGGCCGGCCACTACGAAACCGCCTGGCGGCACCTGGTGCGCGACAACCCGTTCCCGGCCATCATGGGCCGCGTCTGCTACCACTCCTGCGAGGGCGTGTGCAACCGCGGCCAGCTCGACGCGCCGGTGGGCATCAACGCCGTCGAACGATTCCTCGGCGACGAGGCGCTCAAGCAGGGCTGGCGGTTCGAACCGCCCGCGGCCGAGACCGGCCGCCACGTGGGCATCGTCGGCGCCGGGCCCTCCGGCCTGAGTGCGGCCTACCACCTGCGCCGCCTCGGCCACCGCGTCACCGTGTTCGAGGCCGGCCCGCGGGCGGGCGGCATGATGCGCTTCGGCATCCCGAAGTACCGCTTGCCGCGCGAGGTGCTCGACGCCGAGGTCGCGCGCATCGTGGCCATGGGCGTGCAGATCCGCCTGGACACCAAGGTCGCCGACCTGCAGGCGACGATGCGCGACGAGGCGCTGGACGCCGCGTTCCTGGCCGTCGGCGCGCACATTGCCAAGCGCAGCTTCATCCCGGCCGGCGACTCGGCCCGTGTGCTCGATGCCGTGTCGGTGCTGCGCAGCATGGAGGGCGAGGACAAGCCGATGCTCGGCCGCCGTGTCGTCGTCTACGGCGGCGGCAACACGGCGATCGACATGGCGCGCACCGCGCGGCGACTGGGTGCCACCGAGGCGGTGATCGTCTACCGCCGCACGCGCGACCGCATGCCGGCGCACGACTTCGAAGTCGAAGAGGCGCTGCAGGAAGGCGTGACGATCAAATGGCTCTCCACCATCCGACAGGCCGATGCGGGCGAGCTGACGGTCGAGAAGATGGTGCTCGACGACGAGGGCAAGGCGCAGCCCACGGGCGAGTTCGAGACGCTGAAGGCCGATTCGCTGGTGCTGGCGCTCGGGCAGGACGTCGATCTCTCGCTGCTCGACGGCGTGCCGGGCCTGACGGTCCAGGACGGCGTGGTGCAGGTCGACGCGCGCATGATGACCGGCCGCCCGGGTGTGTTCGCCGGCGGCGACATGGTGCCGGCCGAGCGCAACGTCACGGTGGCGGTGGGCCACGGCAAGAAGGCGGCGAAGCATATCGATGCGTGGCTGCGCGGCGCGGCCGTGCCCGAGCTGAAGAAGCACGAGACAGCGAGTTTCGACAAGCTCAACCCCTGGTACTACAGCGACGCACCGGCCACGGTGCGGCCGCTGCTCGACCTGGCACGACGCCAGACCAGCTTCGACGAGGTGCAGGGCGGGCTGGACGAGGGCAATGCCCTGTTCGAGGCTCGGCGCTGCCTGAGCTGCGGCAACTGCTTCGAGTGCGACAACTGCTACGGCGTGTGCCCCGACAACGCGGTCATCAAGCTCGGCCCCGGCAAGCGTTTCCAGTTCAACTTCGACTACTGCAAGGGCTGCGGACTGTGCGCCGCCGAGTGCCCCTGCGGCGCGATCACGATGGTGCCCGAAACGGTCTGAGGATCGGGGCCGGGGCGCAGGCCCCGCGGCCGCTGTGGCGGCGAACGCACAGACCACCCCGCGCTCGCGGGGGAGGCGTGCAGGTGTGGGATGTCCTGTCACACACCCGTTCGCACAATCGGGCTCAACGGTGCAATGCACCGCGCGCCCGGAGCCACCACCATGCCGCAGACCTTCAACGTCGGATCCCGCTCCCTGTTCGTCACCACGGTGGCCTGGGTGTTCATCGCCCTGGCGCTGCTGGCCAGCGCCTCGGCGGTGGTGCAGAACGCCGCGGTGGCCTCGCTGCTGCCGGGCTGGCAGAGCAGCGGCGCGCAGCGCCCGCTGCCGCTGCTCACCGGGCTGCTGATCGCCTACCTGCCGTGGGTGGTGGGCGCCGGGCTGGTGGTCTCGCTGGCCACGCTGGCCTCGGCGATCGGCCTGCTGCTGCGCCTGGACTGGGCGCGCCGCGCCTTCATCGGCATGCTGGTGCTGGCCATCGTCGCCAACCTGCTGGGCCTGTGGTTCCAGCACGAGGTGGTGCAGTCGGTGGTCGACGCCACGCTGAGCAGCTCGCCGCTGCCGCAGAAGGCGCTGGGCGTGTTCGGCGGCTTCGTCACCGCGGCGCGCGCGATGGGCGCGGCGATGACCCTGGTGGCCTGCGCACTGCTCGGCTGGATCATCCACCGGCTGATGTCGGCCGGGGTGCGCCAGGAATTCGCCTGAAGCCCTTGCTTCAGGCCACGTCGCCGTCGACGTAGTACCAGCGCCCGAGTTCGCGCACGAAGCGGCTTGTTTCCTGCAGGCGGTGGGCGCGGCCGCCGAGTTTGCTGCGCGCGACGAAGCTCACCGTGGCATGGTCCTCGTCCTGCCGCGCGTGGCCGCGCAGTTCCAGCCCCAGCCATTTCAGCCCCGGCGGATCGGGCTCCAGCGCCGCCGGGCGCGTGCTGGCGTGCCAGGTGGCCAGCAGGTAGTCGGTCAGGCCCAGCGCGTAGGCGCTGTAGCGCGAGCGCATGAGCCGTTCGGCATCCGGCGCCTGCAGGTGCAGGGCGCCGGCGTGGTAGCGGCCGCAGCATGCGGCGTAGGGCTGGCCGGTGCCGCAGGGGCAGGGGGTGTTCGCGCTCGTCATGCCAGCTGCAGTTCCCAGGTTTCGCCGACCAGATCCTGGCCGAAGCTGTGATGCGACTCGCTGCCGGTGAGCCGGTAGCCGGCCTTGCGGTAGATGCCGCGTGCGGCCGCCAGGTTGGCGTTGGTCCACAGCACGATGCGCCGGTAGCCCTTGTCGCGTGCGAAGCGCTCGCACTCGGCCGCGAGCCGCTCGCCCAGGCCCAGGCCGCGCGCGGCCGGTTCGACCAGCAGCAGGCGCAGCTGCGCCGTGGCCTCGATGACGACCCCGGTGCTGTCGTCTCGGGCCTGGACCAGCGCCACGCAGCCGACGTTGACGCCGTCGCGCTCGGCGATCCAGCAGGCTTCGCGCGCTGGATCGAAGCGTTCGAGAAAATCGGCGCCGATGCGGGCCACCAGCGCCTCGAAGCGGCCGTCGAAACCGTACTCCTGCGCGTAGAGCGCGCCGTGGCGGGCGATGATCCAGCCGATGTCGCCCGGGCGGTGGGCGCGCAGCACGCAGGCCGGCGGCGCGCGGCCTGCGCTGCCGTCGAGCGCGCGTTCGATCTGCGCCATCGAGCGCAGCACCTGCTGCTGCTGGCCGTCGTCCAGCCGCTCAAGCAGCGCCTGCGTCTGCGTGCGCGAGCGCTGCTCCAGCGGCGCGAAGGCGCGCCGGCCGGCGACGCTGAGGCTCAGCTCGGCGACGCGCGCATCCTGCGCCGAGCGCGTGCTGCGCACCAGGCCACGTTCCTTCAGCCCGCGCAGCAGGCGGCTGAGGTAGCCCGCGTCGAGATCGAGCTCGCGCGCCAGCGTGGCGGCGCTGCAGTGCTCGCGGTGGGCGAGTTCCCACAGCAGCCGCGATTCGGTCAGCGTGAAGGGGCTGTCGAGCAGGCCTTCGTGCAGCGCGCCGATCTGGCGGGTGTAGAAGCGGGCGAAGCGCCGCGCGGCTTCGATGCGGGCGTCGTCCGGGGCGGGCGAAGTCATGGAGTGATTCTGGGCAATTTGCTTGCTTCAGGCAAGCAAGTGCTTGTTCAAAGCATGTATTGAATTGGATACTGTATAAACGTACAGTCTCCGAATGGACCGTTTGCCCGCCGCACTCGCTTTGCAGGATCTGCATCCTGGGCTGTGGCTCGGCCATCAGCTCGGCAGGCCGCGCGGCGACGGCGTGGCCAGCGGCTTCGCTGCACTCGACGCGCAGCTGCCCGGCGGCGGCTGGCCGCGCCGCACGCTCACCGAGCTGCTGCTGCCGCACCCCGGCGTGGGTGAGGTGCGCCTGCTCGCGCCCAGCCTCGTGGCGGCGCAGCGCGGCGGCAGGCTGGTGATGCTGTTCGACCCGCCGGCGCAGCTCTCGGCCTGGGCGCTCGCGCAGCTCGGCCTCGACGTCGAGCAGCTGCTGGTGGTGCAGACGCGCGCCCGCCTCGTGCCCGGCAGCGACAGCCTGTGGGCCTTCGAGCAGGCGCTCAAGAGCGGCCATGTCGGCGCGCTGGTGGCCTGGCTGCCGCCGCGCCTGCGCGCCGAGCGGCTGCGCCGCCTGCAGCTGGCCGCGCAGGCCCACGACGGTGCCGCCTTCGTGCTGCGCGAGATGGCCGCCGCGCAGAGGCCGAGCGCCGCGCCGCTGCGTCTGGCACTGAGGGCGGACGGGCCCGACATGCTGGCGCTGCGCGTGCTCAAGCGCCGCGGCCCGCCGCTGGAGTCGCCGATCAGGCTGGCGTTGCCGCCGGTGCTGTCCGACGCGGCACGGCAGCGCCGCAATGCCGAGCGTGTGCTGCCCACCCCGGCGCTGTCGGTGGCCACCTTCGTCGACCTCGGCTGATCGGGCATGGACAAGAACCGTGCTCTGGATCGCCCTGCACCTGCCGCTGCTGTCGCTCGAATCGTTCGCCGCCACGCTGACGGGCGAGCAGGCGCAATCGCCGCTCGCGCTCGTCGATGCGCACCACATCGCCACGGTGAACCCGGCGGCGCGCTCGCTCGGCGTCGAGCCGGGCCAGAAACGCGCCACCGCGCTGGCGCTCGCCCCCGATCTGCTGATCGGCCAGGCCGATGCGGCGCGTGACGCGGCCGCGCTGACGGCCATCGCCCACGCCGCGCTGGCCTTCACGCCGAGCGTGTGCCTGCAGCCTTCGCACGACCCCTCGCGCGGCGCCGACACCGTGCTGCTCGAGGTGCAAACCAGCCTGCGCTACTTCGGCGGCCCCACGAAGCTGCTGCAGCGCCTGCGCGCCGCGGTGATGCCGCTGGGCCACCGCGTGCAGGCCGCCAGCGCGCCCACGCCGCTGGGCGCCGCGCTGCTGGCGCGCGGGCCGCGCCGGGTGCATGCGAGCGAGGCCGCCGAGATGCAGCGCGCGCTCGACACCACGCCGGTGTGGCTGCTCGGCCCCGGGCGCGAGCACTGGGAGGCGCTGCAGGGCATGGGCCTGGCCACGCTGTCCGACCTGAGGCGGCTGCCGCGCTCCGGACTGGCGCGGCGCTTCGGTCAGGCGATGCTGGCCGACCTCGACCGCGCCTACGGCGAGCGGCCCGACCCGCGCGTGCCGATCACGCTGCCGCCGCAGTTCGAGAGCCGGCTGGAACTGTTCGCCCGCGCCGACAGCACCGAGCAGGTGCTGCACGCCGCCGGTCTGCTGCTGGCGCGCCTGGCCGCCTGGCTGGCCGCGCAGCACGCCTTCGTGCGCGGCTTCGTGCTGGCCATGCAGCACGAGCCGCGCTGGCGCAGCGATGCGCAGGTGCCGGCGCAGACCACCCTGGCCGTCTCGCTGGCCGAACCCTCGCGCGACGCGGCGCACCTGCAGGTGCTGCTGCGCGAGCGGCTGGCGCAGCTGCAGCTGCCCGCGCCCACGCTGGAGCTGCGCCTGGCGGCGCGCGAGATCGTGCCCGGCGAGGCGCCCAGCGGCGAGCTGTTCCCCAGCGCGGCGAGCGAGCGCGAAGGCCTGGTGCGCCTGGTCGAGCGGCTGCAGGCGCGGCTCGGGGCCGAGCATGTGCAGCGCCTGCAGGCCGTGCACGACCACCGGCCCGAGTGCGCCAGCGCCACCCGTCCGGTCGACGCCGCGCGCGTGGGCCAGCGCGGCGCGGTGGTGGCGGTGCCGCCCGCGCCGCTGCGGCCGGTGTGGCTGCTGGCGCCGCCCGA
>CAZVLY010000172.1:9407-9690 GCA_964628175.1 uncultured Piscinibacter sp. | reverse complement strand
CAGGGTTCATGGTCATGGCAGTTCCAGCACCGCATTGTCCGCGACCAGGAACACCCGGTCGCCGGCGGCCCGGGCGATGGGATGCATGCCGGTGAAGGTACCGAAAGCCGGCAGCACGCCGACCTGCGCGCCGAAGTGGAAGCACGGCAGACGCAGACGCTCGCGCGCACGGCCGTGCACCGACACGCAGGGGTGCAGGTGGCCGGCGAGCACGTAGGCCCCCGCCACCGGTTCGGGGTGGTGGCACAGTGCGAGCCCGCCGTCCATCAGTGGTTCGTCGACC
>CAZVLY010000172.1:0-9397 GCA_964628175.1 uncultured Piscinibacter sp. | reverse complement strand
TGGGCCGGATTATTTCTGGCCGGTTTCCACCTGGACCAGCGGCTCGTCGACCACCCTGAAGCCGAGCGAGGCGGGCGGGTCGCCGGCATGGTCGTCGTGGTTGCCACGCACCAGCACGAGTTCGAGTGCCGGGTGCTGCGCGCGCCAGCGCGCCACCGCGTCCAGCGTGGCCGCCATGTGCGATCGGGCCGAGTGGAGAAAGTCGCCGAGGAAGACGATGCGCCGCGCATCGTGGCGGGCCACCAGCCCGCCGAGCAGGGCCAGCGTCTCGCTCGTCGTGCCGCGCGGCACCGGCACACCCAGCGCACGAAAGCTCGTGGCCTTGCCAATGTGCGCGTCGGCGATCAGCAGGGTGCGGGTGGCGGGCAGGAGCGCGGCCTTCTGCGGCAGCAATGTGATGGCCCGGCCGGCCACTTCGATCGTGACCATGTCTGCGCAGCAGGGGTCGTCAGGCGACGAGCAGGTTCAGCGCGGCGTCGAGGTGCTCGGTCGGGCTGCGCTTGAAGCCCGAGCGGGCGTAGCGCTGCAGACGGCCCACCGCGAAAGCGGTGAGCACCGAGGCCTGCGCGTTGGCGTCGACGGTCGGCGTGGCGGAGCCGGCGGCCTCGGCCGCGGCACGCAGGCTCTGGCGCAGCTGCGACTCGATGCGGTCGAAGAACTGGTTCATGCGCGTGAGCAGGCGGTCGTTCTCGAACACCAGCGCATCGCCCACCATCACGCGGACCATGCCGGGGTTCTTCTCGCCGAACTGCAGCAGCACGGTGAGCACCTTGCGCACCTGCACGGCCGCATCACTCTCGCGCTCGTTGATCTGGTTGACCAGCGTGAACACGCTGCTCTCGATGAATTCGATCAGGCCCTCGAACATCTGGGCCTTGCTGGCGAAGTGGCGGTACAGCGCGGCTTCGCTGACGTCGAGCTTGGCGGCCAGCGCCGCCGTGGTGATGCGCTCGGCGCCAGGCTGCTCGAGCATGCCGGCCAGCGTCTGCAGGATCTGGATGCGCCGTTCGCCGGGCTTGGGGCGCTTGCGCGCCGGCGTCGCGGGCGATGAATCGTCGGCCGGGGCCACCTCGGGTGCGTCGGTCTCGGCGGGAGTGTCTGACGCAGGGTGATTGGAGTGGCTCATCGAAGGGCGCGTAACGTCTTCAGCGAATTGATTCTGGCATATACATAGGGGGGGATGTGGCAAGGGTGAACACCAACTTTCGTGTCCTTGCGGCCGTTGTTGATTCCATCACGCAAAGTGCCGCGGAAGCGTCCGTCGAGGTAGCGCCGCATCCACACCGTGCGCATTCCCAGCCCGTGCGCGGCCTTCTGGTGCATCAGCGTGTCCTCCACCAGCACGCACTGTTCGGGCCGCAGCTTCAGGCGCGCCAGCACGTGGCGGAACATGCGGGCATCGGGCTTGGGGCGATGCTGGCCGAACATCGTCATGTCCTCGATGCTGAGGATGCCGTCGAAGGCGCCGAGCAGCCGCAGGCCGCTCATCACGCGCAGCGTGTAGTCGCGCGGCGCGTTCGTCAGGATGAACTTGCGGCCCGGCAGCCGGCGCAGCACCGCGCGGTCGTGCGCGCTCATGCGCAGCTTCGATTCGAGTTCGGGCAGTCGATGTGTCTGCTCGAGGAAGTGCGCCGGGCGCACGCCGTGGTGGCGCACGAGTCCGAGCAGCGTGGCGCCGTAGTGGTGCCAGTAGTGCTGGCGCAGCGCCGAGGCGGCATCGAAATCCATGCCGAGATGCTCGACGATGTACTCGGTCATCGCGCGGTTGGTCGCGCCGAAAGCCGCGTGGCTCGCGTCGTGCAGCGTGTTGTCGAGATCGAAGAACCAGACCGGCGTCTTGCCGCGCATCAACGCAACTCCGCGACGAAGTGGTGGCCGAGCGCCGGCGCGCTCTGGCGGATCTCGTGCACCGCGACGAGTTCGTGCGCCACCGGCTGCGCGAAGCGCGGGCCGTCGAACACGAAAGTGTGGAACTCGCCGTTCTCGCCGCAGGCGTCGACGCCTTCGGGCAGGTCGGCGAGGAACGCCGCATCGAACTCGCGGCCGCAGAAGCTCGCGTCGAGGAAGCGCGCGTCGACGCAGACGACCCGCGCCCGGTACCCGAGCGCAAGCAGTTCGTCGACCAGCGCGCGGCGCGGCTCCTGCCACAGCGGCAGCTCGGCGCGCAGGCCGGCGGCGGTGCAGACCTTCTCTTCCCAGTCGCGGTGCGGCTGCAGGTCGATGTCGCCGAACAGGCCGTGCGTGATGCCGCGCGCCGCGAACTCGCGCAACCGGGCGGTGAACACGGCCTCGTAGTCGGCCCAGCCGGCGCGGCCGATGACCAGTTCGATGCCGAGCGCGTCGGCCTGCGCCTGCATCAGCTGCGGCGCAATGGCATGCGAGCGCGAACGCTCGCCGCCTTCGTCGAACATCGCCAGCAGCGCCTCGACGCGCACATCCGCAGCCAGCGCGCGGTGCAGCGCCAGCATCGAGTCCTTGCCGCCGCTCCAGGAGAAGAAGGCGCTCATGTCATGTCCTCAGGCATGCGGCACGAGACGCCGGCTCAGGCCCCAGATGCTGCCCAGCAGCAATGCGGCGCCGATCCACTGCGCGAGGCCGAGCTGCTCGCCGAGCAGCAGCGCGGCCAGGACCACCGCCGTCAGCGGCTCGACCAGCGTGGCCACCGTCAAGGCCGTCGGGCTCAGCCGCGCCGCGCCCCAGCTGAAGGCGAGCAGCGCCAGCGCCGCGGTGACCACGCCGAGGTAGAGGAACCAGGCCTGCGGCGGCACGTCGGCGGGCCAGGCCAGCGGCCGGTACAAGCCCGACAGGCCCATCACCACGGCGGCCACCAGCGTCAGGCAAGCCGCATTCGGCCCGGCGCCCAGGCTCTGCGAGAGCCGGCCGCTGACCAGCGTGAAGCCGGCATAGAGCATGGCCGAAGCCACCGAGAAGCCCACGCCGGCGAGCATCGCGCTGCCGCTGGCCGCATCGGCCGCGCCGCCATGGCGCAGCACGATGAGCACCGTGCCGCCGAGCGCGGCGGCGAGCACCACCAGCAACTGCAGGTCGAGCCGCTCCTGGCCGCGCAGCAGCGCCACGATCGTCACCAGCACCGGCGGCAGGCACAGCGCGATCAGCGTCGGCACGGCGGCGCCGATGCGTTCGATGCCGAGGAACCAGCACAGCACGTACATCGCCATGCAGGTGCCGGCCACCAGCAGCAGCGGCAGTTGCGCGCGCACCGCCGGCCACAGCGAGCGCCGGCCGAACACCGCGAGCAGCACCACCGCGCCGACGACGAAGCGCCAGAAGGAGATGTTCTCCGGCGTGAAGCCGTGGCGCGCGATCAGCACGTTGACCACCAGCGCACCCGTTCCCCACAGGAAACCCGCGCCGCAGGCCGCGGCGAGCGCGAGGCGCGCGACGTCGCGCGAGGGCATGGTCAGGCTGCTCAATGCGAGCGGATCATGGTTCCGTAGGCTTGATCCGTCAGCACCTCCAGCAGCATTGCGTGCGGCACGCGGCCGTCGATGATGTGCACGGTGTTGACGCCGTTCTTCGCCGCATCCAGCGCCGAGCCGATCTTCGGCAGCATGCCGCCGCTGATGGTGCCGTCGGCGAACAGCTCGTCGATCTCGCGTGCGCTGAGGTTGGTGAGCAGCTGGCCGCTCTTGTCCAGCACGCCCGGCGTGTTGGTCAGCATCATCAGCTTCTCGGCCTTGAGCACCTCGGCGAGCTTGCCGGCGACCACGTCGGCGTTGATGTTGTAGTTCTCGTTGTCGGCGCCGAAGCCCAGCGGCGAGATCACCGGGATGAACTGGTCGTCCTGCAGGGCCTTGACCACGCTCGGGTCGATCGACTCGATCTCGCCGACATGGCCCATGTCGTGTTCGACCTTCGGATCCTTCAGATCGATCATCTTCAGCTTGCGCGCGCGGATCAGCCCGCCGTCGCGGCCGGTCAGGCCCACGGCCTTGCCGCCGGCCACGTTGATCAGGCCGACGATGTCCTGCTGCACCTGGCCGGCGAGCACCCACTCGACCACTTCCATGGTCTCCTCGTCGGTCACGCGCATGCCCTGGATGAAGGTGCCCTTCTTGCCGACCTTGGCCAGCGCCTCGTCGATCTGCGGGCCGCCACCATGCACCACCACCGGGTTCATGCCCACCAGCTTGAGCAGCACCACGTCCTCGGCGAAGTCCTGCTGCAGCGCCGGGTCGGTCATGGCGTTGCCGCCGTACTTGATGACGATGGTCTTGCCGTGGAACTTGCGGATGTAGGGCAGCGCCTGCGCCAGGATCTCCGCCTTGTCGCGGGAGCCGATGTGGGTGAGGTCGTGGTCGGCGGGTGCCGCGGGAGGCTTCGCGCTCATGGCAGGGGCCTTTCGGTGAAATGGTGCAACGCCGCAAATTGTAGGGTGCAGCGTCGCACCGGCCCGTGCTTCTTCGCGATCAGAAGTGGATGCCGCGCATCATCTGCGCCATCGCGATCGCCTCCGGCGACAGCGTCGGCTTGGGCGCCTTCTCGCCCTTGGCCGCCGCGCTGTCGGGGAACATGCGGAAGGTCGTGTTCATGATGATCTGCGTGACACGCGGCGCCGCGGCATGCAGCACCTCGCCGAAGATGCCCAGGCGCGTGGCCACGCGCACCGGCTTCTCGATGCAGGCCTGGATGACCATCGCCGCGGCCTCCTCGGGCATGAGCAGCGGCATGCTCTCGTAGATCTTGGTCGGCGCGGTCATCGGCGTGCGCACCAGCGGCATGTTCACCGTCGTGAAGGTGATGCCCTGGTCGGCGAACTCGCTGGAGGCGCAGGCCGTCCAGGCGTCCAGCGCGGCCTTGCTGGCCACGTAGGCCGAGAAGCGCGGCGCGTTGACGAGCACGCTGATCGAGCTGATGTTGACGATGTGGCCCTTCTTCTTCGCCACCATGCCGGGCAGCAGGCCCATGGTGATGCGCAGCGCGCCGAAGTAGTTGAGCTGCATCGTGCGCTCGAAGTCGTGGAAGCGGTCGTAGCTGGACTCGATGGCGCGTCGGATCGAACGGCCGGCGTTGTTGATGAGGAAGTCCACGCCGCCGTGTTCGGCCTGCAGCTTCTGCACGAACTCGGCGCAGCTCGCTTCGTCAGCGATGTCCACCGAGTAGCTGAACACCTTGGCGTCCTTGCCGGCGAAGTCCTGGATCTCCTTGACCGCGGCAGCCAGCTTGTCTTCGCCACGGCCGCAGATGATGGTGATCGCGCCGGCCTCGGCGAAGCGGCAGGCCGCCGACAGGCCGATGCCCGAGGAGCCGCCGGTCACCAGCACCACCTTGCCGCCCACCGTGCCCTTGAGCGAGCGGTCGACGAACAGCGCCGGGTCGAGGTGGCGCTCCCAGTAGTCCCACAGCCGCCAGGCGTAGTCGTGCAGGTTCGGGCACTCGATGCCGCTGCCCTTGAGCGCCGCGTCGGTCTCGCGGCGATCGAAGCGCGTCGGGTAGTTGACGAAGTGCATCATGTCCTCGGGCAGCCCGAGGTCCTTCATCACGGCGCGGTAGATGCGCCGCACCGGCGCCAGCGCCATCAGCCCCTTCTTCACGCTCTTCGGGATGAAGCCGAACAACGCCGCATTGATGAACAGGTTCATCTTCGGCGCGTGCGCGGCCTTGCTGAAGATGTCGAGCACGTCGCCGACGCGGTAGCCGCGCGGGTCCACCAGGTGGTAGCACTTGCCGCTGGCGTGGTAGTGGTGGCTGATGTGGTCGAGCGCGGCGACCACGAAATCCACCGGCACGATGTTGACGCGCCCGCCCTCCAGGCCCACGGCCGGCATCCACGGCGGCAGGATCTGCCGCATGCGCTGGATCATCTTGAAGAAGTAGTACGGGCCGTCGACCTTGTCCATCTCGCCGGTGGTCGAGTCGCCCACCACCATCGCCGGCCGGTACACCGTCCAGGGCACCTTGCACTCCTTGCGAACGATCTTCTCGCTCTCGTGCTTGGTCATGAAGTACGGGTGGTCCAGCCCTTCCGCCTCCTCGAACATGTCCTCGCGGAACACGCCCTCGTACATGCCGGCCGCGGCGATCGAGCTGACGTGGTGGAAGTGCTTGACGTCGATGGCCTTGGCGAACTCGACGGCGCTGCGCGTGCCGTCGATGTTGACCTTGACCTGCGACTCCTCGTCGGCCGACAGGTCGTACACCGCGGCGAGGTGGTACATGTGGTCGACCTGGCCCTTGAGCGCCTTGACCGCGTCGGCGGCCACGCCGAGCTTCTTGGTCGTCAGGTCGCCGTAGACCGGGATCGCGCGTGTCTTGCCGACGCCCCAGTACTCCAGCAGCGCCGGCACCTTGCCCTCCGACTCGGGCCGCAGCAGAAAGTACACGACGGAACCGCGTCGCGCCAGCAGGGTCTTGACGAGGCGCCTGCCGATGAATCCTGTGGCGCCGGTGACGAAGTACTGCATGCGGGTCCTCCTGGGAGTGAACGGGTTTGCCCCTATTCTTGTCCAAGGGCCTCGGAGCGACGCTGCGCGATTACCCGCAGCGGCCCACGCCCGGCGTAGAGCCCTCGCCCTAGAGATTTAGGCTGCCCGCCCCAAGGGGGGTGCCTATAGTGCCAGCCATACCCGCACACCACTGAGGACACGCACCATGGTCAAGAAGCTCAAGCAAATGGCGAACAAGAAGGCCGCCTCCAGCGCCAGCCTGCTGGACAACGCGCTCGCCGGCTCGGTGAAGGATTCGGCCCAGCAGATCTGGCTCGCCGGCATGGGTGCCTTCTCGAAGGCGCAGGAGGAAGGCGGCAAGGTGTTCGAGGCCCTGGTCAAGGAAGGCATGTCGCTGCAGCGCAAGACGCAGGCCGTGGCCGAAGAGAAGATCGGTGTCGTGACCAGCAAGATGAGCAACATGGCCGGCGACGTGCAGACCAAGGCCGGCCAGCACTGGGACAAGCTCGAGACCATCTTCGAGGAGCGCACCGCCAAGGCGCTGAACAAGCTCGGCGTGCCCTCGGCGAAGGACGTGGAAGCGCTGATCAAGCGCATCGACGCGCTCAGCGCGCAGGTCGCCCAGCTGTCCAAGGGCACGGCCGCCCCGGCCAAGAAGGCCGCCGCCAAGGCCAACGGTGCCGCCAAGCCGGCGGCCAAGCGCGCCACCGCACGCAAGTCGGCAGCGGGCTGATCGGCCCCGGTGGAGCCGCCAGCGGGGCACCTCGGGTGCCCCGTTTCCATTGAGAAAGCTCAAGCGACTCTAGACGCCCTGCCCCAGCCGCCACGGTGTCCTGCCCCCTAGACTGGATTCATGGTTTCACGATCACGCATCGGCGTCGCGCTGGCCGGCGGCGGCCCGCTCGGCGCCATCTACGAACTCGGCGCGCTGTGCGCGCTCGACGAGGCCATCGACGGCCTGGACCTGGCCGATTGCCACGCCTACGTGGGCGTGTCGGCCGGCGGCTTCATCGCCGCGGCGCTGGCCAACGGCATGAGCCCGCGCGAGCAATGCGCCTCGTTCATCGAGAACGAAGGCGCGGCGCACGACATCTTCGAGCCCTCGCTGCTGGTGCGGCCGGCCTGGGGCGAATTCGCCCGCCGGCTGGCTTCGCTGCCGCGCGTGGCGGCGCAGGCCTTGTGGGTCGGCGCGCTGCAGCGCCGCTCGGCCAGCGTCACGCTCGAGCACCTGGCCCGCGCGCTGCCCACCGGCCTGTTCTCGAACACCGGCGTGGAGGCGCAGCTGCGTCGCCAGTTTGCCCTGCCCGGCCGCAGCAACGACTTCCGCGAGCTGCGCCGCAAGCTGGTGCTGGTGGCCACCGACCTGGACAGCGGCGAGAGCGCCCCCTTCGGCCAGCCGGGCTGGGATGCGGTGCCGATCTCGCAGGCGGTGCAGGCGAGTTCGGCGCTGCCCGGGCTGTTTCCGCCGGTGGAGATCGGCGGGCGCTTCTACGTCGACGGCGCGCTGAAGAAGACGCTGCATGCCTCCGTGCTGCTCGACGAAGGCGTGGACCTGCTGCTGTGCCTGAACCCGCTGGTGCCTTTCGACTCGACGCATTCGCCGCGCCACCGCGTGCTGTCCAGCGGCGAGCCGCGCATCCCCAGGCTGGTCGACGGCGGCCTGCCGGTGGTGCTGTCGCAGACCTTCCGAACGCTGATCCATTCGCGGCTCGAACTCGGCATGAAGGGCTACGAACGCAGCCACCCGGGCACCGACATCCTGCTGTTCGAGCCCGATCATCGCGACGCGGAGATGTTCCTCGCCAACACCTTCGGCTACTCGCAGCGCCGCCGGCTGGCCGAGCACGCCTACCGGCTCACGCGCGAGCAGCTGCGCGCACAGCGGCCCGTGCTGTCGGCGAAGCTGCTTCGCCACGGCCTGGCCTTGAACGACGCGGTGCTCGACGACCCGCACCGCACCCTGCTGCGCCGGCCCGCCCGCCGCGCCGCGCCGAAACTGCCGTCGGCGCGGGCCGTCAAGCGGCTCGAACAGGTGCTCGACGAGCTGGAGGCGGCGCTCGCCGCGGCCTGATCCGGGCGCGGCTCACAGCCCGCCGGGGAACCACCACAGCAGCGCCGCGGTCATCGTCAGATAGCGCGCGAACTTGCCGATCGCCATGTAGAACACGCAGGGCCAGAACGGCAGGCGAAGCCAGCCGGCGACGGCGCACAGCGGGTCGCCCACCACCGGCAGCCAGGCGAGCAGGCAGGCCTTGGCGCCGAAACGCTCCGCCCAGCGCAGCGCGCGCAACTCCATCGGCTTGTGCTTGATCCGTTCGTAGGCACGTTCGGCGCCGTAGCCCATCGCCCAGGTCAGGGCGCCCCCCAGCGTATTGCCGGCGGTGGCGACGAGGATCGCGCCCCAGAACAGATCGGGATTGAGCTTGACGAGGCCGAAGACGAACGGCTCCGAGCCCATGGGCAGCAGCGTCGCCGAGACGAAGGCGACCAGGAACACGCTGCTGAGCCCGAATTTCGGCAAGGCCAGCAACACCAGCACGGACTCGAACCAGGCCTCCATCCGCAGCGATTATCCGCACGCATCTCTTGATGCAGCGCACGAAGATCGCCGGGAGCGGCGTGGCTATACTCCTGCCTCTCTTTTCAGCAGCTCCACTCCCCCCTCCCTCCCATGCGCATCGGCCACATCACGCTGGCGAACCAGCTGTTCGTCGCCCCGATGGCGGGGGTGACGGACCGGCCGTTCCGCATGCTGTGCAAGAAGCTGGGCGCGGGGTACGCAGTCAGCGAGATGGTGACCTCGCGCAAGGAGCTGTGGAACAGCCTGAAGACGAGCCGCCGCGCCGACCACGCCGGCGAGACGGCGCCGATCGCGGTGCAGATCGCCGGCACCGACGCGCTGATGATGGCGGAGGCCGCCGCCTACAACATCGACCGCGGCGCGCAGATCATCGACATCAACATGGGCTGCCCGGCCAAGAAGGTGTGCA
>CAZVLY010000171.1:4618-9722 GCA_964628175.1 uncultured Piscinibacter sp. | reverse complement strand
TGCGTCCGCTGTACGAGCACTACCGCCAGCAGCGCCCGGTGATCGCTTTCGACCTGCCCGGCTTCGGCCTGTCCGAACACGGCGACCGGCCCTACAGCCCGCGGCTGATGACCGACGCGGTGCTGGCCGTGGTCAGGGAGGTGCAGCGCCTGCACGGGCCGGCGCCCATCGACGCGCTGGGGGTGTCGCTCGGCTGCGAGTTCCTGGCGCGCGCGGCGGTGGAGTCGCCGGCATCGTTTCGCAGCGCCGCGCTGGTCAGCCCGACCGGCTTCAGCGGCACGACGCGCCGCCTCGGCCCGCCGGGCAGCACGCGCAAGCTGCCGGGGCTGCATGCGGTGCTGTCGGTGCCGCTGTGGGGCGCCGGCCTGTTCCGCGCGTTGACGCGGCCCGGCGTGATCCGCTTCTTCCTCGAGAAGACCTGGGGGTCGAAGGCGATCGACGAGGACCTGTGGCGCTACGACGTGGCGATCACGCGGCAGCCCGGTGCACACCACGCGCCGCTGCACTTCCTCGGCGGCGGACTGTTCTCCGGCGACGTCAATGCGCTGTACGACGCGCTGGCCCTGCCGGTGTGGATGGCGCACGGCACCCGCGGCGACTTCGTCGACTACCGCGGCAAGGCCGCCTGCGAGTCACGGCCGAACTGGCGCTTCGACGTGTTCCAGGCGGGCGCGCTGCCCTACTTCGAGCTGCCGGCCGAGTTCATCCGGCGCTACGACGCCTTCCTCGCCACGCTCTGAGGCCCGCTGCTACTGGAAGTGCTGGAGCATGCGCTCCAGCGCCATCGTGAACGGCGCCTGCATCATCGGCAGCGTCAGCAGCACGCCCACCAGGCCCACGCCCAGCGTGATCGGGAAGCCGATCGCGAACAGGTTGAGCTGCTGCGCGACGCGCGCGGCAATGCCCATCACCAGGTTGACGAACAGCAGCATCGCCACCATCGGCAGCGCGATCCACAGACCGATGGCGAACACCTCGGCGCCCCAGCGGTGCGGCTGCGCAGCCTTCACGAAGGCGAAGGGCTCGGGCCCGACCGGAAAGGACTGGAAGCTCTGCATGACGCCGGCGATCACCAGCAGGTGGCCGCCGGTGACGATGAACAGCCAGCTCACGGTGACGCCGAAGAAGCGGCTCACGGCGGTGGTCTGACCGCCCGTGGCGGGGTCGAAGAAGCCGGCGAAGTTCAGGCCCATCTGCAGCCCGACCAGCTCGCCGGCGAACTCCACCGCCGCGAACACGATGCGCACCGCGAAGCCGATCGACACGCCGATGACGAGTTGCTGCAGCACGACGAGGAAGGTGACGGCCGAGTCCAGCGGAATCGGCGCGACCGGCGGCAGCGTGGCCTGCGCGCACAGCGCGATCAGGAAGGCCAGCGCCACGCGCACGCGCATCGGCACGGCACGCTGGCCGATCACCGGCAACGTGCCGAACAGCGCCAGCACGCGCAGGAAGGCCCACAGGATCGGCGTGACCCAGGCGAGGATCTGCGCCTCGGTGAAGGTCAGCACGGCGCGGGCCGGAAGTTCAGCCGGCGATCAACCGACGACGGTGGGGATCGCCTGCAGCGTGCGCTGCAGGTACTCCACCAGCGTGGTCAGCATCCACGGGCCGGCGACGGCGAGCACGGCCACGGCGGCGAGGATCTTCGGCACGAAGGTCAGCGTGGCCTCGTTGATCTGCGTGGCGGCCTGGAAGATGCTGACCAGCAGGCCGACGGCCAGCACGGTGAGCAGCATCGGCGCGGCCACCATCAGCAGCGTGTAGAGGCCTTCCTGGCCGTAGGTGAACACCTGTTGCGGATTCATGGGTTTCCTAGGTCGCAAAACTCGCCGCCAGCGAACCCAGCAGCAGGTTCCAGCCGTCGGCCAGGACGAAGAGCATCAGCTTGAAGGGCAGCGCCACCAGCACCGGGCTGAGCATCATCATGCCCAGGCTCATCAGCACGCTGGCCACCACCATGTCGATGATCAGGAACGGGATGAAGATCAGGAAGCCGATCTGGAACGCGCTCTTCAGCTCGCTGGTCACGAAGGCCGGGACCAGCACCTTGAAGGGCACCTCGGCCGTCTTCACCGCCGGGTCGAGCTTGGCCAGGCGGGCGAACAGCATCACGTCGGACTGGCGCGTCTGCTTGAGCATGAACTCGCGCATCGGCAGCTCGCCGCGCTTGAGCGCCTCGTCGAAGGCGATCTTGTTCTCGGCGTAGGGCTGGTAGGCGTCGGCGTAGACGCGGTCGATCGTCGGGCCCATCACGAAGAAGGTCAGGAACAGGCTCAGCCCCACCACCACCTGGTTGGGCGGCGCGGCCTGCGTGCCCATGGCCTGGCGCAGCAGGCTCAGCACGATGACGATGCGGGTGAAGCCGGTCATCATCAGCAGCACCGCGGGCAGGAAGCTCAAAGCGGTGAAGAACAGCAGCGTCTGCACCGGCACCGAGTAGCTGGTGCCGCCGGCGCCCTGGCCGATGACCAGCGGCAGCCCCGGTCCGGCGCCCTGCGCTAAAGCCGCTGCAGGAACGGCCGATACTGCCGTCAAGGCCAGGAGCGCCCAGGCCTTAGCGCGCATCGGCATCACCCGCAGGACGCTGCAGTTTCGCCAGCAGGCCGGCGAAGGCCGGGCCCGCCGGCGCGGCCGGCGCGGCGCCCTCGACGGGCTCCATCGTGTGCAGCGTGGTGATGCTCGAGGGCGTCACGCCCAGCACCAGCCAGCGGCGCGACTCGCCCTGCCCCACCTCGATGGTGACGATGCGCTGGCTGGCCGACAGCGGCAGCGCCGCCACGCTCTTCATCAGGTTCGCGCTGCCCGCGCCACCCACCGGGGTGCGCTTGAGCAGCCACAGCGCCGCCGGGATCAGCGCGAGGATCGCGATGAACCACAGCAGCGAGTTCAATCCGCTCGACGTCATCTCAACCCTTGGACAGGCGGCGCATGCGCTCGCTGGGCGTGACGATGTCGGTCAGCCGGATGCCGAACTTGTCGTTCACCACCACCACCTCGCCCTGGGCGATGAGGTAGCCGTTGACGAGCACGTCCATCGGCTCGCCGGCCATCGCGTCGAGCTCGACCACCGAGCCCTGCGCGAGCTGCAGGATGTGCTTGATCGGGATGCGCGTGCGGCCCAGCTCCACGGTGAGCTGCACCGGGATGTCCAGGATCATGTTGATGTCGTTGCCCGAGTTCGTCGCCGTGGTCGGCGAGAAGTTGGTGAACGACGCCGGCGCCACCTGCTCGGGCTGCACTTCGGAGGCGGTCTCCGAAGGCTTGGCCTCGGCCAGGGCGGCGGCCCACTCGGCGGCCATCGCGTCCTGTTCTTCGGCGGTGTTCTCAGCTGACATTGTGGTCTCCCAACCAGGACATGTTCGACCCGGTCAACGTGCGATCGATCTTCAATGCGTACTTGCCGGCGCTGGTGCCGTACTGGCAGGCGAACACCGGCACGCCCACCACCTTGGCCTCGATGGACTTGTTCAGGTCGAGCTCGATGAAGTCGCCCGGCTTGAACGACAGCAGCTGCTCGACGGTGGCGTCGGCCTGCGCGAGCTCGGCGACCAGCTCCACCTCGGCGGCCTGGATCTGGTTCTTCAGCAGGTTCACCCAGCGGCGGTCGGGCTCGTTGGAGTCGCCCTGCATCGTCGAGTACAGGACGTCGCGGATCGGCTCCAGCGTCGAGTACGGGATGCAGAAGTGGATGGTGCCGCTGGTGTCGCCGATCTCCAGCGTGAACGAGGTGGCCACGACGATCTCGCTGGGCGTGGCGATGTTGGCGAACTGCGGCTGCATCTCCGAGCGCTGGTAGTCCAGCTCGAGCGGGTAGATGCCCTGCCAGGCCTTCTTGTACTCGGCGATCACCACCTCGACCAGGCGGGTGATGATGCGCTGCTCGGTGGGCGAGAAGTCGCGGCCCTCGATGCGGGTGTGGAACTTGCCTGCGCCGCCGAACAGCGCGTCGATGACGGCGAACACCAGGGTCGGGTCGCACACGATCAGCCCGCTGCCGCGCAGCGGCTTGACGCTGACGATGTTGAAGTTCGTCGGCACCACGATCTCGCGCAGGAAGGCGCTGTACTTCTGCACCTTGATGCCGCCGATGGCGATTTCCGGGCTCTTGCGGATGAAGTTGAACAGCCCGATGCGGATGTTGCGCGCGAAGCGTTCGTTGATGATTTCCATCGTGGGCATGCGCCCACGAACGATGCGTTCCTGGCTCGACAGGTCGTAGGAGCGAATGCCCCCGCTCGGCGCCTCCTCCTGCTCGAGCTTCTGGCTCTCGCCAGTGATGCCCTGCAGCAGCGCGTCGACTTCGTCCTGCGAAAGGATCTGCTGGTTCATTGGATGATGAAGTTCGAGAAATGCACGTGCTTCACGGGGTTCTCGACGGCCGGCTTGGGGGCCTTCTTCGCCTTCTTCTTCGGCTTCGGCGTGTCGGCATCGTCCGCAGCGGCGTCGTCCTTGGCCGCGGCCGGCGGCTCGTGCTCCGGCGCATCGACCTCGATGCCCAGCGGGCGCACCGTCTCGCGCATGATCTCGTTGGCCAGCGCCTCCTTGCCCTTGCGCTCGAGCAGCTCGGCCGAGGTCTTGTGCGCCAGCACCATCAGGATGCCGTTGCGGATGGCCGGCATGTAGGCCTTGAGCTGGTCGGCGACCTTGGCGTCCTCGATCTCCAGTGTGATGCCGATCTGCGCGTAGCGGTCGGTCTCCTTGTCGGCCAGGTTGACGACGAAGGGCTCCAGCGGCAGGAAGGTCGGCACGTGCGCGGCATCGTGCTTGGCGTCCTTCTTCTTGCCGTGGGCACCGGCGTCCTCGCCGTCGCCTTCGGCCTCGGCGGCCGCTGCGGCCTCGGCGGCCTTCTTCTTCATGTAGAAGAGCGCGCCGCCGCCGCCGGCGATGGCCAGCAGCAGCACCGCCGCGATGATGATGATCAGCTTCTTCTTGCCCTTGGCGGGCGGCGCAGCGGCAGCGACTTCGGCGCCGGGAGCGGCAGCGGCAGACATCGGCTCTCCTTCGTGGGCAGGCTCGGCACCAGGGCCGGGCATTGCAATGGATTATGAAAACCGCACCCCGCGCCGATGCGGCGAAAAGGGGGCGGATTGACCGCCAGTCC
>CAZVLY010000171.1:0-4608 GCA_964628175.1 uncultured Piscinibacter sp. | reverse complement strand
TGAATTCGTGGATCGCCTGGATGTAGGCGAAGCGGCGGGTGCGCATTTCCATGAACTGTTGGGCGGTGAAGTGGCGGGCGTATTCCAGCATGGCGACGAAGCCGGGGTCGAAGCGGGAGGCGAATTCGGCCAGCAGGGGGATGCGGCCGGGGCGGCTGGCGTGGATCAGGCGTAGAGATCGACCCCGCCGGCCGTGACCCGGCCCCGCCACGCCGGCCGTGAAGTCGTACCGGTGGCGGACGCCTCCCGCTCGCGCGTCGTGCTCGCCGCGCCATCGGGCGGGCCGTCGCGGCCGGCGTCGCCGCGGCCCGGCATGTGCTGCGACACGCCACCGCCGCTGAGCGTGAGCCCGGCGTCGCGCAGCGCGGCGGCCAGCTCGGGCAGGCTGGCCTCGATGGCGGCGCGCGTGGCGGCCGCCTGCGCGCCGAAGTCGATGTGGGCACGTTCGCCGTCCATGGCGATCTGCACCGACACCGGGCCCATCTCGGCCGGATTCAGCTGCAGCCGCGCCTCGTGCACGCCATCGCGCGCGAGCACGCTGACCTGCACGCCGAAGGCCTGGGCGAAGTCGGGCGAGTCGATCGGCACCGGCACGGCCAGGGTGGCGGGGCCATCGGCCGCGGCGCTTGCCACGGTCTCGGCGCGCAGCGCCGCGGACGCCTGCGCCGGCTCGAAACCGGCCGGCAGCGCGAAGCCTTGCGGCGCGGGCGCAGCGCTCGGCTCCCGCTCGGCCGTCGCCGCGGATACCTTCGATTCTTCCGAGGCCCGCGTGGCCGCCTCCAGGGCGACAGGCGGCGACTCACGGCCGGCGCGCTCGGTCGGGCCGGCACCGGCGCGTTCAACCGGTCGGGCGCCGGCGTGCGTGGGGTCGGCGGCCGGGGTCTCGAGGCCTTTGCCGGCGGCGCTGGCGGCGGCGATGTCGCTGTCCAGGGCGACCGCGGTGTCGCCTGCCGCGGCTTTCGGTGCCGCCGCGTCGGCCGGCGGCAGGTGCAGCTGTGCCAGCCATTGCGCGAGCGCCGGATCCATCGCCACGCCGTCCTGGCCCGCGGCCGGCGTGTCGGCGGGCGGGGCCGCCTCGTCGGTCGTCTGCGTCGACTTCACCGCGGGCCGGGCCTCGGCCTGCGGTGCAGGCGCGGGCCGACCGGCATTGCGCAAGCGCGCGGCGCGGCTCTCGTCGGGCCTGGCCGACGCCGCAGGCGTGGTGCGGCCGTCGCCTTCGGCCGTGTCGGCGGAGGTGTCGTCGGTCGCGGCGTCCCGCGGCTTGGGGGCTTCCCGCTCGCTGCGCGTGTTCGCCATCAGCTGGGCGAAGCCGCCGGGCGCACCCGGCGTGGCCGCCGGCTCGGCGCTGTGCGGCTGGGCAGCGGGCTGGGTCGCGAAGGGGAGCTGGATCTGCATGGGTCGCGGTCTCAGTAGCGGGTGGTGGCAGCGGCCAGTCGGTTCCAGGCCGCGCGCGAGGCCATCTCGTCGAGCTGGCTCTGCTCGTGCCGCTCGCCCTTGCGCTGGATCTCGGTGACGCGGCGCTCGATCAGCTTCTGCACCGAGGCCACGCGCAGTTCCTGCTGCTGCAGCGCCTCCTGCGCGCGCTCGAGCTGGTGCTCCGCCTGCGTGGCCACGCGTGC
The DNA here is from genome assembly GCA_964628175.1 of uncultured Piscinibacter sp. Taxonomy (GTDB): domain Bacteria; phylum Pseudomonadota; class Gammaproteobacteria; order Burkholderiales; family Burkholderiaceae_C; genus Piscinibacter. The sequence goes on along the minus strand of CAZVLY010000171.1, from coordinate 2,989 downwards.
CTGGTGCTCGATGGCCTGGGTCAGGCGCGCCACGAAGCCGTGGTAGCAGCGCAGCAGGTCCACCTGGCCGGGCTGCGTGAATCGTTCGGCCCAGCGCTGCTCGTACTCGCGGCGGTAGTCGGCGAGCTGCCGCGACTGGGCCTGCGCAGCGTCCAGCGCTTCCTGCATGCGCTGCCGGTGCGCCAGCGCCTCGTCGCGCTCGCGCTCGGCATGGGCCAGCAGGGCCATCAGCGGTTGCAGGCTCTTCATCGTTCAGTGTCGCCGTCGAATCGGTTCATCGCGATCAGCCCGCCACCACGGCGCGCAGCTGGCGCACGCTGGCCTCGAGCGGTGCGCTCTCGCGCATGTCCTGCTGCAGCAGGCCGCGCATCGCCGGGAACAGGCGCACCGCGGTGTCGAGCTCGGCGTCGTGCCCGGGCGCATAGGCGCCGAGCTGGATCAGGTCGCGCGCCTTGTTGTGCTTGGCCAGCAGCTGGCGCAGGCGGCGTGCCGCCTCCACGTGCGGCTGCGGCGCCACGTTGGTCATCACCCGCGACACCGACTTCTCGATGTCGATGGCCGGGTAGTGGCCGGCCTCGGCGAGCTCGCGCGACAGCACGATGTGGCCGTCGAGGATGCCGCGCGCCGCATCGGCGATCGGGTCGTTCGGGTCGTCGCCTTCGCTGAGCACGGTGTAGAAGGCGGTGATCGAGCCGCCGCCGGCGATGCCGTTGCCGCTGCGCTCCACCAGTTGCGGCAGCTTGGCGAAGCAGCTCGGCGGGTAACCCTTGGTGGCCGGCGGCTCGCCGATGGCCAGCGCGATCTCGCGCTGCGCCATCGCGTAGCGCGTCAGCGAGTCCATCAGCAGCAGCACGTTCAGCCCGCGGTCGCGGAAGTGCTCGGCGATCGCGGTGGCGTAGTTGGCGCCCTGCATGCGCACCAGCGGCGGCGCGGCGGCCGGCGCGGCCACCACCACGGCGCGCGCCAGGCCCTCGTCGCCGAGGATGTCCTCGATGAATTCCTTCACCTCGCGGCCGCGTTCGCCGATCAGCCCGACGACGATCACGTCGGCCTCGGTGTAGCGCGCCATCATGCCCAGCAGCACCGACTTGCCCACGCCGGTGCCGGCGAACAGGCCGATGCGCTGGCCGCGGCCGACGGTGAGCATGGCGTTGATCGCGCGCACGCCGGTGTCCAGCGGGCGACGCACCGGCTCGCGGTCCATCGCGTTGATCGGGCGGCGGATCAGCGGCTCGTTGTGCACGTGGTCGAGCGGGCCCTTGCGGTCCATCGGGTGGCCGTGCGAATCGACCACGCGGCCGAGCAGGCCGTCGCCCACCGGCAGGTGCAGCGTGCGGTCCTCGCCGCGGCGCCAGGGGTGGCGCGCCGCGCCGAGCTTCATCGGCACCACCGGCGTGGGCCGCGGGACCACCCGCGCGCCGCTGGCCAGGCCGTGCACGTCGCCGGTGGGCATCAGGTAGGCGCGGTCGCCGTTGAAGCCCACCACCTCGGCCGTCACCGGCGGGGCGCCGTCCATGCGCACCTCGCACACCGAGCCCACGGGCAGGCGGATGCCGGTGGCCTCGAGCACCAGGCCGGCCACGCGCACGAGGCGGCCCACGGTCTCCAGCGGCACCGGCTCGGCGGAAAAGTTGCGCAGATCGGCAAGGAAGCGGTTCCAGTGTTCCGTCGTCGCCAGCGCGCGCGCCTCGATCGGGCTGGTGATCATTCGGCGGCCTCCGGCGTCCACGGCGCTTCGGAGCCCAGCGCCGCGGCGGCGCGCCGCCAGCGCGACTCGATGCTCGCGTCGATGATGCCGATGTCGGACTCGACGATGCAGCCGCCGCGCGTCACGCCGGCGTCGGCGAGCAGCCGCGCGCCGCGGGCGGCGAGCACTTCCTCGGCGCCCTGCGCGACCAGCGGCTGGTCGTCCGGATGCACGCGCACGGTGACGTGGCGCGCCGACAGCAGGAGCGTCTCCAGCGCTTCGCGCGCCACCATCGCCACCTGCTGCGGGTGGGCGGTGAGTTCACCGCGCACCACCTGCCGCGCCAGCGCCGTGGCGGCATCGGCCAGCGCGCTGGCCATGGCCTGCTGCAGCATGTCCATCTGGTCGCCGTAGGACTTCATCAGCGCACCGACCTGCGCCGTGGCCTGCGAGGCGAAACTCTGCTTGAAGCTCTCCAGCGCGGCGATGCCGTCGCGGTAGCCGTCGTGGTAGCCGCCCTGGCGCGCGGCGCGCAGCGCCTCGGCCTGCTGTTCCTCGGGGCTGAGCGTCGGCTCGGCGGCGGCCGCGGCGGCCTCCTCCTCGCCCGACAGCGAGCCCGGCGACCAGGCCGCGAAGGACGACAGTTCCTCGCGCGGGATGAAGCGCGCGTACATGCTGGCGCCCTTGCCACCCCCGGCGGGCGGCGGCACCTGGCGGATGCGCTCCTTCGGGTTGCTCATCACAGGAACTCGTCGTCGCTACCACCACCCAGGACGATCTGGCCCTCGTCGGCCAGGCGGCGCACGATCTTGAGCATCTCCTTCTGCTCGGCCTCGACCTCGGAGACGCGCACCGGGCCGCGCGACTCGAGGTCCTCGCGCAGCGTCTCGGCGGCGCGCGTGGACATGTTCTTGAACACCTTCTCGCGCATCTCCGGCGTCGCGCCCTTGAGCGCGATGACCAGCGATTCGCTCTGCACTTCCTTGAGCAGCGACTGGATGCCCTTGTCGTCGATCTTCTCCAGATCGTCGAAGGTGAACATGTTGTCCATGATCTTCTGGGCCAGGTCGTTGTCGACCTCGCGGATGTAGTCGAGCACCGCCGTCTCGACGCTGCTGCCCATCAGGTTGATCATCTCGGCGGCCGTCTTCACGCCGCCCAGCGAGGCCTTCTTCAGGCGGTCGCCGCCGGCCAGCACCTTGCTCATCACCTCGTTGAGGTCCTTCAGCGCCGAAGGCTGGATGCCGTCGAGCGTGGCGATGCGCACCATCACCTCGTTGCGCTGACGCTCGGGGAAGGTCT
>CAZVLY010000170.1:5891-9737 GCA_964628175.1 uncultured Piscinibacter sp. | reverse complement strand
ATGAACACCCGGCTGCAGGTGGAGCACCCGGTCACCGAGTCGATCACCGGGCTGGACCTGGTCGAGCAGATGATCCGCGTGGCGGCCGGCGAGAAGCTGCGTTTCACGCAGGCGCAGATTCCGCGCCGCGGCTGGGCGATGGAGTGCCGCATCAACGCGGAAGACCCGTTCCGCAACTTCCTGCCCTCCACCGGCCGGCTGGTGAAGTACCAGCCCCCGGCGCAGACCATGGAAGCGTCGATGCCGGTGCCCGAGGGGGGCGGCGTGCGCGTGGACACCGGCGTGTACGAGGGCGGCGAGATCCCGATGTACTACGACTCGATGATCGCCAAGCTGATCGTGCACGGCCTGGACCGTGACGACGCGATCCGCAAGATGCGCGAGGCGCTCAACGCCTTCGTGATCCGCGGCGTGTCGAGCAACATCCCGTTCCAGTCGGCGCTGCTGGCGCACCCGAAGTTCGTCGCCGGCGACTTCAACACCGGCTTCATCGCCGAGAACTACCCGAAGGGCTTCTCGGCCGCGCTGGTGCCGCACGACGACCCGGGCTTCCTGATCTTGCTCGCTGCCGCGGCGCACCGGCGCATGCGCGAGCGTGCCTCGCGCATCACCGGGCAGCTGCCCGGGCACGAGCTTCAGGTGGGCGAGGACTTCGTCGTCGTGCTGGCCGACGAGCAGGGCCAGCGCCGCCAGACGCCGGTGCGCGTGACCAACGGCGACGGCAGTTACCGCGTCACCCTCGGCGGCAAGACCGCGAAGCTGCGCTTTGCCGGCCCGCTGCGCGACGTCGCGGTCAGCGGCGAGATCGACGGCCGGCCGTTCTTCGCGCAGATCGAGCGCATCGGGCTGCATTACCGCATCGTGCACAACGGCCTGCAGGTCAGCGCCCGCGTGCTGTCGGCCCGCGCGGCGGAGCTCGAGGCGCTGATGCCCTTCAAGGCGCCGCCGGACCTGTCGCGCTTCCTGCTCTCGCCGATGCCGGGCCTGCTGGTCGACGTGGCGGTGCAGCCCGGCCAGGCCGTGCGCGCCGGCGAGAAGCTGGCCGTGATCGAGGCCATGAAGATGGAGAACATCCTCGTCGCGCAGCAGGACGGCGTGGTCGCCAAGGTGTCGGCGAACAAGGGCGAGAGCCTCGCGGTCGACCAGATCATCCTGGAGTTCCAATGAACACGGCCGCGCGCCCGTTCAAGGTCCTGGGCATCCAGCAGGTCGCCATCGGCGGCCTGAGCAAGGAGCGGCTGAAGGCGCTGTGGGTCGACAAGCTGGGCCTGCAGGTCACCGGCACCTTCCGCTCCGAGCGCGAGAACGTCGACGAGGACATCTGCGCGATGGGCGCCGGGCCGTTCACCGTCGAGGTCGACCTGATGCAGCCGATGGACCCGGACAAGAAGCCTGCCGTGCACGCCACGCCGCTGAACCACATCGGCCTGTGGATCGACGACCTGCCGAAGGCCGTCGAGTGGCTGGGCGCCAACGGCGTGCGCTTCGCACCTGGTGGCATCCGCAAGGGTGCGGCGGGCTTCGACATCTGCTTCATGCACCCGAAGGGCAACGAGGAGTTCCCGATCGGCGGCGAGGGCGTGCTGATCGAGCTCGTGCAGGCGCCGCCGGAGGTCATTACCGCCTTCGCTACCATCGCTGGATGACCATCCGCGAAATTCTCAAGATGGGCGACCCGCGCTTGCTGCGCGTCGCCAAGCCGGTGCAGCGCTTCGACACCCCGGAGCTGCACGCGTTGATCGCCGACATGTTCGAGACCATGCGCGCTGCCGAAGGCGCCGGCCTGGCGGCGCCGCAGATCGGCGTGGACCTCGCGCTGGTGATCTTCGGCTTCACCACCAACCGCCGCTACCCGGACCGCGAGCCGGTGCCCGAGACGGTGCTGCTCAACCCGAGCATCGAACCGCTGTCCGACGAAGAGGACGAAGGCTGGGAGGGCTGCCTGTCGGTGCCGGGCCTGCGCGCCGTGGTGCCGCGCTTCGCGCGCATCCGCTACCGCGGCTTCGACCCGAAGGGGCAGCGCATCGAACGCGAGGCCGAGGGTTTCCATGCCCGTGTGGTGCAGCACGAATGCGACCACCTGATCGGCAAGCTCTATCCGATGCGGGTGCGCGATTTCAGCCGGTTCGGCTATACCAGCGTGCTGTTCCCCGGCCTGGACGCGTCGGAAGACGAATGAACGCTGCGGGTGTGTAAAGCTGTGTGTCGCCCGCGGCGACGCGGTCGGCTGGCGCCGCTCCCGGCGCGTTTCGGAAGGACAGCCTGTTCGCCGTGTCGGCGCCCGGGCCGGATCTGACAAGAACGAGGCACCCCATGCGAAGCCACACCCCCCGTCTGCTGCACAGCCTGGCCCTGGCGGCCCTGTGTGCCTTCCCGGCCCTGCAAGCCGGCACCGCGCTCGCCGCCCCCGTGCCCTCGCAGGCGCAGGGCGAGGCGATCGACCCGCCCGGCCGCGTCGGCCGCATCTCCGAGGTGCAGGGCCAGGTGTGGCTCTACCACCCGGAAGAGGGCGAATGGATCGCCGCCGAACGCAACCGCCCGCTGACCGCCGGCGACCGCGTGGCCACCGATGGCGACGGGCGCGCGGAGATCCGCATCGGCTCGACCACCCTGCGCCTGGACCGTGGCAGCGAGTTCGAGGTGCTGCGGCTCGACGACGAGCACCTGTCGCTGCATTTGCACGGTGGCAGCCTGGCCGTGCGCCTGCGCAGCCGCGAGGCGGTGCCGGAGTTCGAGTTGCGCACCAGTGAAGGCCGCTTCACCGCCCAGCGCACCGGCCGCTACCGTTTCGACCGCGAAGACGACACCAGCCGCGTCACCGTGCTCGCCGGCCAGGCGCTCTACGAGGGCCCGGGCAGCGCGCTGACCGTGTACGGCAACCAGCGGGCCGAGTTCTGGCTCGACAACGCCAACGCCGCGCAGTACAGCATCCTGGAACCGGTGCGCGACGCCTTCGCGGGCTGGGTGGCCGAACGCGACCGCAGCGACGACCGCAGCGTCTCGACGCGCTACGTCTCGCCCGAGATGACCGGCGTCGAAGACCTCGACCGCTACGGCGCCTGGCAGCAGAACCCCGAGTACGGCGCGCTGTGGGTGCCGCGCGGCGTCTCGTCCAGCTGGGCGCCGTACACCACCGGCCGCTGGGCCTGGGTGGCGCCCTGGGGCTGGACCTGGGTCGACGACGCGCCCTGGGGCTTTGCGCCGTTCCACTACGGTCGCTGGGTCTACGTCGGCAGCAGCTGGTGCTGGGCGCCGGGCACCTACGTGCGCCGCCCGGTCTACGCGCCGGCGCTGGTCGCCTGGATCGGCGGGCCGCGCCTGCAGATCGGCATCACCGTGGGTGGCGGGCCCGCTGTCGGCTGGGTGCCGCTGGCGCCGCGCGAGGTCTACGTACCGACCTACCGCGTCAGCCCGGGCTACGTGCGCAACGTCAATGTCACGCACGTCACCAACATCACGAACATCACCACCATCATCAACAACCCGCAGCAGGCGGTGGGCGAGCGCGACTACCGCAATCGCAAGTTCCCCCATGCGGTGACGGTGGTCCCCGCGAACACGCTGACGACGCGCCAGCCGGTGGCGGCCGCCGCGGCGCAGTGGCGCAGTTCGCCGGCTGTGCGCGAACTCGGCACCGAGGCGCCGCGCGGCAACATCGTCGCGGCGCCGCAGGTGGCGGCGCCACCGCCCGTTCAGCGCCGCCCGGACGCGCCCGCCGTGCGGCCGACGCCTGCGCCGGCGGGCGGGCTCTCGCCGGCCGTGCGCGAACGGATCCCGAGCTTCAAGCGGGGCGACCAGCCGGACGTGATCCGCCAGGCGCCGGACGGCCGACCGGCTCAGCCGCAG
>CAZVLY010000170.1:0-5791 GCA_964628175.1 uncultured Piscinibacter sp. | reverse complement strand
CAGCCGCAGCCGCAGCCGCAAGGCCAGCCGCAGCTTCGCCCGGCCCCGGTCAGCCCGCCGGCCGCGGTGGCACCGCCCGCCGCTCGCCCGCTGCCGACGTCGCCGGCGGTCCGCCCCGTGCAACCCGCGCAGCCGGCACAAGCTGCGCAACCCGCGCAGCCGCCGCAGGCGCCCCCGACCCAACCCATGCAGCGGCCGGCACCGGCCCAGCCCGCGCAGCCCGCACCACCTGTGCAACGTCCTGCCGCGACACCGGTGCCGGCGGTGAACCCGGGGGCGCTGATGCGCGGCAACGGCCAGCAGTCCGGCCGAGTGGACCGTCCCGATGCGGGCGCGCGCGCGCCGCAGGCCGAGCCGCAACGCGCGCCGGAACAACGCCGCGAGCGCGACGATCGCCCGGGTGCCGTGCGCGAGCGCTGAACCGCCGGCGCTACTTGAGCAGAGGCGCGAGCACCGGCCAGACGTTGCCCAGCATCACCGGGTGGGCCGCAGCCACCGGGTGGATGCGGTCGGGCTGGAACATCGCTTCGGCGTTGGGCGCATTGGCCACGCCCTCGAGCAGGAAGGGCACCAGCGCCGCGCCGCCGGCCCGGGCCACGGCCGGGAACAGGGCGAAGAAGTCGTCGCCGTACTTGCGGCCGTAGTTCGGCGGCACCTGCATGCCGAGCAGCAGCACCTTGGCACCGGCGTCGCGCGAGGCCTTGACCATCTGCGCGAGGTTGTCGCGCGTCATCGTCAGCGGCAGGCCGCGCAAGGCGTCGTTGCCGCCGAGTTCGATGACCACCAGCGTGGGCCGGTGCTGCCTGAGCAGCGCCGGCAGGCGCGAACGCCCGCCCGCGCTGGTGTCGCCGCTGATGCTGGCATTGATGACGCTGGCGGCGACACCTTCCTTGGCCAGGCGCTGCTCGAGCAGCGCCACCCAGCCGGCGCCGCGCGGCAGGCCGTACTCGGCCGACAGGCTGTCGCCGACCACGAGGACGGTCGCACGAGCGGTGGCGGCCTTCGGCGCGGCGGCATTCGCCCCCGCAGCCCACAGGCCCAGCGCGAGCAGGCTACAGTGCGCCAGCCAATCGCGGCGTGTGGCCGCGGGTCCAACCCGACTCTCATTCATGTCCGAACCCATCATTGCCGTCGAGCGCGTCACCAAGCAGGTGCACGACTCCACCGGTACGCTGACGATTCTCCACGAGATCGACTTCTCCCTGGCGGCGCGTCAGTCGGCCGCGATCGTCGGCGCCTCGGGCTCGGGCAAGAGCACGCTGCTGTCGATCATCGCCGGGCTGGACACGCCGACCACCGGCACCGTCAAGCTCGCCGGCGTCGACATCTTCGCGATCGACGAGGATGCGCGCGCTGCGGTCCGGGCGCAGAAGCTGGGCTTCGTGTTCCAGAGCTTCCAGCTGATGGCCAACCTGAAGGCGCTGGAGAACGTGATGCTGCCGCTGGAACTGCAGGGCCGCCGCGACGCGCGCGTGCTGGCCACCGAGATGCTCGGGCGGGTCGGCCTGGGTGAACGCCTGCGTCACTACCCGAAGGTGCTGTCCGGCGGCGAGCAGCAGCGCGTCGCGCTGGCGCGGGCCTTCGTCGTGCAGCCGGCGGTGCTGCTGGCCGACGAGCCCACCGGCAGCCTGGACTTCGCCACCGGCGAGAAGGTCATGGAGCTGATGTTCGAGCTCAACCGCGAGACCGGCACGACGCTGGTGCTGGTGACCCACGACCGCGGCATCGCCGCGCGCTGCGACCGCCAGCTGCGCATCGAGGCCGGGCGGGTCGACCTCGGCGCGCTGGCGATGTAGGGCCCGCGCGGGCCCGGCCGGATCAGTTCGCGTTGGAGAACTTGTAGTCCGTCTTCGCCTTGGAGCGGATGCCGTCGCGGAACTCGGCGAGCTTCTGCTGGCCGATGCGCTGCTGGATCTGGCCCTTCACTTCCTCGAGCGGCGGGAACTTGGCCTCGCGCGTGTCCTCGAGCTTGATGATGTGCCAGCCGAACTGCGACTTCACCGGCGTCTCGGTCAGCTCGCCCTTCTTGAGCTTGACCATGGCCTGCGAGAACTCGGGCACGTAGGCGCCGGGCGCGGCGAAGTCGAGGTCGCCGCCGTTCTCGCCGGAGCCCGGGTCCTTCGAGTTCTTCTTCGCCAGGTCCTCGAACTTGGCGCCGCCCTTGATCTGCGCGATCAGCGCCTTGGCCTCGTCTTCCTTCTCGACCAGGATGTGGCGCGCGCGGTACTCGGTGCCGCCGGACTGGCTCTTGAACTTGTCGTACTCGGCCTGGACTTCGGCGTCGGTGACCGGGTTCTTCTTCTGGTAGTCGGCGAACAGCTCGCGGATCAGGATGGTCTGGCGCGCGAACTCCATCTGCGCCTTGTAGTCGGCCGAGGCGGCCAGGCCGCGCTTCTCGGCTTCCTGCATGAACATCTCGCGCAGCACGACCTCGTCGCGCACCTGCTGCTCGAGCTCGGGCGTGCGCTGCTGGTTGCCCTGGCGCAGGGCCTGGCTCATCAGCGCCTCGACGCGCGCCTTGGGCACGGCCTTGCCGTTCACGATGGCGATGTTCTGGGCCTGGGCGGCCAGCGGTGTGGCGATCACGGCGGCCAGCACGAGCGAGGAAAGTCGGAACGACAGGGGGAGGGTCTTCATGGCGGGGAGAGGGTCAGTTGTCGCCCGGGTCCCGGGCGTCGATGGCCAGGGCGTGGATGCCCTGGGGGATGAGGCTGCGCAGGGCATCATAAACGAGGCGGTGCCGGGCCACCCGTGACAAACCGTTGAAGCGCGCGCTGGTCACGAGCACGCTGAAATGGCGGCCTTCGCGGGCGCCGGCATGGCCGGCATGCAGGTGGCTGTCGTCGCGGACCTCCAGGGCCGTGGGTTCGAGCGAGGCGCGCAGCGCCGCCTCGATGTCCTGCGCGCTGACGCTCACGGGCGCGGGGCCTCGCCCGCCTCGGGCTCGACGTGCTTGCTGATGTAGAAGCCCTGCGCGATGGTGAAGACCAGCATCAACCCGATGCCGCCGAACAGCTTGAAGCTCACCCAGGTGTCGGTGCTGAAGCTGTAGGCGACGTACAGGTTGAGCAGCCCCATGAACGCGAAGAAGGCGATCCAGGCGAAGTTCAACCGCTGCCACACGCCCGGCGGCAGCGTCAGCTGCTCGCCGATCAGGGCGCGCAGCAGGTTCTTGCGGAACATCACCTGGCTCAGCCAGAAGGCCAGGCCCATCACCCAGTACAGCACGCTGGGCTTCCACTTGATGAAGGTCTCGTTGTGGAACCAGATCGTCGCGCCGCCCATCACGGTGACCAGCGCCAGGCTGACCCACAGCATGGTGTCGACCTTCTTGCCGCGCGCCAGGATGATGGCCACCTGCGCCAGCGTGGCCACGATCACCACCAGCGTGGCCAGCAGCACCGGCGCCTCGCCCGGACCGACCACGCCGCCGGAGACCAGGAAGCCGAGGTTGTCGGACGCGAAACGCGCCGCCCACTCCTTGCGGCCTTCGGCGAACTTGAAGGTGCCGAAGAACAGGAAGATGGGCAGGAAATCGAAAAGGATCTTCATTTGGCCGCGAAGTCTATCGCGGCGGAGTTGATGCAGAAGCGCTCCCCCGTCGGCGCCGGCCCGTCTTCGAACACATGGCCGAGGTGGGAGCCGCAGTTGTTGCAGCGGACCTCGACGCGCACCATGCCGTGGCTCTTGTCGACCACGCGCTCGATCACCTCGGCGTTGACGGGCTGCCAGTAGCTCGGCCAGCCGCAGCCGGCATCGAACTTGGTGCCCGACTCGAACAGCGGCGTGCCGCAGCCCACGCAGTTGTAGTGGCCGGCCTGCCAGTGATCCCAGTACTTGCCGGTGAAGGGCCGCTCGGTGGCCGCCTGGCGCGCGACCTGGTACTGCATCGGGTCGAGTTCGGCGCGCCACTGGGCCTCGGTTTTCTTGACCTTGTACTCGCTCATGATGGGCAGGGCTCCTCTTTCGTCCGCGCGGGCAGTGTAGCGAGCGGCCTGCACCCGCAGGGCGCTAGGGGTAAACCGCAGGCAGAGGACCCACGGTGCGCTTCCTATCATCGCTGCATTGCAGCAAGCGATTCGCTGCCCTCATTCATCACTTTTCGATACGGAGTCCGACCATGGCACGCCTGATGGGCCAGATGATGCAGATGCCGCTGATGATTTCCTCGCTGCTCGTGCACGCCGCACGGCATGCCGGCGACATCGAGATCGTCTCCAAGCGCGTCGAAGGCGACATCCATCGCTACACCTACAAGGACGCCGAACTGCGCGCCCGCAAGCTGGCCCAGGCCTTCGCGCGGCTGGGCTGCGAACCCGGCGACCGCGTCGCCACGCTGGCCTGGAACGGCTACCGGCACTTCGAGATCTACTACGGCGCCTCGGGCTCGGAACTGGTGTGCCACACCATCAACCCGCGCCTGTTCCCCGAGCAGATCGCCTGGATCGCCAACGACGCGGCCGACAAGATCCTCTGTTTCGACCTGAACTTCCTGCCGCTGGTCGAGAAGCTCGCGCCGCAACTGACGACGGTCAAGCACTTCGTCGCGATGGTCGGGCGCAGCCACATGCCGGCGCACAGCGCCATCCCGGGGCTGCTGTGCTACGAGGACCTGGTCGACGCGGAAGACGGCGTCTACCGCTGGCCCGAGTTCGACGAGAACACCGCCTCGAGCATCTGCTACACCTCGGGCACCACCGGCAACCCGAAGGGCGCGGTGTACAGCCACCGCTCCACGATGCTGCACACCTACGGCCTGGCGCTGCCCGACGGCATGGGCGTGGGCGGCCGCGACGTCATCCTGCCCGTCGTGCCGATGTTCCACGTCAACGCCTGGGGCACGCCCTACGCCGCGCCGATGATCGGCGCCAAGCTGGTGTTCCCGGGGCCGCACCTGGACGGCAAGTCGCTGTACGAACTGCTCGAGGCGGAGAAGGTGACCTTCAGCGCCGGCGTGCCGACGGTCTGGCTGGGCCTGATCAACTTCGCCCAGGCCGGCAAGCTGAAGTTCAGCACGCTCAAGCGGACGGTGATCGGTGGCTCGGCCTGCCCGCCGGCCATGATGCGCACGCTGGAGGACGAATTCGGCATCGAGGTGATCCATGCCTGGGGCATGACGGAGATGTCGCCGCTGGGCACCTTGTCGCGCCTGAAGGCCAAGCACATGGCGCTGGATGTCGAGTCGCAGCGGCGCATCCTCGAGAAGCAGGGCAAGGTCATCTTCGGCGTCGACATGGCGACCGTCGACGACGACGGTGCCGCGCTGCCCTGGGACGGCAAGACCTCGGGCAACCTGGTGGTGCGCGGACCCTGGGTGATCCAGAGCTACTTCCAGCGCGCCGAGTCGCCGCTGATCAAGCTCGAGGGCCGCGACTGGTTCCCGACCGGCGACGTGGCCGCGATCGACGAAGACGCCTTCATGCAGATCACCGACCGCAGCAAGGACGTGATCAAGTCCGGCGGCGAATGGATCAGCTCGATCGACCTGGAGAACATCGCCATGGGCCACCCGGCGGTGCTGGAGGCAGCGGCGATCGCCTGCCGGCACCCGAAGTGGGACGAGCGGCCCTTGCTGGTGGTGGTGAAGAAGGCGGGAGCCGAGCTCACGCGCGAGCAGATGCTGCAGTACTTCGACGGCAAGATCGCCAAGTGGCAGATCCCCGACGACGTCGCCTTCGTGCCCGAGATCCCGCACACGGCCACCGGCAAGATGCAGAAGCTCAAGCTGCGCGAGCTGTTCAAGGACCACAAGCTGCCCAGCGTCTGAACGCCTGTGCACGAGACCCTTGTC
>CAZVLY010000169.1:0-9799 GCA_964628175.1 uncultured Piscinibacter sp. | reverse complement strand
TGCTTGGCGTAGCTGGCCTGCTGCAGCGCCATGCGCTCGGCGCGCATCTCCTCGAACGTCGTGTAGTTGCCGCCGTAGCGCGTCAGCTTGGTCTCGTCCAGGTGCAGCGTGACCCGCGTGATCGCGTCGAGGAATTCGCGGTCGTGGCTGATGACGATCAGCATGCCGGTGTAACGCTGCAGCCAGGCCTCGAGCCAGACGAGGGCGTCGAGGTCCAGGTGGTTCGTCGGCTCGTCGAGCAGCATCAGCTCGGCCGGGCACATCAGCGCACGGGCGAGCTGCAATCGCATGCGCCAGCCGCCGGAGAAGCTGTTCACCGGCGCATCGAGCTGCTCGCTGCGGAAGCCCAGGCCCATCAGCATGGCCTGCGCGCGGGCGCGGGCATCGAAGCCGCCGGCGTCCTGGATGGCGTGGTGCGCTTCGGCGATCTCGTGGCCGTCGTCGGCCGCCTCGGCGGCGGCCAGGCGCTGCTGCGCGAGCATCAGCGGCGTGTCGCCCTGCAGCACGAAGTCGGTGGCGCCTTCCTCGGTCTCGGGCATGTCCTGCGCCACTTCGGCCATGCCGCCGGGCTGCTGCCAGCGCGGCGGCATCTGCACCTCGCCGCCGTCGGCGTGCAGCTTGCCGGTGAGCAAGGCGAACAGCGAGGACTTGCCGGCGCCGTTGCGCCCGACCAGGCCGATCTTCTCGCCGGGCTGCAGCGTGACGCTGGTGTGGTCGAGCACCAGCTTGACGCCGCGTCGCAGCGAGATGTCGTTCAGTACCAGCATGGAATCAGGTCTCGGTGGTTCGTGCGAGCTTGACGAGCGCCTCTCGCGTCATCAGCAGCACCTCGTCGTCGCCGGCGCTGGTGGGCAGCCAGGCGACCTCGGCGCGCGGGAAGGCACGCTCGAAGTTCCAGCGTTCGTTGCCGATCTCGAGCACGAGCACACCGTCGGCGTTCAGGTGGGCGGGCGCGTCGCGCAGGATGCGCCGCACCAGGTCCATGCCGTCGTCGCCGCCGGCCAGCGCCAGCGCCGGCTCGGCCTGGTACTCGGCCGGCAGCTTGGCCATGCTCTCGCTGTTGACGTAGGGCGGGTTGCACAGGATCAGGTCATAGGGGCCGCGCACGGCGTTCAGCAGGTCCGACTGCATCAGCCGGATGCGCGCGCCCAGCTTGTGCCGGTCGACGTTGATGCGCGCCACGTCGAGCGCATCCTGCGAGATGTCGGCGGCGTCGACCTGCACCTCGGGGAAGGCCATCGCGGCGATCACCGCCAGGCTGCCGTTGCCGGTGCACAGGTCGAGCACCTGGTGGGTGTGGTCGGTGAGCCAGGCGTCCAGGATGCCTTCACCCTCCGCATCGGCGAGCAACTCGGCGATGAAGGAGCGCGGCACGATGGTCCGCTCGTCGACGTAGAAGGGCACGTTCTGCAGCCAGGCCTCCTTCGTCAGGTAGGCGGCGGGCTGGCGCGTCTCGATGCGGCGGGCGACCAGCGCTTCGGCCTTGGCCTGGTCTTCGGCAGGCAGCTCGCGCTGGGCGCGTTCTTCCAGCGCGTCGAGCGGCAGGCCGAGAGAGAACAGCACCAGCCAGGCGGCTTCGTCGAAGGCGTTGGTGGTGCCGTGGCCAAACGAAACGCCCGCCTGTTTGAGGCGGGCGCTTTGCGCGGTGATGAGGTCGATGAGCTTCATGCGAGCAAGGTCTGCAGCGTTCGTCGGTAGATGTTCTTCAGCGGTTCGAGACTGGCCACCTCGACCCACTCGTCGATCTTGTGGATGCTCGCGTTCAGCGGCCCGAACTCGATCACCTGCGGGCAGATCTTCGCGATGAAGCGGCCGTCGGAGGTACCTCCGGTGGTCGACAGTTCGGTGTCGACGCCGGTCTCCTCGCGGATCGCGCCGACCAGCGCTTCGCTGAGCGAGCCCACCGGCGTCAGGAAGGGCTCGCCGCCGAGCGTCCAGTCGATCGTGCACGCCAGGCCGTGGCGGTCGAGCACCGCTTGCACGCGCTGCTTCAGGCTGTCCGGCGTGGACTCGGTCGAGAAACGGAAGTTGAAGTCCACCACCAGCTCGCCCGGGATCACGTTGGTCGCACCGGTGCCGCCGTGCACGTTCGACACCTGCCAGCTGGTCGGCGGGAAGTAGCGGTTGCCGCGGTCCCACTCGATCGCCACCAGTTCGGCCAGGGCCGGCGCGGCGGCATGGATCGGGTTCTTCGCCAGATGCGGGTAGGCGATGTGGCCCTGCACGCCCTTGATCCGGAGCTTGCCCGACAGCGAACCGCGCCGGCCGTTCTTGACCATGTCGCCCAGGCGCTCCACCGAGGTCGGCTCGCCGACGATGCAGGCGTCCAGCTCGATGCCCTGCGCCTGCAGCCACTTGCAGACCTTCACCGTGCCGTCGTTCGCCGGGCCTTCCTCGTCGCTGGTGAGCAGGAAGGCGATCGAGCCGCGGTGCGCGGGATGGGCGGCGACAAATTCTTCCGTGGCCACCACCATCGCCGCCAGCGAGCCCTTCATGTCGGCGGCGCCGCGGCCGTACAGGCGGCCGGCGCGGTGCGTGGGCACGAAGGGGTCGCTGGTCCACTGCGCCAGCGGTCCGGTGGGCACCACGTCGGTGTGGCCGGCGAAGGCGAGCAGCCGGGCCTGCGCGTCACTGCCGCGGCGATGCGCCCACAGGTTGGTGACCCGGAAGTCGTCCGGGCCCGAGACGATCGATTCGAAACCGAAGCCCAGCGGCACCAGCCGTTCGCGGATGATCTGCTGGCAGCCGCCGTCGTCCGGCGTCACGGAGCGGCAGGCAATCAGCTGTTCGGCGAGGTGCAGCGTACGGTTCATCGAGATCAGTTGGGCCGCAACATGCCCGACATCGTGCTCGATTCGTCGCGCACGTCGAGCTGGATCTCGGTGAAGGTCGGCTGGTCGTCGTTCTCTTCCTTCTTCGGCTGGATGCGCGACACCGGCGACATGTCGTTCTGCAGGCGCCACATCAGGTTGGTCGGCGAGTCGGCGTAGGCCAGGCCCTCGTCGCGGGTGATCATGTCGGTGGTGATCAGGCGCGCCAGGTCCTGCTCGAAGGTCTGCGAGCCTTCGGCCAGCGACTTCTCCATCGCTTCCTTGACGCCGGTGAAGTCGCCTTGCTCGATCAGCTCGGAGACCAGCTTGGTATTGAGCATCACCTCCACCGCCGGCATGCGGCCGCCGGCGACGGCACGCACCAGGCGCTGCGAGATGACCGCCTTCAGGCCGGCAGCCAGGTCGGCCAGCAGGGCGGGGCGGGACTCCGGCGAATAGAACGAGAGGATCCGGCCGAGCGCGTGGTAGCTGTTGTTGGCGTGCAGCGTCGACAGCACCAGGTGGCCCGACAGCGCGTACGAGATCGCCGAGGTCATGGTCTCGCGGTCGCGGATCTCGCCGATCATGATGCAGTCCGGCGCCTGGCGCAGCGCGTTCTTCAGGCCGACCTGCAGCGACTGCGTGTCGCGGCCCACCTCGCGCTGGTTGACCACCGACTTCTTGTTGGTGAACAGGAACTCGATCGGGTCCTCGATGGTGAGGATGTGCCCGGCCAGCTGCTGGTTGCGCTGCTCGAGCATCGACGCGAGCGTGGTGCTCTTGCCGGTGCCGGTGGCGCCCACCATCAGGATCAGGCCGCGCTTCTCGAGGATCAGGTTGTTGAGGATGGTCGGGACGTTCAGGCTCTCCAGCGTCGGGATCACCACCGGAATGCAGCGGAACACCGCCGCGATCGAGCCGCGCTGGCGGAACGCCGAGAGGCGGAAGCTGCCGACGCCGGCGATGCCCACGCTCATGTTCAGCTCGCCGCTGTCTTCGAGCTCCTCGAGCTGCGTGGGTGTGAGCAACTCGGCGAGCAGCTGGCGCGGCTGCGCGTGCGTGAGCGGCTGGTCCGACAGCTGCAGCAGCTGGCCGTTGATCTTGATGAGGATCGGCGAGTTGGCCGACAGGTACACGTCGGACGCGTTCTTCTCGGCCATCAGCCGCAGCACGCGTTCCATGTTTCCGCCAGCAGAGCTCATGCGAATCCCCCTCGAGTTGATTGGTCGTGGCCGTCGATCAGGCGCGCAGCAGGTCGTTGATGCTGGTCTTGGAGCGCGTCTGCGCATCGACACGCTTGACGATCACCGCGCAGTTCAGGCTGTAGGTGCCGTCGGCGCTGGGCAGGCTGCCGCTGACCACCACCGAGCCCGAAGGCACGCGGCCGTAAGTCACTTCGCCGGTCGCGCGGTCGTAGATCTTGGTGCTCTGGCCGATGAACACGCCCATCGAGATCACCGAGTTCTCCTCGACGATCACGCCTTCCACCACCTCGGAGCGCGCACCGATGAAGCAGTTGTCCTCGATGATGGTCGGGTTGGCCTGCAGCGGCTCGAGCACGCCGCCGATGCCGACGCCGCCCGACAGGTGCACGTTCTTGCCGATCTGCGCGCAGGAGCCGACCGTGGCCCAGGTGTCGACCATCGTGCCCTCGTCGACGTAGGCGCCGATGTTCACGAAGCTGGGCATCAGGATGACGTTCTTCGCCAGGAAGGAGCCGCGGCGTGCCACGGCCGGCGGCACCACGCGGATGCCGGTCTCGCGCATCGCGTCGTCGCTCACATGGGTGAACTTGGTGTCGACCTTGTCGAAGAAGCTCAGGTCGCCGGCCCGCATCACGTGGTTGTCGTTGAGGCGGAAGCTCAGCAGCACCGCCTTCTTCACCCACTGGTTGACGGTCCACTGGCCCACGCCCTGGCGCTCGGCCACGCGCAGGCGGCCGGCGTTGAGGTCGGCGATCACCTGCTCGACCGCCTCGCGCACTTGCGGGCTGTTGGCGGCGGTCAGGCTGGCGCGGCCTTCCCAGGCGAGGTCGATGGTGGCTTGCAGGTCTTGGCTCATGGGTCAGCGGGATTGGATGAAGGAAACGATGCGCTGGGCGGCTTCGACACATTCGTCGACCCCGGCGACCAGCGCCATGCGCACGCGGCCGGCGCCGGGGTTGACGCCGCCGGACTCGCGCGCCAGCAGGCTGCCCGGCAGCACCGCCACATTGTATTGAGCCAGCAGGTCCAGCGCGAAGGCTACGTCGTCGCCGCCGGCCACGCGCGCCCAGAGGTAGAAGCCGGCGTCGGGCAACGCGACATCCATCACGCCAGCCAGCAGCGGCGTGACCTGGGCGAACTTGGCGCGGTACAGGTTGCGGTTGTCGACCACGTGCGCCTCGTCGTTCCAGGCGGCGATGCTGGCCGACTGCACCACCGGGCTCATCGCGCTGCCGTGGTAGGTGCGGTAGAGCAGGAACTGCTTCAGGATCGTCGCGTCGCCGGCCACGAAGCCCGAGCGCATGCCCGGCACGTTGGAGCGCTTCGACAGGCTCGTCAGCGCGATGAGCTTGCGGAAGTCCTTGCGGCCGAGCTGCAGGGCCGCCTCCAGCGAACCCAGCGGCGGCTCGTCGCGGAAGTAGATCTCGGAGTAGCACTCGTCGGAGGCGATGACGAAGCCATGGCGGTCGCTCAGCTCGAAGAGCTTCTTCCATTCGGCCAGCGGCATCACCGCGCCGGTCGGGTTGCCCGGCGAACAGACGTAGAGCAGCTGGGTGCGCGCCCACACGGCCTCGGGCACGCTCGCCCAATCGGCCGCGAAGTTGCGCGCCGGGTCGCTGTTGACGAAGGCGGTCTGCGCGCCGGCGAGCAGGGCCGCGCCCTCGTAGATCTGGTAGAAGGGATTCGGGCAGACCACGGTGGCGCCCGGCTGCGTCGGGTCGATCACCGTCTGCGCCAGCGCGAACAGGGCCTCGCGCGAGCCGTTGACCGGCAGCACCTGCGTGCTGGCGTCGAGCGTGACGCCGTAGCGACGC
This sequence comes from uncultured Piscinibacter sp., assembly GCA_964628175.1. GTDB lineage: Bacteria > Pseudomonadota > Gammaproteobacteria > Burkholderiales > Burkholderiaceae_C > Piscinibacter. The sequence goes on along the minus strand of CAZVLY010000169.1, from coordinate 3,970 downwards.
TGCACCCAGGCGGCGCAGGCCTCGCGCAGTGCCGGTTCGCCGGCGGTGGCGGGGTAGCTGGCCAGGCCCTGCAGGTTGTCGCTCAGCGCGCGCCTGATGAGTTCCGGCGTCGCATGCTTGGGCTCGCCGATGCCCAGGCCGATCGGCTTGAAGGCCGGGTTGGGCGTGATCTCGCGCGTCAGCGCGCGCAGGCGTTCGAAGGGGTAGGGGTGCAGGCGCGCCAGCAGCGGATTCATCGGTGGATTATCCGTTGCACGCTCAGAGCATCCCGGTCTGCGCGGCGTGCGCCGGCAGCTCGACGCGCGGCTGCGGCTTCCAGCCCTTCTTGCGGTGCTCGGCCACCACGTTGGTGTAGATGCCGCCGCGCACGTACCACTTGGCGGTGATGCGGATGAAGCGCGGCTGCGTGGCCTTCACGATGTCGTCGAGGATGGTGTTGGTCACCTTCTCGTGGAACGCGCCCTCGTTGCGGTAGCTCCAGAAGTACATCTTCAGGCTCTTGAGCTCGACGCAGAGTTCGTCCGCGATCATGTCGATCGTGAAGTGGGCGAAGTCGGGCTGGCCCGTCAGCGGGCAATGGCAGGTGAATTCGGGCACCTGGAACTGGATGACGTAGTCTCGCCCCGGTGCCGGGTTCGGGAACACATGCAGTTCCTTGCTCGGCGCGGTCGGCGGGTTGGGTGGCATCGGGCGCTGCTTGGGCGCGCTCGGGCTGGCAGCTTTCTTGGCCATGGCGGTCACGTCTGGAGAGGGTTTCGGCGGGGGCGCGATGGTATCATCCCGCCCCGAAGAGAGCCCGCGCCAGCGCGGGTTTTCTCATATGAATCAAGGACTTGGCAAAGGCCCGTGGGCCCTCGAGCCAGGTCACAGTCCCCGCTCTCCCATGCGCCTGAACTCCATCAAGCTCTCCGGCTTCAAGTCGTTTGCCGAGCCCACCAACTTCCAGTTGCCCGGGCAACTGGTCGGCGTGGTGGGCCCCAACGGCTGCGGCAAGTCCAACATCATGGACGCCGTGCGCTGGGTGCTGGGCGAGAGCAAGGCGAGCGAACTGCGCGGCGAGTCCATGCAGGACGTGATCTTCAACGGCTCGGGCAACCGCAAGCCGGCCAGCCGCGCCAGCGTGGAACTGATCTTCGACAACGCCGACGCGCGCGCCGGCGGCCAGTGGAACCAGTTCACCGAGATCGCCGTCAAGCGCGTGCTGACGCGCGACGGCACCAGCAGCTACTACATCAACAACCAGCCGGTGCGCCGCCGCGACGTGCAGGACGTGTTCCTGGGCACCGGCCTGGGCCCGCGCGCCTACGCCATCATCGGCCAGGGCACGATCAGCCGCATCATCGAATCCAAGCCCGAGGAACTGCGCCTGTTCCTCGAAGAGGCCGCCGGCGTCTCCAAGTACAAGGAGCGCCGCCGCGAGACCGAGAACCGGCTCAAGGACACGCGCGAGAACCTGGTGCGGGTGGAAGACATCCTGCGCGAGCTCAACGCCAACCTCGACAAGCTGGAGAAGCAGGCCGAGGTGGCCCAGCAGTACCGCGGCCTGCAGCAAAGCGGCGAGCTCAAGCTGCACCAGCTCTGGTTCCTCAAGCACCGCGACGCCGCCAGCGAGGAAGAGCGCGTCAAGAAGGCCGTGCTCGAGGCCACCAACGCGCTCGAGGCGCGCATGGCCGAGCTGCGCCATGGCGAGGCCGAGCTGGAGACGATCCGCCAGGCGCACTACGCCGCCAGCGACGAGCTGCACGGCGCGCAAGGCCTGCTGGCCGAGGCCGCGCTCGAGGTGAGCCGGCTGGAGGAGCGCATCCGCTACGTGGTCGAGGGCCGTGCGCGCGTCGAGCAGCGCCTGGTCGAGCTGAAGCTGCAGAGCGAGCAGTGGGCCGAGCGCAGACAGCAGGCCGAGGACGAACTCGGCCAGATCGCCGAGCAGATCGCCGCCGCCGAGGAGCAGGGCGAGGTGCTGGCCGCGCAGGCGGAGGAGCAGTCCGGCAACCTGCCGTCGCTGGAAGACGCGGTGCGCGCCGCGCAGGGCAAGAGCAACGAGCAGCGCAACGTGGTGGCGCAGGTCCAGCAGCAGATCCAGCTGCTCGCCGCCGAGAGCCGCAACATCGACGAGCAGCGCCGCCAGTTCAATGCGCGCCGCGACCGCCTGGCGGCCGAGAAGCAGCAGCTCGCCTCGCCCGACATGCAGCGACTGGGTGAGCTCAAGCTGCAGTTCGCCGCCGCCGAAGAGGCGCAGGGCCTGGCCGATGCGCGCCTGCACGAGCTGGGCGAGCAGGTGCCCGCGCTCGACGAGGAGCGCCGCGCGAAGCAGGAGCAGGTCAATGCCGAGAGTGGCAAGCACGCCGACCTGAGCGCCCGCCTGGACGCACTGCGTGCGCTGCAGGAGAAGGTGCAGACCGAGGGCAAGCTCAAGCCCTGGCTGGCGCGCCACGGCCTGGACGGCCTGCAGGGCCTGTGGACCAAGGTACACATCGAGGCCGGCTGGGAAACGGCGCTGGAGTCGGCGCTGCGCGAGCGCCTGAACGCACTCGAGGTGGGCCGCATCGAGACGGTGCGCGCCTTTGCCGACGCCGCGCCGCCGGCCAAGCTGGCCTTCTACACGCCGCCGCAGGCCGCCATCGCCAACACGCACCAGACGCTGCCGCGCCTGAGCGACCTGCTGCGCCTGGGGGACGCCGGCCTGAAGGCGCTGCTCAACGACTGGCTCGAGGGCGTCTACACCGCCACCAGCATCGACGAGGCGCTGGCGGCGCGCAGCAAGCTGACGCACGGCGAGATCATCATGACCCGCGAGGGCCACCAGGTCAGCCAGTTCGCCGTGGCCTTCTACGCGCCCGACTCCGAGCAGGCCGGCATGCTGGCCCGCGCGCAGGAGATCGAGAACCTGGAGCGCCAGCTGCGCGCGCAGACGCTGATCGCCGACGAATCGCGCAGCGCGCTGGTGCGTGCCGAGGCGGCCTACACCGAGGCCTCGCAGCGCCTGCTGACGGTGCGCCGCGATGCCACCGAGGCGCAGACGCGCGCGCACCAGCTGCAAGTCGAGCTGCTGCGCCTGTCGCAGCTGGCCGAGCAGACGAGCAGCCGGCGCGCCCAGCTCGACGAGGAACTCGCCGAACTCGATGGCCAGCTCGAGGAGCTGGACGAGCGCCGCACGACGGGCGAGGCGAAGTTCGAGGAGCTGGACATGCAGCTCGCCACCACGCAGGAACGGCATGCCGAGCTCGACGAGGGCGTGATCGCCGCCGAGCGCAGGCTGGCCGAGGCGCGCGAGCAGCTGCGCGCACTGGAGCGGCAGTCGCAGGAGGCGCAGTTCCACGCGCGCTCGCTGGCGGCGCGGCGCGGCGAGCTGCAGCGCAGCATCGAGACGGCGGTGCAGCAGGTCGCAGCCAACGAATCCTCGGCCCAGCAGCTGACCGACGAGCTGGAGCGGCTCACCGATGCCGCCGCGCAGGCCGGGCTGCAGACCGCGCTGGCGCTGAAGCTGGAGCGCGAGGCCGCGCTCGGTGCCAAGCGCAGCGAGTACGACGACCTGACGCTGCGCATGCGCCGCTCGGAAGAGCAGCGCCTCACGCACGAGCAGAGCCTGCAGCCGCTGCGCGATCGCATCACCAAGCTGCAGCTCGAGGAACAGGCCGCGCAGCTCGGTGGCGCGCAGTACCTCGACCAGCTGGTCGCGGCCAACGTCGACTTCGAGGCGCTGTCGGCCGGCATCGAGGCGGGTGGCGTCAAGCTCTACGGGCTGCAGGGCGAGATCGACCGCATCAACCGCGAGATCAACGCGCTGGGGGCCGTGAACCTCGCCGCGCTCGACGAACTGACGTCCGCGCGCGAACGCAAGACCTTCCTCGACGCGCAGAACGCCGACCTCTCCGAGGCGATCAACACGCTCGAGGACGCCATCCACAAGATCGACCTGGAAACGCGTGACCTGCTGGGCAACACCTTCAACCAGGTCAACGAACATTTCGGC
>CAZVLY010000168.1:0-9823 GCA_964628175.1 uncultured Piscinibacter sp. | reverse complement strand
GAAAAGTGCACGGCATCACGCGCCGAAGATCACTCGGCACTCGATGCTTCAGCGCTAGTCATGCGTCGGCAGCAGGGATCGGGACTACCCCGCCCCAGATGCTCTATGCACACCTGCACGAGGGGCGCGGTGCCATCACTGTCGACACCCGGAGCGGTCCGGTGGAGCATGTGCCTCGGGGTCAATCCAGCAATAGAGCGCCATTGACCAGCGCAATCGCTGGCGGCGCCCTTTGGATACCTGTACAGACGGGCTCACGACCGGAATGCCGCTTCGCAGCGAATGGCCCATACGAGATGTTTCACGCCGTGTCGGCGACCGCTTCTCGACCGCTCGAACACGCAGTCCCGACCCACAGCGGAACACTCCCGCCGCGGATACCGGACTCCCGAGGCAGCATGAACACCCCATTTGTCAAGGTTCCGTGAGCTGATTCCCCCAGGACCTCACGAGCTGCTCGACCGTGTGGGCAACAGCCCTGCTCGCCGGCGACTGCTTGCCGTGCTTTGGAAACGACAGGGTGACGTGCCGGCACAGGTCAGGCCGCACGAGTCGCGTTGCCTGGAGACGCCCGCTGCGCAAGTCGGCGGCAAACGAGTAGGGGCCGAGCACCGAGTACAGCCCCCCGGTGCGAGCCACCAGTTCCTTCTGCACGGTCAGTGAGTCTGCCTCGGCGACCGCATCGAGCTTGAACCCCAGGCTGCGCGCGGTTTCATCGAGCGCGTTGCGCCAGTGGCTGGGCCGGCGCGGCAGCACGAGCCGCAGACCCTTCAGGCGCGCGAAGTTGAGCGTCTCTGCGCGCGTCAGCGGATCACCGGGCGCCGACACCAGGTAGGTGTTCGCCACGCTGAGCAGGCGCTCGTCGCTTCCGCTCGGCCTGCTGAACCGGAACAGGATGGCCAGGTCCACTGCGCCGGCATCCAGCATCGCGTCGAGCTCGGCGCCCTGCGCTTCCGCGATGTTCAGGCGCACGGCAGGGTGATGGGTCTGAAGCTCCGCGAACAGCCGCGTCACCAGCGGGTGGGCCGCCGACGGAATGATGCCCAGGCGCACCTCGCCCATGATCTGGCCCGACTCGGAACGCAGCTCCTGCGTCAGCTGCTCCGTGTCCTGCAGCCACGCGCGCAGTTTCGCCGCGGCGCGCGAGCCGAGTTCTGTCAGTTCCACGCCGCGGCCGGTGCGGCGAAACAGGCGGCCGCCGCACTGGCTCTCGAACTCGGTGACCTGGCGACTGATGTGCGACTGCACGGTCTGACGACGTGCGGCGACCTTGCTGAGGCTGCCCGCTTCGGCCACTTCCAGAAACAGCTTGACGGTGGACACGTTCATGTGGCGACTCCGCTGAAGAGATTTGCCGAATCAGGCAAGTCTGAATGCCGCGAAGTCTATCTAGCGGCAGAAGGCCGCGGTGCCTAGAGTGAAGCCACTCACCCACCGCTCACCACTCACAGTCAGGAGACACCTCATGAGCAAGTCCGGTTTCGACATGCGCGGCCTCAACCCCGCCCCGGTCACTCCCTTCACCCGCGACGGCGCCGTTGACTACGCGGCAATCCAGCGCCTGGGCAGCTGGCTCGCCAGCGTGTCCGGCGTCAAGAGCCTCACAGTACTCGGTCACGCCGGCGAAGGCACGTTCCTCGAGCGCGATGAGCAGTTCAAGGTCATCGAAGCCTTCCGCGAGTCCGTCGGCGACCGCATCCCCATCATCGCCGGCATCACGCTCGAAGGCACGCAGGTCGCGGCCGAGGAGGCCAAGCGCGCGGTCAAGGCCGGCGCCAAGGCCGGCCTGGTGTACCCCTCGCACGGCTGGCTGCGCTTCGGCTACCAGAAGGGCGCCCCGCAGGACAAGTACAAGGCCATCTACGAAGCCAGTGGCCTGCCGCTGATCCTGTTCCAGTACCCCGACGCGACCAAGTGCACCTACGACCTGGAGACGCAGTTGGAGATCGCGGCAATGCCCGGCGTCTTCGCGATGAAGAACGGCGTGCGCAACATGAAGCGCTGGGACCGCGAGATCCCGGTGATCCGCAAGGAGCGCCCGGACCTGCAGATCCTGACTTGCCACGACGAGTACCTGCTGCACACGATGTTCGATGTGGACGGCGCCCTCGTCGGGTACGGCTGCATCGCGCCGGAACTGCTGGTCGAGATGATCGCCGCCGGCAAGGCCAAGGACTACAAGAAGGCCCGCGAGCTGCACGACCGCCTGCTGTCGGTCGCGCTGAAGTGGGCCCTGGTGGCGCGTGGCATCCTCGAACACGCTGCGGTGCGTTCGCCGCTGCTGCCGCTGGCCGAAGGCGCGGACAAGGAGATCGCCGACGCCGTGCGCGCGGCCGGTCTCGCCAAGGTCGCGTAAGCCCCGCCGCACCCATCCCGGCGCCACTGCGCCGGGATGGGTGCCGGCCGGTGGCGCCACGATCGATGCTGATCAGCGTGATCGTCGGCGTTGCCACCTGTCTTCCAGGAATGCACCCATGAAACTCATCAAGATCCTCGTCGCGGCCACGGCACTGGCGGCGGGCTGCGGCTGCGCGCCCGTCAAGGCAGCGACGTTCCCGGACAAGACCCAGACGCTGCGCATCGTGGTGCCGTTCGCGGCCGGCGGCGGCGTCGACAACGCGGCGCGACTGCTCGGCGAGCAATTGCGCAAGCAGCTCGGCATGACCGTGATCGTCGACAACAAGGCCGGTGCCAGCGGCACCATCGGTGGCAGCGCGGTGAAAGCTGCGACGGGTGACGGCTATACCCTGCTGGTCTCCGCGGCGACCCACGTGCTCGCCAGGCAAGTGCTGGCCAATGCCCCGTATGACCCGGCGACCGACTTCGCGCCGGTGGCACGCGTCGGTGAGGCGCAGCGCATGCTCGTGATCTCGCCGCAGTTGCCGCAGCAGAAGCTTGCCGACGTGCTGGCGGCCGCGAAGCAGGAGCCTGAGAAGTGGATGGCCGCCATCCCCGCCGCCGGCGCGCCGAGCCACCTCGCGACGGTGCTGCTGGCCAAGCAGGGCGGCGTGAAGTTCACCTACGTTCCCTACAAGGGCACTCAGCCGGCGCTGGTGGATGTGGGTGGCGGCCACGTCAATCTGCTGATGGACTCGATGATCTCGCTCCTGCCGCTGACCAAGAGCGGCAGAGTCAAGCCCATCGCCATCACGTCGAAGAAGCGCAGTGCGCTGGCCCCCGACGTTCCGACGGTTCAGGAGGCCGGCATTGCCGGCTTCTCCTACGTGTCGTGGTACGGCGTGTGGGCGCCGAAGGACACGCCGGCCGACCGCATCGCGACGCTCAACGGCGCCATCAACACCGCGGTCGCTGAACTGTCCAGGTCAGGTGCGTTCGCCAGCCTGGGCATCGAACCGGTGACGGAGTCCAGCGAGCAGTTCAAACGCTACATCGCGAGCGATATCGCGCAAGGCGCCGAACTGCTCAAGAGCGCCGGCTTCAGGCCCGAGTAGGCCATCCCCACACCCCCGTCCGGCCGCCGGGCCGGGAGCCGACGGCGGCAGCTGCCGCCGTCGGGGGGCGTTCGCTCCCATCTTCCATCCGGCGTCGGCGACGCCATCGAAAAGCAAGGAGACATCATGAAAAGATCGTTGTGTGCAGCGAGCCTGGGTCTGGTCTGCTGTGCCGCGTGCGCGCCCGCGAATGCGCAGTCGTCGGTCACCATCGGCGGAACCATGGACCTCGGGCTGCGGCAGGTCCGCAACGGCTCGGTCGGCTCAGTGAAATCTGAAGCCAGCGGGGCGAACTCCACGAGCAAGCTCGTGATCCGGGGTGTCGAGGACCTCGGCGGAGGCATGAGTGCCGGCTTTTATCTGGACGGCACGATCCTGGGCGACACCGGCGCAGCGGGGGCAAGTGCTCCCGCCGGGCAGTTCTGGGACCGCCGGTCCACGGTCAGCGTTTCAAACACGAGGCTGGGCGAGATCCGTCTCGGCCGCGACTGGGTGCCGACACACCTGGTGTGGAGCGGCTTTGATCCCTTCACCACCTTGGGTATCGCCAGTGCCAACACGTTCCGATCGCTGTCTGCCAACCGCGCGCTCGGACAGGCGTTTGGCACAGCGCCGGAGACCCAGGCCGCGAATCCGACACTGCGCGTCAGCAATGCGGTGGAATACTTCCTTCCGTCTGGCCTCGGCGGCGTCTACGGCGCCCTGATCGTCTCGGCCGGGGAAGGCGGCACGACCGCGAACGGCTTCACCAAGGGCAACGGCTTCCGCCTGGGTTGGAGCGGCGCCGGCTTCAACCTCGCCGCGGCCCAGTTCACCACGAAGAACGCGACGGGCAACCAGAGCTTCAAGGACCAGGTGCTGGGGCTGTCCTACGACTTCGGCATCGCCAAGCTCGACGTGGCACAGCGCCGCTGGGCCTTCGGCCTCGACAAGACGGTGAACACCCAGCTCGGTGCGGTGATGCCCGCCGGCGCCGGCGCCGTCAAGCTGACCTACCTGCGCGCAGACCAGACCGGCACGACAGCCGCGCAGAGCGCCAACGACGCGACGCTGATCGGCGCCGGGTATGTCTACAACTTCTCCAAGCGCACAGCCCTGTACGGCCACGTCGCTCGTGTCGACAACAAGGGCACGGCTGTCTTCGCCGTCCCCGGCGGCCCCGCAATCAGCGCCACGACCACGGCCGCCAACTACTTTGGCGGCCAGAAGTCGACCGCTTTCGAGGTGGGGCTGCGACATGACTTCTGACCATCGCGGCCAATGCGCGGGTGCTGGGTCGCTTGAGTATTTGGTTCAGCGCACCAGCTCGAATGACTGCTCCTGGCCGGGATCGCCTGATCGTGGTCAGCGCCGAAGGTTGCCATTCAGGCTTGCGCGTTCTGAACGCCCTCTCATCGCGGACGCGAGCCCGACTTCTCGACCCGAGTGAGACTGTGGCCGATTGGGACTCGACGTCGCAGACGCGTCATTCAACCCTCGAAAGTCACAGGGGTGGAACTCAGCGCCGGGTGGCGACCAGCCGCACCAGCCCACGAACGCCGGCTTCTCTGGTCGCGTCGAACCCCGCCGACTCCATCAGCGCAAGCAGATGGCCAGTAGCCAGGCGCAACTTGCGGTAATGGCTCACGCGCGTGTTCCAGCCATCGGCAGTCCGCTCGTGCAGGATGTCGTGCACGAGGACGCTTGCAGCCTGGTATTCCAGAAAACAGTTGAGCAGGCGCAAGTCGTCGCCGCGAACCGGAATGACGCGCCGGTCGCCGAGCAAGGGCTCGGAGTAGTCGCGCAAGGAGACCACGAAGGATCCACCGCGTCTCAGCATGGCCGCGGCGCTCTGGACCAGTGACGCGACGGCGCCGGCATCCGGCAGGTGGGTGATGGTGTCGCCCATGCACAGGATCGCGTCGGGCGCTTCTGTCAGGTGAATCGGGAACGCGAGCAGGTCATCGCAGATCCCCCGGACTGGCGTCGCCCCACGCAGTTCGTCCAGAGTCCGCAGCAGCAAGGGCGACGAGTCGATCGCAACGACGGACGCGCCTGCCTGCGCCATCGGAATGGCGTGCATGCCGAATCCGGCACCCAGGTCGACGACGCAGGAGCCTGGCCCAAGCGGCAACGCCAGTGCCTCGATCTCGGCCCGACCCGCCTGCAACGCAGCTTGCGGCCCACCAGCCATCCAGAGGTAGACGGGAGCGAGGTGGTGCTCGTAGTGATCGGCGCAGGCTGTCATGCTGGCGATGGGCGGGGCGGTGGCTGCGTCTGGCGCTCAGCGCGCGCGAACCAGCCTGTCGAGGGCATCGAGATGCGGCGCGTCGGGGGCAGACTCGGGCAGATCGGCGCGTATGAGTCAAGCCGCCCAGGGGGGCGTGAACGCCGGCCCGTCCCCGATCACTGCCTGCCCGCCGACGGGGAACACAGCCAGCGCGCGAAACGGGTGCGGCCCGGCGTTCGACAAGGACAGCGTCTGGCCTGCGTCGACGACGAGCGCGCTGCCCGCCGCAAGTTCATGACGCTGGCCGTCGACTTCGACGACGGCACTGCCTTCGAGGGCGACGAAGGTCTCTTCGCGCGTCAGGCGATGGGGCGAGCCGGCGACGCCCGGATCGACCGTGACTTCCCAGACGGCGTTTTCGCGGGCACCGCGGCGCGGGGACGACAAGGTCGTGAAGCAGATGCCAGGCAGACTGAAGGTCGGGGCCTCGCTACGAAACAGCATGGGCATGAAGGCTCTCCTGTATGATTAACCGTAGTTTATTAACCAAGGCTAACGATGTCAAGCCCTGAACCGCTCGACTTTGGTGTGCTGCTGAACGTGGCCTTCGTGGCGTTCAAGGAGGCCCTCGACGCCGACCTCGCCGCGGACGGCTTCGACGACATCGGCACCTCGTTCGGATACGTCTTCCGCCTGCTGGCGCAAGCGCCGTGCAACCTGAGCGAACTGGCCGTGCAGCTTGGCATGAGCTCGCCCGGGGCGCTGAAGGTCGTCGACGACATGGTGGCCAAGGGCTACGTGGCGCGGAGCGCCGACGCGGACGACCGACGCGTCAAGCGGCTGGAACTCACCGATCGCGGCCGCGCCGCGTTGAGTCGGGCGCGGTCCTTTCACGACAAGTACGAGCAGGCGCTGGTGCAACGGCTCGGAATGCGCCAGGTCGCCGCTGCGCGGAAGCTGCTCGAGGCCATGGCGGCCTCACATGCCGGACGAAACGGCCGGCTGCCGCGCCCGGCTTAGCCCGGGTCCGAGCTCGTCGGTCGACCGTCGGCAATGGATGTCAGGCCACCGTCCGTCGTCTCTGACGACAGGGAGTGAAACTGGAACTCGTTCTCGTCAGTTCCTGCCTCATTGGCAGCCCAGTCCGCTACGACGGCGCCCACAAGCGCTCCGCAAGCGAGATCTTGCAGCGCTGGCTGGCGGAAGGAAGGGTTGTCGCCGTGTGCCCGGAGGTCGCGGGAGGGTTGCCGGTGCCCCGCCCGCCGGCTGAAATCGCCGGCGGCGCGGGCGGTGCTGCCGTGCTGGCGGGTCTCGCCAAGGTCGTCGACCCGGTGGCGAACGATCTCTCCGCCGAGTTCGTCTCCGGAGCCCGGTACACGCTCGAGCAGGCACAAGCCAAGGGCATCCGCATTGCGGTGCTCAAGGAGGGCAGCCCTTCCTGTGGCTCCAACCACATCCACGACGGCACGTTCAGCGCGACCTGGGTTCACGGACCGGGGGTTACGGCCGCTTTGCTGGAGAGCGCAGGGGTTCGGGTCTTCAGCGAACTGCAGTTCGAAGCGGCAGCCGAGTGGTTGCAAGCGCTCGAGGCGCAGGATGGGAATGTGTCTTCGCTCAGTCGGGCCAGCAGGTCAGATGCCGCCCGATGACTACGCAGGGGCCTTCCGTGCCACGATCGCCCAGAGTGCTTTGGAGCGGACGTACTTCCTGGTTGTCTGATGTTCGGTCGACAGCATGACCCAGCCGCTGTCGAACAACGCGTCCACACCCGGCCGGTCGAAGAAGCGCTTGGGTTGACCGTCGACCAGGAAGTAGTTGGGCTCGATGTCGGGATGACCGCTCGCCCCGAAGTGCTTGTCTTCGGTCGAGTTCAGCCGGCAGAGAAACATGCCGTCGGGCGCGAGCGTCCGCCTCACCCTGCGGACGAGTTCCAGTGTCTCGGACCAGGGGAAGTAGTGGAGCGTCAGGCTGGCCACGATCGCGCCGGCTTCACCGTCGCCGAGTGGAAAAGGGGCTCGCACATCCTGGCACGACACCCGAGCTTCGGGGGCACGGACGCGCGTGGCGGCCACCGACGCAGATGAGATGTCGAAGGCGACCACCGGGAAGCCCGCCTTGACGAGGGTGGAGGTGTCGTCGCCGGTTCCGCATCCGATCTCCATCACGGGCAGCCCCTTGGCGGACTTCTCGATGGTCTGTAGCCAGCGGCTTAGCCAAGGGTCGTGCAGCATGCGATTCGCCTCGTGACTTTCGGCAAGCGCAAGATACATCAGCGCGCCAAGTCGCTTGGATTCGGCTTGGAGCAATAGGCGGGGCAAGCGCCGGCATCACACAGGTCGACCAGCGGTGATCGCGCGATGGTTGACCGTGCAGAACATGTATGGACTGATCAGCACCAACGAGTGGACAGGTGTACCGCTGCAGTCCGTGCTCGATCTTGTGGGCAAAGATCCACGGTCGACTTGGATGCTGGCTAAGGCGACGACGCGGCAGGTGTCGCTCGCAGTATCCCGATGACCGACGAGATCATGAGCGAGGCCATCGTCGCATTTGCGCAGAACGGCAAGCAGTCATTCGATGCCCGTGGATCGGACGTTCGCCCCGAGCCATCGGTGGCAACAATGCCCATGCAATGCTGAATGGGGGACGCCAGATGGCAACAGGATCGATCGGGGCCGCAGCAACCACCCCGAAGAGCGCCACCAGTCTCGAACTTGCAGTCGGCCAACCGGCAACGCCGAACGGGCACCGGTTACATTGTGGATCCACAGGGGGGACGGCGAATTGTTCCGTTCACTCCGTCCTTGACATGGAGCGCACATGTCATCAGAAGCCTTGCTCGATCTGGCCATCATCGGCGGCGGTATCGCCGGTGTCATCCATCTCCACTACGCGCGCAAGGCGGGGCTGCAGGTGCAACTCCTTGAAGGGCGCGAAGCGGTGGGTGGCCTGTGGCGAACCCTGCCGGCTTGGCAGGACATCCAGATCTGCCCAGCTGACTGGACGGTGGGCGATGTGCCCATTGCAGGGCCGACGCAGCCCAACATCCTCGCGAACATCGAGGCCTGGGTGCACACCTTCGGTCTGGCGCCCGACATCCGGCTCGACACGCCCGTTCATCTGGCACGCCACGATGGCACGAACTGGGAATTGACCACGCCCCAAGGCACGGTGCGCGCGAGGCACCTGGTGGCCGCCACAGGCGCACACAACAAACCGATCGTGCCCGGCGTTCACAGGCAAAGCGTAAAGCTCACGGAATGTCACTCCAGCGCGCTCAGGAGCCCGGCGGATCTTGCCGGCCGCGCCGTCATGGTGGTCGGAGGCGGTGCTTCGTCGTTGGACCTGCTGGACCTGTGCATCGAGCATGGGGCACGGCGAGTGCTCTGGGTCCACCGCGGGCTGCGCTGGTTCACGCCGACCGGCAAACCCAAGGCGATCGCGGGAAGCATCAGACCATTGGCCAAGATGCAGGCAAGCGGGATCAGCATCGAACAGCAGAACGCCATGATCAACGCCGATCTGGAAGCGCGCTATGCGAAGTTCGGGCTCCAGGCCATCAGGCCCGCGCAGCCGCTCGATCTGCGAACCGATCAGTTGGTCCCCGGTCGAGCGCGCATGCTGACCCATTTCCTCGACATTGAACGCTTGCACGGTACCGTGGCGGCCATCGAAGGCTCTGAGGTCGTGCTGGCGGACGGCCACCGCATCGCAGCGGATGTCGTGCTGTGGGGTACGGGCTACAGCACAGACCTGGGGTACTTTGCCGATCCCCGCATCGCGGGCATCGCCAACATGGCAGAGTTGGTCAAACGCTGCGCATGCATCTTCCGAAGCGCCGATGCACCCAACCTGTACTTCCCCGATGTTGGTCTCGAAGGCGTGGGAGCCACATCCTGGGCCTTTGCCTTGGGTGCAAGGACGCTGGTGTCGCACATCCGGGGCACCGCGCGGCTCGATCTGCAGCCGACGCCCTATCGACTGAACCACTTGGACTTTGCGCGGCATCTGGTGGAGCGTGATCCAGCAGCCGGCGAGCACGCCTGGCGAGACCTCAAAGCCATGGCGATGACAACACCCGACGACGCCCCATATCCGATGCCATAGTCACGGCGGCACTGGTTGGTCCATGCAGATTCGGCCGCCCAGAGTGGAGCCCAAG
>CAZVLY010000167.1:0-9832 GCA_964628175.1 uncultured Piscinibacter sp. | reverse complement strand
CCGGCGATCGCCAGCATCGCGGCCCGCAGGCCCTTGAGAGGAAATGCAGTCTTCATAAGCGGGGTCTCCTTGTGTCCACGTGATCGGAACTTGTGGCTCAGCCCAGGCCGAGCTTGGCGGCCAGGCCGATGCGCTGCAGCTTGCCCGTGGCTCCCTTCGGGATCTCGGGCATGAAGAGCACCTTCTTGGGCACCTTGAAGTCGGCGGCGTGCTGCGCCACGAACTCCTGCAATTCGCGTTCGGTGGCCTGCTGACCCTCGCGCAGCACCACCACGGCCGCAACCTCCTCGCCGAGCTTGGGGTGCGGCATGCCGAAGCACACCACCTGCGCCACCGCGGGGTGGTCCATCAGGATCTCGTCGACCTCGCGCGGGCTGATCTTCTCGCCGCCGCGGTTGATGATCTCCTTCAGGCGACCGGTGATCGAGACATAGCCCTCGGCATCCATCACGCCCTGGTCACCGGTGCGGAACCAGCCGTTCACGAAGGCCTCGGCATTGGCCTTCGGATTGCTCTCGTAGCCGGCCGTCACGTTCGGGCCGCGGATGACGATCTCGCCGGTCTCGCCTCGCGCCAGCAGCGTGCCGTCCTCGGCCATGATCGCCACCTCGGGGCCGGCGGCCTGCCCGACCGTGCCGGGTTTGCGCAACGCCGGCGGCAGCGGGTTCGAGCACATCTGGTGCGTGGCCTCGGTCATGCCGTAGGCCTCGATCAGCGGCGCGTGGAACACCTCTTCCAGTTCGCGGATCACCTGCGGCGGGATCGACGACGACGACGAGCGCAGGAAGCGCAGCGGGTGGCGCGCGATCACGTCGGCGCTGCGCGAGGCGCGGCCGAGGATGGCCTGGTGCATGGTGGGCACGGCCGTGTACCAGGTGGGCTTGGCCTCGTCCATCCAGCCGAAGAACTTCAGCGCGTTGAAGCCCGGCGTGCAGAACACCTGCGAGCCGGCCGACAGCGGCGCGAGCACACCGGCGATCAGCCCGTGGATGTGGAACAGCGGCATGATGTTCAGGCCGCAGTCCTTGGCCGTGAACTGCAGCGTGCGCGCGATGTGCGACGCCGAAGCCGCCAGGTTGCCCTGCGACAGCGGCACGATCTTCGGCCGCGACGTGGTCCCCGAGGTGTGCAGCACCATCGACACGTCCTCCGGGGCCGCATAGCCGCCGTTCGAAGCCGGCGCGGGCGCGCCAGCCTGGCGCGGCTCGAGCGTGAAGCTGCCGGCCGGCGAGGCCGGATCGCTGACGAGTTCGATGATCGGCACGCCGAGCTTCACTGCCACTTCCACCGCCGGCGAAGCGCTGCCGCGCGCGACGATCAGTGCCTTGGCATTCAGATCGGAGAGGTAGAACTCGAATTCGTCGGCCCGGTAGGCCGGGTTCAGCGGCGCGCTGGCCACGCCGTTGGCGCAGGCCAGGAAACAGGTGGCCATCTCGGGACCGTTGTCGAGCACGATCGCCACGCGGTCGTTGCGGCCCAGGCCCAGGCCGTTCAGGCGGGCCAGCGTGGTGTCGATCAGCCGGCGCAAGCCGCCGTGGTTCAGCGTCGGACGCCCGGGCGCCGACACCGCGGCTGCCGATTCGGCGCCCTGCGCCAGCAAGTCCTTCAGGGTGCGGGACATGAAGTTCCTCGAATCAAAAAGTCAGGGCCCGCCGCTCTTTCGGGCGGCGCGCAACTAAGGGGCGCGGGGTAACTCGCGGCCGGACACCCGGCTGATGGCAGGGCTGGCTGGCGGGCCATGATGCTGGCCCAGACCGCAGGTGACTCGGTTATAGCGCGAAGGCATCGAGGGCACAATCCAGTTTCGTCCCCACGTGTTGCCGAGCGGAGCGTATCCCGTCGCGAGGCCGGAAGAACCTTCGCCGATGCCGCTGCCCTCGCCCACCCTGCTGATCGAACTGCTCACACTCGGTGCCTGCACCGGATTCCTCGCCGGGCTGCTGGGCATCGGCGGCGGCATGCTGATGGTGCCCTTCGTCACGATGATCGTCGCGGCGCGCGGCGTGGAGCCGGGGCTGGCCGTGAAGATGGCGATCGCCACCTCGATGTCGACCATCCTGTTCACCTCGATCTCGAGCCTGCGGGCCCACCACAAGCGGGGCGCCGTGCGCTGGGAACTGGTGCGCGGCATCGCTCCGGGCATCGTGATCGGCTCGCTGCTGGCCGGTGCCGGCGCCTTCGCGCTGGTCAAGGGCGCGGCATTGGCTGTGCTGTTCGCGCTGTTCGTCGGCTTCTCGGCCACGCAGATGCTGCTCGACCGCAAGCCTGCGCCGACGCGCAGCATGCCCGGCCCCTGGGGCCAGGGCGCGGCGGGCGCGGGCATCGGCTTTCTGTCCGGGCTGGTCGGTGCCGGCGGCGCGTTCGTCTCGGTGCCCTTCATGGCCTGGTGCAACGTGCCGATCCACAACGCGGTGGCCACCAGCGCGGCGCTGGGCTTTCCGATCGCGCTGGCGAGCACGGTGGGCTACGTGATCGGTGGATGGAACCTGCCGCCGGCCCTGCCCGGTGCCGTGGGTTACCTCTATGTGCCGGCGCTGCTGTGCATCGCCGTGGCAAGTGTGAGCACGGCGCCACTGGGCGCGCGGGCCGCCCACAGCCTCGACATGCGGCAACTGCGGCGGCTGTTCGCGCTCATGCTGTACGCGCTGGCGGCGTACATGCTCTACAAGGGCCTGACGGGCTGAACCCGCGGCGCCGGCGGGCGCCGCTATTCCAGCGCGAAGCGGATGCTCGCCAGCGTGACGTGGTTGCCGCCGCGCTTGCGCGCCTCGTCGAGCGCCGTTTCCGCTGCGGCGACCAGGTCGTCCTGCGTGTGCGCGGTGTGCGGGAAACTCGCTACGCCCATCGAGACGGTGAAGCCGATGTTGCGCCCCTGCAGCACGACGATCTGCGTGGCGCATTGGCGGCGCAGGCCCTCCATGCGCGAGTGCGCCGTGGCCAGCCCGACTCCCGACAGCAGCACGGCGAAGCGTGAGTTGTCGAGGCGGCACGAGGCGTCCATCGCGCGCGTGTTGCCACGCAACAGCCGCCCGAGCGCCTCGAGGATGCGCGTGTTGGCTTCGGAGCCCATCGCCTTGACCTCGTCGGACGGCGGATCGAGCGCGATCGACACCAGCGAGAACTCGCGATGCTCGCGCGAGGACAGGTCGACCTCCCGGCGCAGCTGGTCTTCGAAGTGGATCTTCTGGTACAGGCCGGTGACGTTGTCTCGCAGGGTCTGGTCCTGCGTCTCGCGGCGCAGGGCCTCGGCGGCCAGTTGCTGCTGCTCGAGTTGCGCGAGCGCCTGCTGGAGCTGAGCCTCGCGCTGACGCTGTGCCGTGAGCTCCGACCAGAGGCTGCAGATCAGGTTGCCCTCGCCCTGGGCCGGCCGCAGCGCGATCCGCGCCACGCCGAACTCGCGGCGCGTGCCGCCCAGGTCGAGCTTGTGCTCCGTCAGGGCGCCATGCGGCATCGCGAGCGCGGCGTTTTCCGCCGTGCGCAGCGGGGGCCACTGGCTCGCCTCCAGCCATTGCGCATCCGTGGTGCCGACCATGCCTTCGGGTCGGGTGCCGAACAGCGCAGCCATGCGCATGTTGGCATAGCGGTACTGCCCCGAGGCCGCGTCCTTCATCGAGAACGGCAGTTCGAGCCGATCGATCAGTTCGAGCAGCGCACTGGCCAGGCCACCCTCGCTCGAACGCAAGGCCTCCATCAGCGCGACAGCCGATTCGGCTCGCGGCACTGACGACGGCGTTGTGGCTTCGGACATCGATGTTCTTTCGCGCGTGCGCGCGCAATCCAGGATGGCTTGTTCAATCTTGGTCTTCGCAGGGGCGATTGGCAAGAACGAGTCTCGACGAACTGCGCCGCCACCCCCTAACTTCAAAATGATGATAGCCCTGGTCGCGGGGGGCGCACCGCCCAATTGAGGGGGTTTCGCCCGTCAAGCCGCAGCGACGGCCCGGCGACTCCGGCCGGCGCCGGCCCTGGGCCGAAGCGCCCCGCTGTCTCGGCTCAGTGGGGCTCGATGAGCAATTGCGCGCCCTGGCCATACAGATCGGTGAGCCTCTCGAACGCCGCCAGCAGGGTCTCGCTCTCGCTGGCGATCGCGATGCGGCCTTCCATCGTGTGCGCGCCGTGCAGGCCCGCGAGCATGCGTCGCCAGGCCGCGCCGGCCTGTTCGAGCTCGTCGCGGATCCGCGGCGTGCTCAGTGGCGACCGTTCCAGTTCGTGCAGCGTGGCCTCGAAGGCCTGGATGCTGCGCACCGCCTCGTCGGCGGCGGCCTGCGCGGCGGGCCCGTCGAACATCGTGCCGAGCAAGGCCTGTTTGGCCAGCCGCTGCGACAGCATGCGCTGGCGGCCCGCCCGGTTGACGATCGCCAGCGTGGCCAGCGCGCTGGCCGCTTCGAGTGCCGCGGTGAGCGCCTCGGCCGCGGCCAGCAGTTCGTCGGCCGCGGCATCCACGCGCGGCAGCGAGGCCGGGTCGACGCCGCGGCGCAACAGGATCTCGAGCGGCCGCCAGGCCTGCAGCACCGCGTCGATCAGGTCGCCGAAGGTGTCGCGCGCGACCTCCTTCTCCAGCAGCGCGAGGTTGTCGGCCACACGCGCCAGCGATTCGTCGAGCAACCGGCCGGCGCCCACCGCATCGACGCCGGCACAGCGCAAGGCGTGCAGTTTGACCAGGCGCTGCGAGAGCATGCGCAACTGCCCAGCACGGTTCAGCGCCTGGGCATCGCGCGCGGCATCGATGACACGCCGCGACACCAGGCCCACGCGCTGCTGCTCGTGCATCGAGGCGCGGCGCAGCATGCCGAAGGCCTCGTCTTCCGGGATCTGCAGCGAGCGCATCAGGATGCCCTTGGCACGGTCGACCAGCTTGCGCTCCTCGAAGCGGTGGCTCAGATCGTCGTGCGCATTGCGCATCGCCGCCTCGCGCTCGAAGCGGGCCCGCGCCAATTGCAGCAGCGGCCGCAGCCGATTCGGCGCATAGCCGTTGACCACGTAGGCATGCACGCCGCTGCGCAGCGCCTCCTCCAGCGTGGCGGACTGCGCGTCGCTGGTGAACAGCAGCACGGGCAGGGGCGCGTGCTGCTGCAGAGCATCCAGCGCCTTCAGGAGGCCGGTCGCCGGGTACGGATCCCAGGCGAGCACCAGGTCACAAGCGGCACGGGCGCCATCGCGCACCAGCGTCGCCGCGGCGGAGCGCGCACCGACCTTGACGCCGAGCGCGGCGAGATCGGCCTCGATCGGCGGGGCGTCGGCAGGAGCGATCAGCAGGACGGTGGACATGGACAGCGGCAGTTCGGGACGACGGCAAGCATAAGCCGTGGACCCGCGGCGCACGGCACCATGCCGCATCGCACCAAATTGCCATGCTGCACCGCACCAGCGTGGTGAGAACGGCACCCGGCGATGGGCAAGGCCGGGCCTGTCGCCACGGCCGAAGAGCGGGAAAAACTTCAGCCGCAGCAAGGACTTGCGAACGGACACGGTCGGTTCGCCACGGGCTGGCCCGCCGCTTGCAACGGTGAGCGCGGGTGTAACGACGCACCCGGCCTGCACCGATACCGCGGGCCGCGCGCACACAGCAGTGCGCGGTGATGTATCTCCGTCCCCCCGGCGCGCCCGGGGTCTGGCTGCCTGGAGTCCGTCATGACTGTCGTTCGCACCGCCCCCCGAGGGTCCTCCGATACCCGCGCCTTCCTGGCCTCGGGTCACTGGCCGACGCTGTTCGCCTCGTTCCTCTACTTCGACTTCTGCTTCGCCATCTGGGTGCTCAACGGCGCCATGGGCCCGTTCATCAGCGAGACCTTCCATCTCGATGCGGCGCAGAAGGGCTTCATGCTCTCGGTGCCGATCCTGGCGGGCGCGTTGATGCGCTTCCCGCTGGGGGTGCTGTCGCAGTACATCGGCCGCAAGAATGCCGCGCTGGTCGAGATGGCGCTGATCGTCGGCGCGCTCACCTACGGCTTCTTCTTCGTCGACAGCTACGACGAGGTGCTCGCCATGGGCGTGCTGCTGGGCATCGCCGGCGCGAGCTTCGGCGTGGCGCTCAGTCTGGGCAGCGGCTGGTTCCCGCCCAAGTACAAGGGCCTGGCGATGGGCATCGCCGGGGCCGGCAACTCGGGCACGGTGCTGGCCGTGCTGTTCGCGCCGCCGCTGGCCATGCGCTTCGGCTGGCAGGCGGTCTACGGCCTGGCCGCCTGCACCATGCTGCTGCCCATGGCGGTGATGTGGCTGGCCGCGAAGGAACCACCCGACCGCGAGCACCAGACGCTGCGCCAGCACACCGCCTGCCTGTTCGAGAAGGACGGCTGGGCCTTCAGCCTGATCTACATCGTCACCTTCGGCGGCTTCATCGGCCTGGCGAGCTTCCTGCCGACTTACTTCTACGACCAGTTCAAGGTCACCAAGGTCGAGGCCGGGCAGCTGACCATGCTGGCCACGCTGATGGGTTCGGCGGTGCGCGTGGTCGGCGGCTACATCTCCGACCGCGTCGGCGGCATCAACATGCTGTCAGGCGTGCTGCTCGCGGTGGCCGCCACGCTGGTGCTGTGCGGCCTGGCGGGGGCCTCGGTGGCCGCCACCACGCTGCTGTTCATGCTCTGCTTCGCCTGCCTGGGCGCGGGCAACGGTGCGCTGTTCCAGCTGGTGCCGCTGCGCTGGCCGCTGACCACCGCGGTGGCGGGATCGATGATTGGCGAGATCGGCGCGCTCGGCGGCGGTTTCATCCCCAATGCGATGGGCCTGTCCAAGCAGCACACCGGCAGCTACCTGTGGGGCTTCGTGTCCTTCGCGGTGCTCTCGCTGGCCATGCTGGTGATGCTGCGCCTGGTGCAGATCCGCTGGACGCGCACCTGGGCCGAAAAGGGTGGACGGGCCCGCCCCGCCGACGCGTCGGACAGCGCCGCCGCCAGCTACTCCATCACCCGATGAGACCCGCCATGCGCTCAGTGCGGCAGGAACAGCAGCCAGAAGACCAGCAGCATGTTGAACAGCAGCGACACGCCCAGCGCGATCTTCCACAGCGCCGTCGGGTCGCGCGCGACCAGCGGCGTGGCCGCGGGCGCACTCACCGGGCGCGAAGCGCCGCGCTCGAGCGCGAGCAGCATCTCCTCGGCGGTCTCGAAGCGCTGCTTCGGGTCCAGCGCGATGGCCTTGAGCAGCAGGTGGTCGAGCCAGATCGGCACGTCGGGACGGACGCGCGAGGGCGGCTGCGGATCGCGCCGCTGGCGCGCCGTCTGGTAGGGCTCGATCTCGCCGTGCGGCAGCCGGCCGGTGAGCCAGCGGTACAGCGTGACGCCGAGCGCATAGAGGTCGGAGCCGGCATCCGGCGCGGCGCCGGCCCACTGCTCGGGGTTCATGAAGCTGGGCGTGCCGGCATGCAGCTCGCGCGCCGCCGCGCCCTCGCGGCCGGACAGCGCGACGCCCAGGTCGAGCACGCGCCACTGGCCGTCGTCGCCCAGGTGCAGATTGCCCGGCTTGATGTCGCGGTGGATGACGCCCTGGCGGTGCAAGCGGCCCAGCGCGCGCACGATCTCGCTGGCGGCAGCGACCACCTCGGCCACGGCGAAACCGCGCCGCTGCGCGAGCAGCTGCTCGAGCGTCTGGCCGCCGTGCCAGTCGAACACGGTGTACAGCGCACTCGCGTTCGCGACTTCGCGGCTGCGCACGAAACCGCGTGCGTCGCGTTCGGTGACACGCTGCGACAGCCAGGCCTCGTGCGCCAGCATGGCGCGCTCCTGAGCATCGGCGGCGCGCGACTCGTGCAGCGTCTTCAGCGCCACCAGCTGCTGGGTGGCGTTGTCGCGCGCCTGGTAGAGCCGGTGCACGCCGGTGTCGGCCACCAGCGCGGTGATGGTGAATCCGTCCACCACCTCGCCGACGCGCTTGCGCGGCAGCAGCGGCAGGTGGCGCGTGCGCGCGGTCTCGTCGCCCAGGCGTGCTGCGTCGAGGCCGAGCACCTGCAGCACCAGCGCGGTGACGTTGTCCTTGCTGCCCAGCGCGAGCGCGGCCTCGACGATCGCCTCGCTCGCCGCCTGCGCGCTGCCCTGCGCAGCCAGTTCGCCGAGGCGGCGCGGCTTGAGCACGCCGTGCACGCCATCGCTGGTCAGCACGAAACGGTCGCCGATGCGGGCCTCGCCCTGCAGGTAGTCGACGTGCAGCACCTCGTCGAGGCCGACGGCCCGCGTGAGCCGGCTGCGCTGGTCGGGCTGCGCGTAGGCATGGTCGTGCGTGAGCAGTTGGATCTCGCCGGCCGCGACGCGCCAGACCCGCGTGTCGCCGACATGCGCCACGGTGTAGCCCTGGCCCTGCAGCACCAGCACGCTGAGCGTCGTCAATGCGGCCGCGCCGCCGGCGCCACCCTCGCGCTGCCGGTTCTGCGACACCAGCCAGGTGTTCTGCGCGCAGAGCAGGCGGTCGAGCGCGACGCTGGTCTCCCAGGTCGCCGGTGTCGCGAAGAAGTCGGCCAGCAGGCCCATCACGCTGGTCTGCGCCGCCTCGAGCCCGCGCCCGCCGCCGCTCACGCCGTCGGCGATCGCCGCGACCACGCCGCGCACCGGATCGTGCGGCGCCGAACGCGTGGCGCCGGCGAAGTCCTCGTTGACCTCGCGCTGCCCGCGCCGGCTCGCCTGGCCGATCTCGACATCGAAGCTCATGGCGGCATTCTCGCCGCCCACAGTGGCACCCCTTTTGCTTTGAACGCTCCCCGGAGGCATGCATGAAGAAGATGAAGCTCGTGATGGTCGGCAACGGCATGGCCGGCGTCCGCACCCTCGAGGAACTGCTGAAGATCGCGCCCGATCTCTACGACGTCACCGTGTTCGGCGCCGAACCGCATCCGAACTACAACCGCATCCTGCTCAGCCCGGTGCTCGCCGGGGAACAGACGCTCGACGAGATCGTGCTCAACCCGCTGTCGTGGTACGAGGAGCACGGCATCCGGCTGCACCTGGGCAAGAAGGTGGTCGATGTCGACCGGCGCCGCCGCGTGGTCAAGGCCGCCGACGGCACCGAGGAGGAATACGACCGCCTGCTGCTGGCCACCGGCTCCAACCCCTTCATCCTGCCGGTGCCCGGCAAGGAACTCGACGGCGTGATCGCCTACCGCGACATCGCCGACACCAACGCGATGATCGACGCGGCCGCGAAGTACAGGCACGCGGTCGTCATCGGCGGCGGCCTGCTCGGCCTGGAGGCCGCCAATGGCCTGATGCTGCGCGGCATGCAGGTGACGGTCGTGCACATCATGCCGTGGCTGATGGAGCGCCAGCTCGACGACACCGCCGGCAGGCTGCTGCAGAAGTCGCTGGAAGACCGCGGCCTGAAGTTCATGATCGGCGCGCAGACGCAGGCCCTGATCGGCGGCGCCGACGGCCGCGTGACCAAGGTCCAGTTCAAGGACGGCACCGAGATCCCCGCCGACCTGGTGGTGATGGCTGCCGGCATCCGCCCGAACACCGAGCTGGCCGAGAAGATCGGCCTGCACGTGAACCGCGGCATCGTCGTCAGCGACACCATGCAGACCGTCACCGACCCGCGCATCTACTCGGTGGGCGAATGCGCGGCGCACCGCGGCATCGCCTACGGCCTGGTGGCGCCGCTGTTCGAGCAGGGCAAGGTCTGCGCGACGCACCTGGCCGAGTTCGGCATCGGCCGCTACACCGGCAGCCAGACCAGCACCAAGCTGAAGGTGACCGGCATCGACCTGTTCTCGGCCGGCAACTTCACCGGCGGCGACGACTGCGAGGAGATCGTGATGAGCGACCCCTTCGGCGGCGTCTACAAGAAGCTCGTCATCAAGGACGACAAGCTGGTCGGCGCCTGCCTGTACGGCGACACGGTGGACGGC
>CAZVLY010000166.1:0-9837 GCA_964628175.1 uncultured Piscinibacter sp. | reverse complement strand
TCGGCGGTGAGGCGCTGCATCGCGGCGGCGAGCAGCACGCGCGCCTCGGGCAGCACCGGTACGGCGTCGTCGTCGAGGTTGCCGAGGGCGAGCGCCTCCCAGGACTGGCCGAACACGCGGCCGTCGTGAAGCACGATGCGTGCGCTGCCGGGCGAGCTGCCGTCCAGCGGCAGTGTGAGGTCGGCCGAGACGGCGCGCAGCTCGAGTTCGGGCGACGAGGCCAGCCAGCCGAGCCGGTCGCCGATGCGCAGCTGCACGCGCAGCACGCGCGAGAGATCGATGCCGCTGCCTTCGTCGAAGGCGAACAGCTGCAGGTCGGCGCGGCCGTTGATGACCACCGTGCCGGTGGCATCTTCCGGCAGCACCCAGCGCAGCCCGGCATGCACGCCGGTGGCCTCGGGCAGCGGCGTGGCGGCGCGTTCGCGGGCACGCTGCGCGAGGCCGGCGGCGACGATCGCGGTGAGCGCGGCATCGACCTGGCTGCGCGACACCTCGCCGAACTGCGCGACCACCGTCAGGCCGGCACGCGGCGCTTCGACCGGCGCGACGCCAGGCCGCAGATCGGCAGCCGGGTCGGCCAGCGGGGCCAGGTCCATCAGCGCAGCCACGAGCTGGCGGCCGAGGGCAAGGTCGGTGTCGTCCGGCTCGCCATCGGCATCGGGCATCAGGCGCTGCAGCAGGCGCAGCGCGTCGGCGGTGGGTTGCACGCTCAGCGCCGTCAGCGACACCGGCGACAGCGGCGTGCCCAGCAGCACCAGATCGGTCACCGCGGCCTGCGCCTGTGCCGCCACGCGGGCGGCATGGCCGGCACCGTGCAGCGCGACCAGCGCGATGTCGTTGCTCACGCCGGCCAGCGCATCGAGCACACGCGCCAGCCGCGCGGCCTGTTCGGGCGTGCCGTCGGTGGCACTGCCGCCGACGCGGCAATCGGCGCGCGAACCGAGCGCGATGAACCAGTCGCCGCTGGCCGCCGTGGGCGCGGGGAACATCGTCGCGGCGAGGCCCGCGGTGCTCAGATCGATGCGCCGATCGGCCGGCGCGTCGGGCCATGCGTCGGCGCCGAGCGCGACGTAGACGGTGGTCGTCGGCACGCGGCCGGTCAGGTCTTCGAGGTCGAGCTGATCGAACAGCTGTGCGGCGGCGAGGCCGGTGCGCCGCACCGTGATGCCCGCGGGCGCCGCCGGGGGCGGCACGATGCGGCCGTCGCCACCGATCCAGCGCTGCACGATCGCGTCCAGGCCGGCGGCGAGGTCGCGGCCCTCGATCAGCTCGCGCACGTCGCTCGCCACCTCGGCCTCGGCCGACAGCGCGGCCACCAGTGCTGCCGTGCCCAGGCCGGGCTGGCCCGGACGCCAGCGCTGCAGCGCCGGCGAGGCGGCGACCAGCCGCGGCTCCAGCCCGGCCGGCGGGAACCACACCGCGATGTTCGGCAGGCCCTCGGCGATGGCCAGCCGATAGGGGTCGTCCGGGTGGCCCGTGCCTGCGATCACGCCACGCACCGCGCCGGCGCCACCGAACAGGTCGGCCAGCAGCGCGAGCGCGCGCGGGCCCAGATCGCTCATCGCCAGTTGCGGCAGCCAGGCGCGCAAGGCGGCCTCGGGCGAGCTGACGATGTCGGCCAGGCGCAGCCGCGCGAGATCGAGTCTCGCGCTGCCGGTGTCCGCCACCTGTTCGACCCAGCCGAGCGCGTGCACCAGGTCGCCCAGCGTGCCGCCGATCAGCGCGCCGAGCCGGCCGACCAGCGCCTGCACGCCGTCCCAGGCTTCGGGCGGCAGGCTCACGCTGCCGTCGCCGGCGATCACCGGCAGGCTGATCGGCAGCACGAGATCGTCGGTCTCCAGCGCGAGCGAGGGTGCGCTGACGTTCGCGGCCAGCCCCGTCTGCGGCGACCAGGCCAGGCGCAGGCCGACATGCTCGGCGCTGAAGGCGAAACCATCGGCCAGTGCGAGCCGCGCGCGCGGCGGGTTGACGCCGCGCTGGCGCGCGGTGAGCGTGGCCTCCACGGCGGCCAGCAGGCTGGCGCTGCGCGCCGCGAGGTCGATGCGCGCGAGCGTGGCGCCGAAACGCGTCTGCACGACGGTGCAGTGCTGGCCCAGCGAGTCGTCGCTGATGGCTGCGGCCAGGCCGATGCTCAGCACCGGGCCGCTGGCCGAGACTTCGAGCTGCAGCGGGCCGACCAGCGGCAGCGTCCAGGGCAGCTCGGCCGTGCCGCTGCCCTGCACGATGGCAGCCGCCTGGTCGGCATCGGCCAGCGCGGTGCGCAGGGCGCCGAGCACGCTGCGCGCCGCGGCCGGCACGGTGACGAGCTGCTGCCAGTAGCCGCCGATGGCGGGCAGCGGGTCGGCCATCAGCGCGGGCAGCGTGACGGCGGTGACGCCGGCCGGCGCGTCCAGGCCGATCAGCTGCCGCACCACGCCGAGCGCATCGCCCAGGCCGCCGAGCAGCAGGTTGGCGATGTCGCCCACGGTGTTGCCCACCGCATCCATCACCGCGTCGGGCGAGGTCAGGTCGAGCGTGGCGTAGTCGTGCGCGCCCAGCGTCACGGTGTCGGCGGCGAGCACGAAGTTCAGCCGCCGTTCGCCGTCGAGCGCGAAGCCGATGCGCAGCGTGTCGGCCCGCGCGGGCATCGGGTTGGTGATGTCCAGGATCGGGCTGCCCGCGCGGCCGGCGGCCGCCCACAGGCCGAGGCTCGGCAGCGCGAATGCCGCGCCGGTGACGAGGTCGATGCGGAACAGCTCGGCGCGCGCTTCCACGCGCGCGTCGTCGTTGCCGAGCTCGATGCCGAGCGTGGGCGTGAGGCGCGCGTTGCCGCTGGGCCCGCTGTCCACGCGCATTGCCAGCGTGAGCGTGGCGTCGCCGAGATCGAACTGGACCGTGTCGCCCACCCGGGCGCCGCCGATCAGCGTCGCCAGGTGGCCGAGCCAGTCGCTGCGCGGGCCGGTCTGCGTGAGCAGGCCGCGCACCCAGTCGGCGATGGCGAGCACGCCGCGCGTGGGCAGCTCGGTGATCGGGAAGTCGGGCACCGCGTCGCCGTTCTTCAGGCCGAGCAGGCCGGCCAGCGCGGCGAGCTTCGGGTCGGCGGTCAGCGCATCGGCCTGCGCCTTGACCAGCGACATCACCAGGTCGAGCAGCGCGTCGTCGAGCTCGTCGGCGCCATCGGCCGACACGCGCACGTCGCGCGGCGAGGGCGCTCCGGGCAGCTGCAGGCCGGTCAGCGCGAGGCCGAACACCGGGCCCTTGGCATCGCTGGGCGAGGTGGGCAGGTCGACGTCGATGCCGATGCCGCCCAGCCGTGCCTGCCCCGGCACCGGCGGTGCGGCATCGACGGTGATGGACGTGCCGATGCGGATGCGCCCGCCGGCCGAGCCGAGCAGCAGCGGCTGGCTCACGCTCGGGCCGCCATTCTTGTGCGCGCGGAACAGCGGCACCGCCAGCGTGGTGGCCGAAGCGGGGTCGGTGGTGCTGAAACGCAGGCCCAGGCCGATGTGCAGGCCGTCGGGCTGGCTCTCGTCGACGGTGACGGCCACGCTCATCGGCGGGTCGGCCAGGTCGACGATGGGCAGCCACACCACGCCGGCTTCGGTGCTGCGGTCGGCGCCGCCCAGGGCCTCGTCGACGAAGGCGATCAGCGCGTCGCGCTGCGCCGGGTCGGCGAGCATGTTCTTCAGGTAGTCCTCGGGCCGCGCGAACCAGCCCTGGTTGGGGCTGCCATCGGCCTGGAAGATGCCCAGCGCCTTGGCCAGGCTGCCGAGCACGCCGAGGTCGCCCGCGCCGAAGCTCATGCTTGCTTCCCGATCTTCGAGGTCGCCTTCAGCGCACTCGACCCGGCGAAGCGGTGCCGCGCCATCGGCACGATCTCGATTCCGCGGCCGGTGACCGCGATCTCCACCGGCACGAGCAGGTTGCCGCGCTGGTCCTTGCCCGTGGCTGCGGAAATGCCGGTGATCAGTTCGAGCACGCACTGCCAGGCGAACGCCACCAGCGCGTCACCCCAGGTGCTCACGATGATGTCGGGCCCGTTCGGGCGGCGCGCGGCCGCGGCGTACAGGCCGGCAGGTTGCTCGGGCGAGCCGACGGCGAACAGCAGCTCGATCGACGCCGGGCCCGTCTGGTCGCAGCGCACCGGGATGCCGATGCGGATCAGCCCGGTGGAGAGCTTGACATCCACTTTCGAGAAGACCACCGCCAGCTCGTTCTCGCCCTCGACCCAGACCACCTCGCTGCGCTGGCTGGGCCGGAAGAAGCCCGCCGCGCGCCGCGCCGCCACGCGCAACAGCTCGGCGCAGCGGCCGGCCTCGATGAACACCGGCTTGAAGACCTCGCCCTCGGCCATCGGCCGGGTGGCGGCGGGCAGGCGCTGCGCACGGCGCTCGGCCTGCACGAAACGGGCGAATTCGGGGGCGACGGTGTCTGCCATGAACGGCATTCCTCCTGGCGGGGCGGGGTACGCAGCGGTCGACGCGGTGCCGGGAGGCTCAGCGGTCGGCGGCCGCGAGCGTGTCGCGGTCGCCGCCGTGCAGGCGCTTGGCGCCTTGCACCAGGGCATCGAAGACGAACCACGTGGCCAGGAAGGCCGCGCATTCGAGCGAGAAGCTGTGGAACTTGTAGAAGAGCTCGGCGATGAGCCACGCCGCCGCGATGGAGGGGAGCTGCTCGATCAGGAGACGCCGGACGGACAGCATGCGCAGCAAGGTGAACATCGGTCACTCCTTGTCTCGAAGCGGGCGCTAGGGGTGCACGGACTCTAGTTCCGCCCGTGCGAGCACGACCCCCTAGGTTCGAGCATCGCGCGCTGCGAATCAGGGGGGAAGTGCGGCCGCGTCAGTTTCATAACGAAATGAAACCTCGGCATCCATCGTGCGAAAGGCGGCGTACCGACGCGGATTGAGTTGCCTCAATCCGCCCTGCGTCATCGGCGTCAGGATGCATCACATCATGACCATCGCATCATTCGATAGCAGTCCCAGCGGCAGGCCGGGTTCATGCCGGCCGGTACCCGTCGTCATCGCCAACGCCGGGCTCGTGGGCGAACTCGCGATTCCCGAAGCGGCGAGCATGCTGACGCTGATCGCGCATCCCCATGCGGCCGGCCGCGATCACCCCGGCCACCGTTTCCTGGCCGACGTGCTGCGCGCCAATGGTCTGGCCACGCTGTCGATCGGCCTGCGCACGCCCGAGGAGGAAGCCTGCCGTGCGCCGCTGGCCGAAGCCGCCGTGCTGACGCAGCGCCTGCAGGCGCTGCTGGACGGCCTCGCGGGGCATGCGGCCACGCGCCAGCTTCGCGTGGCGCTGGTGGGCGTGGGCGAGGCGGCCGCGCCCTGCGCGATCGCGGCGCGAGCGCCCGGGCTCGAGGCGATCCGCTCCGTGGTGCTGCTCGACGGCCGCGTCGACCTGCGCGACGAGGAGGTGGCCGCCTGGCGCCAGCCCACGCTGTGCATCGCCGGCCGCCACGGCATCGCGCTGTCGGGCCAGCCGCTGGCCGGTGCACGTTCGCTGCCGCCACCGCATCGCCTCGTCAAGCTGCGCATGCAGACGCAGCCGCTGGCCAGTTCCGGGGCCTTCCAGGCGATGGCCTGCCACATCGCCGCGTGGCTGCAGCGTCCAGCCATCTCACCCCGCGAACCGGCGCCCGCGCCGGCTGATGCGAGCGAGCTTGCGTCGGCTCAATGACCGGCCCCGTGCTCGGCAGATCATCGGCTGCGAGCATGGGGGTGGTGACGGTGACAGATGTCGGTGCGCAGGCCGTCCACATCGGGCGGCCGGACTGGTCGGGGGAGTACGAGTGCGTGGCGCACCCGCTGGGTGTCGTCGCACTGCCGCAGCTCGATGCCACGCCCTCGGCCGGGCCCAGCGCCCGCCAGCTCTCCAACGTGCTGCACGACTGCGGCTTCGCCACGCTGGTCGTCGACCTGCTTCCGCTCGAGCATGAAGGCGACATGGCGCAGCTGTCGCAGCGCCTGGTCGACGTGCTCTGCTGGCTGCACCAACGCCACGCCGGCATCGACGTCGGCCTGTTCGGCACGCGGCTGGTGGCCAGCGCGGCGCTGCAGGCGGTGGCGCAGCGCCCGGGCATCGCCGCGGCGGTGGTCACGCGCAGCGCCTCGCCGGCGCTGGTCGGCGCGCACCTGTCGCGCGTGCAGGCTGCCACGCTGCTCATCGTCGGCGACGACGACGCCGAACTGCTGCAGTCCAACCGCGCAGCCCTGCGCGTGCTCACCTGCTCGAAGCGGCTCGAGGTGGTGCCGGGTGCCGGCCTGTGGTACGACGAGCTCGGCGCCAGCGAGACCGTGGCGCACCTGGCCGGCGCCTGGTTCCTGCGGCACCTGGCCGCCGGCCGGCAGCAATGAGCGGCGCCGACGCCGCGCCGCTGGACAACGCCCGCATCGCGCAGGCCCTGCGCGAAATGGCCGCGCGGGTCGAGGCGCAGGGTGGCAACCCGTACCGCGCGGGCGCCTACCGGCGCGCGGCCGACACGGTGGCGCAGCACGGCGAGAGCCTGCGCACGCTGTTCGCGCGCGAGGGCAGCCCCGGCCTGGACGCCTTGCCCGGCATCGGGCCCCGCATCACCGCGGCGATCGGCGAGATGCTCACCACCGGCGCATGGCAGCAGCTCGAGCACCTGCGCGGCGATGGCGACCCGACGGCGGTGCTGCGCAGCGTGCCCGGGATCGGCGCCGAACTCGCACTGCGCCTGCACGAGGAGCTCGGCGTGGACACGCTCGAGGCGCTCGAAGCCGCCGCGCACGATGGCCGCCTCGAAGCCCTGCCGCGCCTGGGCGCGCGGCGCGCGGCGTCGATCCGCGCCGCGCTCACCGCCATGCTCGACCAGCGCCGGGCCCTGCACCGCGCGGCGCGCGCGCCCGCTTCGGCGCAGGAGCCGCCGCTCGAGGCCCTGCTCGACGTCGACCGCGCCTACCGCGAAGACGCGCAGGCCGCACGCCTGCCCACCATCGCGCCGCGCCGCTTCAATCCCGGCGGCAAGGCCTGGCTGCCGGTGCTGCACACCACGCGCGGCGACTGGCACTTCACGGCACTGTTCTCGAACACCGCGCGCGCCCACGAACTGGGCCGCGAGCGCGACTGGGTGGTGGTCTATGGCGAAGATGCCGCGCACGGCGAACGCCAGTACACGGTGGTGACCGCGCTGCGCGGGCCGCTGGCCGGGCGCCGCGTGGTGCGCGGGCGCGAGGCCGAATGCCGCGAGTGGTATCGGCGCGCTGCGGCGGCCTGAACGGCAGCGCCTCGAACCAGCCCGCGACGGGCCGCCCGATGGGCCCGGGTACATTGCGCAGATGACACCCGCGCCAGCCGCATCGAAGACGACCGCGGGTGCCGTGTCGGTGCGCATCGTGGGCATCGGCGCCTCGGCCGGTGGGCTGGACGCGCTTGAGCAGTTCCTCGCCCACGTGCCGCCGGGCTGCGGGCTGGCCTTCATCGTCGTGCAGCACCTCGATCCGACGCAGAAGGCCATGCTCGCGCAGTTGCTCCAGCGCAGCACGGTGATGCCGGTGGCCGAGGCGGCCGAAGGCACGCGCATCGAGCCCGGCCGCGTCTACGTGATCCCGCCCAACAGCGCGTTGACGGTGTCTCGCGGCTGCCTGCACCTGGCTGCGCCCGGGCAGCCGCGCGGGCTGCGCCTGCCGGTCGACGTGCTCTTCGAGTCGCTCGCGAGCGAGCTGCAGGAGCAGGCGGTCGGCGTGGTGCTCTCCGGCATGGGCTCCGACGGTACGGCCGGGCTGCGCGCCATCCGGGCCCGGGGCGGCCTGACGCTGGCACAGGACCCGGACAGCGCGCAGTTCGACTCCATGCCGCGCAGCGCCATCGTGTCGGGCTGCGTCGACATCGTGGCCCCCGCCGCCGAACTGCCCGGGCGCGTGCTGGCCATGCTCGCGCGCGAGACGTTCGCCGAGAGCGCGGCCGGTGAAACGCTGGCGCCGGGCGCGCTGGAGGGGGCGCCACCACCGGGCGAGCCGGCGACCGGGCTGACGGCGATCCTGCGGCTGCTGCAGCGCCGCGGCAAGCACGACTTCACGCTCTACAAGCACAGCACGCTGCTGCGCCGCATCGAGCGCCGCATGGGCATCCACCGCCTGCCGACCATGGATGCCTACGCCGCCATGCTCGACGGCAACGAGCAGGAACTCGACCTGCTCTTCAAGGAGCTGCTCATCGGCGTGACCAGCTTCTTCCGCGACACGCCGGTGTGGCAGGCGCTGAAGGACGAGGTGCTGCCCCGGCTGCTCGCCGAGCGCGGCCCGGGGCACGCCCTGCGCGCCTGGGTGGTGGGCTGTTCCACCGGCGAGGAGGCCTATTCGCTGGCCATGACCTACCGCGAGGTGCAGGAAGCGATGGCCGGCCAGCTCACGGGTTCGCTGCAGGTGTTCGCCACCGACCTGAGCAAGGACGCGATCGACACCGCCCGGCGCGGCAGCTACCCGACGGCCATCGCCGGCGAGGTGTCGGCCGAGCGGCTGGCGCGTTTCTTCACGCGGCATGACGAGGGCTA
This sequence comes from uncultured Piscinibacter sp., assembly GCA_964628175.1. Lineage (GTDB taxonomy): Bacteria > Pseudomonadota > Gammaproteobacteria > Burkholderiales > Burkholderiaceae_C > Piscinibacter. Next base: position 1,331 of record CAZVLY010000166.1, on the reverse strand, counting down.
CCGCATTGCCAAGTCGATCCGCGAGATGGTGGTGTTCGCACCGCACGACGTGGCCGCGGATCCGCCTTTCACCAAGCTCGACCTGCTGAGCTGCCGCAACCTGCTGATCTACCTGACCGCGCCGCTGCAGAAACGGCTGATGCCCCTGTTCCATTACAGCCTGCGCCCCGGCGGTGTGCTCCTGCTGGGCAGTTCGGAGACGGTCGGGCGCTTCGAATCGCTGTTCGAGCCGCTGGACGCGAAGCTGCGCCTGTACCGGCGCGCGGAGGCCGCGCAGGCCCGGGCCGTCCCCGACTTCCCGCTTCGTGTGGCCGCGGCCACGCATCCGATTCCGAAGGAGACCCGCGTGCCCGACGACTCGCTTCCCCCCTCGACCCTGCAGGCCGCCGCCGACCGCGTGCTGCTGCAGGACATCGCGCCGCCTGCGGTGCTCGTCAACGACCGTGGCGACATCGTCTACATCAACGGGCGCACCGGCAAGTACCTCGAACCCGCCGCCGGCAAGGCGAACTGGAACATCCACGTGATGGCGAGGGAGGGCATCCGCGCACCGCTGGCCGCCGCGCTCGACGAGGCGATGGCGCAGGCCGGGGCGGTGCAGCTCACGGGGCTGCCGGTCGAATCCAGCCCCGGCGCACCGCTGGTCGACATCACCGTGCGCGCGCTCGCCGACCCGCCGCCGCTGGCCGGCATGGCGATGATCGTCTTCCGCGATGTCACGCCGCCCGCGCCGGCGCGGCGCCGCCGTCGCAGCACCAGCTCGGTGCACCGCGAGCTCGAAGGCGATCTGCAGCGCGCGCGCGACGAGGCGCAGGCGCTGCGCGAGGAGATGCGCGCCTCGCACGAGGAACTGCAGGCCGCCAACGAGGAGCTGCAGTCCACCAACGAGGAACTGCAATCGACCAACGAGGAATTGACCAGTTCCAAGGAGGAGATGCAGTCGATGAACGAGGAGCTGCAGGCGGTCAACGTCGAGCTGCAGTCGAAGATCGCCGACCTTGAGCTGGCGCAAAGCGACATGCGCAACCTGCTCAACAGTACCGACATCGCCACCCTCTTCCTCGACCGGGACCTCAACGTGCGGCGATTCACCGAACGGGCCCGCAAGATCATCAGCCTGCGCGACAGCGACGTCGGGCGGCCGCTGAGCGACCTGACCACCCATCTCGACTACCCCGAGCTGCAGTCCGACGTGCGCGACATGCTGCGCACGCTGGTCGTCTCCGAGAAGCAGATCCGCGGCAGCGAAGGGCAGTGGTTCTCGGTGCGCGTGATGCCCTACCGCACGCACGACGAGGTGATCGACGGCGCCGTCATCACCTTCGTCGACA
>CAZVLY010000165.1:0-9858 GCA_964628175.1 uncultured Piscinibacter sp. | reverse complement strand
AGGTCGAACAGCGACTTCGGCGGCGCGGGCAGGAACAGCGACTCGGCCACGGTGACGTCGCCGTTGGGCAGCACGTGCAGCCAGCGCGGGTGCTTCAGGCCGGTGGCGAAGGCGTCGACGGCCAGGCCGGGGGCCGCCGTCGGCTTGTGGCCGGGCGCCCAGCCGCGCGCGGTGGGCATCTTCAGCGTCGGGATGCGGCCCTGCGGGCGCGCCGCGGGGATGGTCGGCGCCGTGCCGACCGCCTGCACCGACACGATGCCTTGCAGTCGCCGCCAGGCGATGGCCATGTCGCCGACCCGCGCGACCAGATGCGCGAACGCGCCGGACAAGTTCATGGGAGCTCTCCTTCGGACCGGGCGCATGTTAGGGCAGGGCGCCGCCGTCTGCCGGCCGCGCGGCTCAGGCGTGGCGGATGGCCGTGGGCTCGATGCCGAACATGCGCCGGTGCGTGCGTGTCAGGTGCGAGGAGTCGGCGAAGCCGGCTTCGTGCGCTGCGTCGGTCCAGGAGGCACCGCCCATCACCGCTTCGATGGCCACGTTGATGCGCAGCCACAGCACGTAGGCGCGAAACGAGGTGCCGGTCTCCTGCACGAAGAGGTGGCGGAAGCGGCTCGGCGACAGCGTCGCCGCGGCGGCGGCATCGGCCAGCGACACCCCGGCGCGCAGGCGCGAGCGGATGCACGCCAGCGCCCGCTGCAGCCGCGGGTCACTGGCCTGCGCCGGCGGCGCGCCGGCCGCGGTGTGCGCCAGCCGGGCCACCGTGTCCTGCGCGATGGCGCGCATCGTCTCGGCGTCGCTCGCGCTGCGCAGCGCCGCGAGCAGACGATCCGCCAGCGCACGCGCCTCGGTCTGCGGCAGCGCACTCAGGCCGAGCGCGCCGAAGCGGCTCGACAGGGCTCGGCCCTCGGTGCTTTCGGGCTCGACGAACAGGTGCGCCACCGTCGTGCCATCGAGTTCGAACTCGTGCTGGCAGTGCGAGGCGACGATGGCGGCCTCGAAGGTCGTCCAGGGCCCGGTGCGGTCGGTGCGGAAGCGGAAGCCGCCCTCCAGGCCGAGCGCGATCTGGTGCGCATGGTGTTCGTGCCACTCGGAGCGGCCCTGGCCCTGGCCGATCCACAGGCTGCCGGTCTGCCAGAAATAGACGCTGCCCGAGGCCGCAATGCGCTGGCGATCGAGTCTCGATTCCGTCACTGAAGCCCTCTCGCAAGTCAGCCGTTTCGTTCAATCGCCGAGCGGGTGCGATCGGAACAATCCGTTCTCACCGATCCCACCCGACGAGCTCCCCCATGAACCGCTTCGCCCGCCGTATCCGCACCAGCGTCCAGCTCGAACTGGACGCTGCCCGCCGGGCCGAATCGCGCGGCGAAGCGCAGATCGCGTTCGTCCACCTGGAGCGGGCCCACGTGCTCGGCCAGGCCGCGACGCGCGAGCACGTGCGGGTTCACGCCCGCATGTTCCTCTGGGCCGTGCGGCACCGCAAGGCCGGTGAAGCCCTGGGCCAGCTGTGGCGCATCGCCGCCGCGGCGCTGATGACCGGCATCGGCTGGCTGCCCGAGGGCAACACCGGCGGCGCCGACATCAGCGGCTTCCGCCCCCTGCCGATCCCCCCCGACCTGCAGCGCGTGCTGGACGACGCGCGCCGCCCGTGACCCTCGTCCTTCCCCGAGAACCCCCTGGAGACACCACCATGATCCGCCCCCTCGTTTCGACCGCCTTCCTGGCCACGGCGCTGGCCCTCGCGGCCTGCAGCACGCCGCGCGACCTCGACCTGACGCTGCGCCATCCCAGCGCGCAGGGTCGCTACATCGTGCAGATGGAGCCGCCCGCGGCCGTGCCGGCCATCAACCAGATGCACGCCTGGCAGATCAAGCTGAACCGCCCCGACGGCACGCCGGTGCGCGATGCCCGCATCACCGTCGACGGCGGCATGCCGCAGCACGGCCACGGCCTGCCCACGCGCCCGCAGGTCACGCAGGAACGGGCCGACGGCACCTACCTGATGGAGGGCATGAAGTTCAGCATGACCGGCTGGTGGGAGATCAAGCTCGCCATCCAGGCGGCCGAGGGCGCGGACTCGGTGGTCTTCAACACCGTGGTCGAAGCGCCGGGAGCGGGGCGATGAAGGCGCTCGCCGCCGCGACCGCCGGCCTCGCCCTGGCCAGTGCGATGTCGCTGCTCACCGGCTTCACCTGGGCCGATGCCTGGACGCCGCAGGACAAGGCGGTGCTCGCCTCGCTGAGCCTGGACCGGCTGCCGCCCCCGCCGCGCGATCCCTCCAACGCCGTCGCCGACCTTCCGGCGGCCGCGGCGCTCGGCAAGCGCCTGTTCACCGACACGCGCCTGTCGCGCAACCAGGCCGTCGCGTGCGCGACCTGCCACGCGGCCGACCGCCAGTTCCAGGACGGGCTGCCGGTCGGCAAGGGCGTCGGCAGCGGATCGCGGCGCACCATGCCCATCGCCGGCGCCGCGCACGGCCCCTGGTTCTTCTGGGACGGCCGCAAGGACAGCCTGTGGTCGCAGGCGCTCGGCCCGCTGGAAGACGGTGTCGAGCATGGCAGCAACCGCACGCGCATCGCGGCGCTGCTGCAATCGCACTACCGTGCCGACTACGAGGCCCTCTTCGGCCCGCTGCCCGATCTCGCCGGCCTGCCGCCGGACGCCGGGCCGAACGGCACGCCGGCCGAACGGGCGGCGTGGCAGGCGATGCCGGCGAACCGGCGCCATGAGGTGAACCGTGTCTTCGCCAACCTGGGCAAGGCGATCGCCGCCTACGAGCGCACGCTGCAGCCGGGCGAGTCGCGCTTCGACCGCTACGCGCGCGCCGTCGTCGCGGGCGACGCGGCCGGGCAGGCGGTGCTGTCGGCCGCGGAAGTGCGCGGCCTGCGCCTGTTCATCGGCGCCGGGCAGTGCGCGACCTGCCACAACGGGCCGCTGTTCACCGACCAGCACTTCCACAACACCGGCGTTCCGCCGCGCGACGCGGCCCGGCCCGACCCCGGTCGGTCGGCGGCCACGGCCCGGGTCGAGCGCGACGAGTTCAACTGCCTGGGCGCCTACAGCGACGCGCCGAAGACGGCCTGCCAGGAACTGCGCTTCATGGTGAGCGGCGATGCGGCCTCGCTGGGGGCGTTCAAGACACCCGGCCTGCGCAACGTGGCGCAGCGGGCGCCCTACATGCACGCGGGGCAGTTCGCCAGCCTCGACGAGGTCATCGCGCACTATGCGGCGTCGCCAGCCGCGGCGATCGGGCACTCGGAGCTCGCCCACGAGCGCGGCGGCTCGGCGCATCGCCAGCCGATCCGCCTGTCCGCCACGCAGGCCCGCGAACTCGCCGCGTTTCTGCACACGCTGTCGGGGCCCATCGTCGAGACGACGCCCGCGCAGTGAGGCCGCTGGCCGTCAGGCCGGCGACGCGGCTTTTTGGCAACGCAAGCCGGGTTACTGACGTACGGCAATGGCCGCCGCCCCCATCGGCGAATGATCTCCCTGCGATGAACGTCTCCAGGGAGGTGACACCATGCCGGGCCAAGCCGTTTCCACGCGCGCGGGCGCACGCACCGCGCTCTCCGCTGCCGCACTGTCGGCACTGACCGCGCTGCCGCTGGCCGCCGAGGCCGGCGCACCGGGTGGCCTGATCGTCTTTGCGGCGCACGACCCCGGCGTCTGCCTGGCCCTCGCCCGGCCCGGGCCGGCGCAGGCCCTGCCGCGCTCCTTCGCCCTCAAGCCGGTGGCCGCGGCCAGCAGCCGCGCGCTGTGCCCCGCCGGCACGCGGGCCGCGCCGGCCACCGGTGGCGGCTCCTTCGCCGACATCGTCAACGACATCAGCATCGCGGAATGGAAGACCGGCGACGAGACCTCGCCGGTGCTGGCCGTCGGCATCGCCGGCAACAAGGCCACGCGCAGCATCCTCAACCGCGGCAGCGTGGACGTGCGGGCGACTGCCAGCGTCGACAGCTTCGACCCCTCGATCAGCCTGCTGACCGGCGGCGACGTCACCGAGACCCTGACGGTGAGCGCCGGCGCCATCGGCATCGCCGGTGGTGCCGGCCAGCCGAACATCACCAACACCGGCTCGGTGAGCGCCACCGCGAAGGCCACGGTGGACAGCGTCGCCGTCACGCTGACGCTGGCCGAGACGGCGCATGTGTCGGCGACGACGACGATCGCGGCCACGGCGGTGGGCATCGACGGCGGCGACGCGACCGGCAGCCGGCCGCACGAGGGCAGCAAGGGGCACAGCAGCGGCGGCGGCGACGGCGGGCACGGCGGCAGCATCCTGCGCAACGACGGCAGCGTGCTGGCCGACGCCACCGCCAGCAGCACCGACGTCGCCGTGACGCTGAGCGGGTTCAACTTCGCCACCGCCGACACCGCGGTGACGCTGGACGCGAAAGCCACCGGCATCCGCGCCGGGTCGTCGACGGGCAGCATCGTCAACGCCGGCTCGGTGACGGCGATCTCGAAGGCCGAGCTGATCGGTGTCGACGTGGGCGCCAATTTTGCCGACCTCTCGATCCTCGACCGGGCATCCAGCGATGTCTCCACGACGCTCACCGCCGGTGCGATCGGCATCGACGCCCGCGACGCGAAGAAGGGCGTGAGCATCGACAGCACGGGCAGCGTGTCGGCGACCGCGACGAGCTTCGTGAACTCCACCGGCGTGTCGATCGGCTCCGAAGGGGTGTCCTCCGAAGTGGAGTCGCTGTTCACGGGGCCGATCGCCAGCGCCGACATCACGGCCACCGGCCGGGCGGCGGGCGTGCGCAGCGGCGTCGGCGACGACACGGTGTCGCTGGCCGGGAACGTGACGGTCGTGGCCGGTGCCACGGCGCAGCAGCAGAGCGTCGATGTCGGCATCGGCGTGTTCGACCTGCACGTGCCGACGCCCGGCTTCTCGGTGGTCGGCGCCGGAACCAAGGCCAGCGCAGAGGCGGCCGGCGTGGCGACGGACGGCGGCAACGACCGCATCGTGCACGGCGCGGTGTCGAACGTGAGCGCCAGCGCCAGGTCGTCCGTCGTCGTGGTCAGCGCGTCGCTGGCCGACCTCGCCATCGACCCGTTCGAGGGCCTGCCGTCGCTGCCGATCGGCTACGAGGTGCTGGTCGTCGACGGGATCAGCGAAGCCAAGGCCGCGGCCGTCGGCATCGATGCCGGCAAGGGCGACGACTCGATCCTCAACAGCAGCAGCGGGACCCTGGCCGTCGGCGCGACCGCCAAGGCTGGCAGCGTCGACGTGACGGCGCGGGCGGGCCTGAAGTTCGAGGATTCGAAGGCACCGGACCCGAACAAGCCGAGCGTGTCCGCCGAGTTCGGCGTCTCGCTGGCGCGTGCCAGCATCGATGCGACGAGCACCGCCACCGGCATCGACGGCGGCGAGGGCCGCGACACGATCGTCAACGACGGCGTGCTCGGTGCGACTGCCACCACCGAGAACCACGCGGTGCTGGTGCACCTGGACCTGATGGGCCCGCTCGACTTCGACCAGGGCGACAAGCCGTCCCTGCTGGCCAGCGCCGCCGCGAGCGACGCCTCGAACAGCGCCGCCGCGAAGGCCGCGGCGGTGGCCGGCGGCGCCGGCGACGACACCCTCGTCAACCGCGGGCAGGCCAGCGCCAGCGCCACGGCGAAGACGCTGAACGTGAGCGCCGGCGTGAGCCTGACGCTGGAGAAGAACGGTGCGCTGGCCGGTGTCGTGCTGGTCGATTCGGATTCGACGGCCACGGCGCGTGCGGTCGGGCTGGATGGCGGGGCCGGCGCGGACCGCATCGAGAACACCGGCCGGGTCGACAGCACCGCCAGCGCGAGCGCGACCTCGGTGAGCGCCACGCTCGGGGTGCAGAGCGTGTCGGACAAGGGCCTGTCGGCCAGCGTGTCGGTGCTCGACGCCGACACCACCGCCACCGCCACCGCGGTGGGCCTGCGCAGCGGCGACGCGGCCGCGGGCCAGGACGACAAGCACGATGCTGCGGCCGACACGCGCCGCAGCGCGTCGAGCGGCGACACGAAGGCCTGCGCGAGCGCGGTGGCGCACACCGGCTGCACGCCGCCGGCGCCGGAACTGCGCAACGCCGGTGTCATCAACGTCGATGCCGATGCCGCCAACGTGGCCGTCAACGCGACGGCGCACGTGAACATCGCGAAGCAGGGCGCTGCGGTGGGCGTGGCGCTCAGCGACACCAGCGCCACCACGATCGCCCGGGCGACGGGCATCGAGGGCGACGGCACGGGCGAACGTGTCGTCAACGACGGCGCGATCGGCCTGTCGGCGACCTCGAACGCCGTCTCGGTGGGCGTCAGCCTCACCGTCGAGGGCTCGGCCACCGGCCTGGCGGCCGGCGCCACGCTGACCCGCTCGGCCGTCGACGCGAGCGCCACCGCCACCGGCATCGACGGCGGCGGCGGCGACGACGTGATCCTCAACACCGGCACGATCGCCACGCAGACGCGCAACGTGCAGGCCACCGCGACGACGGTCGGCGTGGGCATCGAGCCGACCATCGTCACCAAGCAGGGCGCAGCGATCGGCGCGGCGCTCACCGACACGCGTGCCAGCTCCAGGGCCACGGCCGTCGGCATCGACGGCGGCGACGGCGACGACCAGGTGCTCAACCGCGGCGACATCACGCTGGCGACGATCGGCTCCGACACCACCGCGGTGGGCGTGTCGCTGCAGCTGGCCTTCGCCAAGCAGGGCCTGACCGCCGGCGTGGCGCTGGCCAAGGCCGACGCGAGCAGCCAGGCCGCAGCCACCGGCATCGCCGGCGGGGCGGGCGACGACACGCTCGTCAACGAGAGGCTCGTCAGCCTGACCGGCGTGAGGAGCGACAGCAACGCGGTCAGCGTGTCGCTGGATCTCTCCGGCGCGAAGGACGGCCTGGTGATCGGCGCGGCACTGGCCGAGGCCGGCGCCTCCTCCACCAGCAGCGCCGCGGGCCTGGCCGGCGGCGACGGGCACGACACGCTCGCCAACCGCGGCACGATCCGGCTCGAGAACGTCGCGGCCGAAGCCGACGCGGTGGGTGTCGGTGTCGACATCAAGATCGTCGACGACGGGCTCGGCGTGGGCGCGGCGCTGGTCAAGACCGGCGTCACCGCGACCGCCGAGGCCACCGGCCTCGCCGGCGGCGGCGACAAGGACACGCTGCTCAACGAGCGCGGCATCACCATCACAGGCACTTCGGCCCAGGCCGACGCCGTGGGCGTGTCGGTGGCGCTGGTGGGCTCGAACAACGGGGTGGACGTGGCTGCGGCACTGGCCGATGGCAGCGGCATCGCGACGGCGGCGGCACGCGGCCTGGACGGCGGCGAGGGCCGCGACGAAGTCTGGAACCGGGGGCGGGTCGAGATCAGCAACACGCATGCCGACGCCGGGGTCGTCAGCGCCTCCGTGGGGCTGAGCGGCACGCTCTCCGGGGGCGTGGCGGCGGGTGCCGCGCTGGTCCGCTCCGCCGCGACGGCGCAGGCGCAGGCCACGGGCCTGGCCGGTGGTGCCGGCGACGACCGCATCGTCAACCGCAGCGAGGGCGAGATCCTGATCGACGACCTCGCGGCGCGCACCACGGCGGTCAGCGTGGGGGTGCAGCTCGGGGTCGTCAGCAACGGGCTGGCGGTCGGCGCGGCGCTGGCGGACACCTCGACGACGGCCCGCACGACGGCGATCGGCCTGCAAGGCGGCCTGGGCGACGATGTGCTGCTCAACGCCGGCACGCTGACACTGCAGAACATCCAGGCCGATGCGCGGGCGGTGAGCGTCACCGTCAGCGGCAACGCGGCGCTCAACGCCGGCGTCGCGGCCGGCGTCGCGCTGGTCGACGGCAAGGGCACGGCGGAACTGCGTGCCATCGGGATCGACGGCGGCGCCGGCGACGACACGCTGGTCAACGAGGGCGAGATCAAGACGCGCTCGGTCGAGGCCGTCGCGCATGCGACCGGCGTGAGCGTCGCGCTGAACCTCTCGCTGGCGGGTGGCGCCGCAGGCGCCTCGATCACCGACACCAGCGCCACTGCGCTGACCGTCGTGCACGGGATGGATGGCGGGGCGGGCAACGACCTGCTGGTCAACCGCGACACGGTGGACGTGCAGGGCAAGGCACGAGCCGATTCGGTCGGCGTGTCGGTGACCCTGAGCGCCGCCCTCGGCCCGGCGGTCGGGGCCGCCATCGCCGACGCACGCAGCACCGTGCAGGCCGACGTCGTCGGCATCGACGCCGGCGAAGGCGACGACACCACCATCAACGAAGGAACGGTGAAGGCCGACGCCAGCGCCGAGGCGAAGGGCACGTCGGTGTCCATCGATGTGGGCAACATCTTCGGCGGTTACGCGGCGGCCAAGCTGACGACCTCGGCCAGTGCCCACGCGGTCGGCTTGAACGACGCGGACAGCGCCGCACCGGCGCCCTGCGGCCACGGCAAGCAGGCGGCCACGGGCCAGGGCGAGTCCCCCTGCAGCCGCGACGATCACGGCGACAAGAGCGCCTTGCCGACCGACCGCGATGGCGGCGGCGAGCATGGCGGCCAGGGCGCCACGATCACCAATCGCAGCAGCGTGACAGCCGTGGCGCTGGCGACCTCCACGGGCACGAGTGTCGGCGGCGCGCTGTTCGGCGTCTCGCTCGGCGAGGCCGGCAACACGGCGACGGCCGCTGCCGAAGGCGTGCGCAGCGGCGCGCGCAAGGACACGATCCTCAACGAAGGCAGCCTCAGCGCCGGCAGCGAGGCGAAGGCGGACGGCCTGACGGTGGACGTGACGCTGTTCGGCGCCAGTTCGGGCAACGCCGACACCCAGGCCGAGGCGCGCGCGAGCGGCATCGACAGCGGTGCCGGCGACGACCGGATCGACAACCGCGGGACGCTCGTGGCGTCGGCGCGCAGCAGCGCGAGCGCGCTGGGCGTGTCGGTGGGCCTGGCCGGCAGCGCCTCGGCGGAAAGCGGCGACACGACCGCGTCCAAGCATGCCGGCGTGACGGCGCGCGGCATCGTGAGCGGCGACGGCGACGACGAGATCGCCAACAGCGGCAGTGTCGTGGTCGACGCCGGTCAGCCGGCGCTGCGGCCGGACACGGCGCGCGACGGATCGTGCACCGTCCAGGCCGGCGGGGCCTGCACGAGCGCCCTGAACGTGGCGGTCGAACTGGCCGGCCGCGGCCGGGTGGATGCTGGCACCTCGGCCACCGCGCTGGGCGTCGGGCTGGACGGAGGGGGTGGCGACGACCTCATCGACAACAGCGGCCTGGTGAAGGTCGACGCGCTGGCCCGCAACAGCGCGGGCGGTGTCGGCGTCACGCTGTTCGGCGCCGACACCACCAAGGCCAGCACGCTGGTCAGCGCGACGGCGAGCGGCCTGCTCGGCGACGCGGGCGCCGACCGGCTGGCCAATCGCGGCGCGGTCGAGGTCGTCGCCGCGGCCGACTCACGTGCCGACAACACCGCCGTCGTGGTGGGGGGCAAGGCCGCGGCCGAGGGCAATACGCAGGCCCTCACGTCGGGCACCGGCATGGACGGCGGCGCGGGCGACGACAGCCTTGTCAACGCCGGCGCGGCGACGCTGAAGGTGGTCGCCGACGCGTTCGCCGGCATGAGCGGGGCGTCGTTCTCGTTCGCCGGCGCGGCGCCCACGCTGGCCACCGTGAACGCCGATGCCACGGCCGTCGGCCTGGGCGGCGGCAGCGGTGCCGACCTGCTGAAGAACGACGGCGGCATCGACATCGCCGCCCGGTCGCGCGTCGACGTGACAGGCACGGGCACGGCCATCTTCGGCGGCGCCTCCGCCCGATCGAACGTGACGGCGTCGGCGACGGCCACCGGCATCGACGGCGGCGACGACGGCGACCTCATCCTGAACCGCGGCTCGCTCGGCAT
>CAZVLY010000164.1:8051-9881 GCA_964628175.1 uncultured Piscinibacter sp. | reverse complement strand
CGCTCGAAGGCCGGGCGGATCTTCAGCGCGCTGTAGGGCACCTCGCCGAGGCCGCGCCACTCGAAGCTGCTGCGCAGCTCGAACACCTGCGAGACCACCGCCTGCGCGGCGAGGTTGCCGTCGCGCGTGACGGCGCGCGTGAACTCGTTCTCCACCTCGGCGCGGCCGGCGTTGACCTGGCGCACCAGCATCAGGATGGCCTGCATCACGTCCAGCGGCTCGAAGCCGGCGATCACCACAGGCTTGCGGTACTCCTGCGCGAAATGTTCGTAGGGCCGCGCGCCGATGACGATGCTCACGTGCGCCGGGCCGATGAAGCCATCGATCGGCACCGTGCCGTACTGGCGCACCTCGGGTGATTCGAGGATGTGCGTGATCGCGCTGGGCGTGAGCACGTGGTTGCACAGCACGCTGAAGTTGGCCAGGCCTTCCGCCCGCGCCTGGCGGATCACCAGCGCGGTGGGCGGCGTGGTGGTCTCGAAGCCGATGGCCAGGAACACCACCTCGCGGTCCGCGTGATCGCGGGCGAGCTTGAGCGCGTCGGCGGCCGAATAGACCATGCGGATGTCGGCACCGCGGGCCTTCGCGCGCATCAGCGAGAGCGTTTCCGAGGCCGGCACGCGCATCACGTCGCCGTAGGTGCACAGCATCACGCCGCGCTCCAGCGCCAGCGCGATGGCCTGGTCGATGCGGCCGATCGGCAGCACGCACACCGGGCAGCCGGGGCCGTGGATCATGCGCAGGTGCGCCGGCAGCAGCTCGGCGATGCCGTAGCGCGAGATGGCGTGCGTGTGGCCGCCGCAGAACTCCATGAAGTGGTAGCGGCGCGATGCATCCGCCTCGGCCGCGATGCGCTGCGCCAGGCCGCGCGCCACCTCGCCGTCGCGGAATTCGTCGATGTACTTCATGCGGCGCGCTCCGCCGCGTTGTCCTGGGCAGCCATCTCGGCGAACAGGGCGAGCGTCTTCTCGGCCTCCTCGGCGTCGAGCAGCCCGATCGCGTGGCCGACGTGCACGATGACGTAGTCGCCGACCCTCGCTTCCGGCGTCAGCGCCACCGACACGGTCTTGCGCACGCCGCCGAGTTCGACGATCGCGTTGTCGGCGTCTTGCAGTTCCACCACGCGGGCGGGCAGGGCGAGGCACATGGTCAGGCTTCCAGGGTGGCCGCCTGGGTCGCGGCCCAGGCGGAATCGGCGGCGTCGGCCAGCGTGCAGGCGGCCACCCAGGCCTGCCCGATCGCGAGGCCGGCGTCGCCACAGGGGGCATGGCGCGGAGCGCACACCGCGAGGCCGCGCGATTGCAGTCGTTGCGCGAGGCGCTCGCCGAGCACGCGGTTCATGAAGCAGCCGCCGCCGAACACCACCGTGTCGGCGCCGTGCTGCTGCGCGGCCTGCACGGCAGCGTCGGCCAGGCCATCGGCGAGGGCGCGATGGAAGTGCAGCGCGGCGCGTGCCCTCGCGGCCTCGTCGTCGCGCGGCACGTCGAAGAGATCGGCGACCACGCTGCGCAGGTCCAGGCTGGCGGCGAAGGGCATGCTGTCGTGGCCGTCACCGAGGGCCTGCGCGGCCAGCCGTTCCAGCGCGATCGCCGCCTCGGCTTCGGCCGATTGCCGCACGCTCAGGCCGAGCGCGCCGGCGGCGGCGTCGAACCAGCGGCCGGCGCTGGTGGTGGCGGGGCAGTTCAGGCCCCGCTGCAGCATGGTCTGCAGCATGCGCGCGGCCTGCGTGCCGACCACCGGGCCGAAACGTGCCTCGATCTCGTCGCCGCGTCCGAGCGCGTGCAGCACCGCGGCCGCCATGCGCCAGGGCTCGCGCGCCGCGAGGTCGCC
>CAZVLY010000164.1:0-7951 GCA_964628175.1 uncultured Piscinibacter sp. | reverse complement strand
GCGCCGCAGGCCAGCACGCGGGCCGGTGCCGGGCGGGACAGGGTGGCGCGCTCGTTCATCGGATCAGGCCTGCGGATGCACGAGCCACTCGACCCAGGCGTCCAGGCCGGCGCCGGTCTTCGCCGACACCAGCAGCACCTCGATGCCCGGGTTGACGCGGCGCGCGTACTCGATGCACTTCGGAACGTCGAAGTCGAGGTAGGGCAGCAGGTCGGTCTTGTTCAGCACCATCAGCGTCGCGGCGGCGAACATGTCGGGGTACTTCAGCGGCTTGTCCTCGCCTTCCGTGACCGACAGGATGGCGATTTTGGCGGCCTCGCCCAGGTCCCACATCGCGGGGCAGACGAGGTTGCCGACGTTCTCGATGAAGAGCAGCGATTCGGCATGGTGGTGGTCGTGCGCGTGGTCGGCGTGACCGTGCTCGTGCGCATGCGAGTGACCATGCAGGTCGAGCCGCCCGAACGCATCCGCCACCATCTGCGCGTCGAGGTGGCAGCCCTTGCCGGTGTTGACCTGGATCGCGCTGGCACCGGTGGCGCGGATGCGGTCGGCGTCGTTGCTGGTCTGCTGGTCGCCCTCGATCACCGCCAGCGGCAGCGCCGGGGCGTGGCGCTTCAGGTACTCGATCGTCGCGCACAGCAGCGTCGTCTTGCCCGAGCCCGGGCTGGAGACGAGGTTGTAGGCCGTCACGCCGTGCGAGGCGAAGTGCGCGCGGTTCGCCTCGGCGATGCGCTTGTTCTCGCCGAGCACGTCGGCTTCGAGCTTGATCGCGCGGGCCTGGCTCATGCCGGGCACCGACACGCGCGCCGCGCCGGCGCCGTAGTGCAGGTCGCCGGTGCGCGCGTTCACGGCCACATGGGCCTGCGTCGCGTGATCGGGGTGGTTGGCGGTGGGGTTGGCGCAGCCGCAGACGACGCACATCGGGCCTTCTCCTTCAATCGTCGTGCACGAGCAGGTCGAGCACGCGCAGCTCGGTCCCGCCGGTGGCTTGGATCTGGTGCCCGCCGCACGAAGGGCAGGGGTCGGTGCGCGAGGCGATGCTCACGCTGGTGGCGCAGCGCATGCACCAGGCGGTGCCGGGCGGCTCGTCGATGTCGATCTGCGCGCCTTCGAGGCAGGTGCCGGGGCTGACGGCGTCGAGCGCGAAGCGCAGCGCGCGCACCTCGACGCCGGCCAGCGCGCCGGCCTCCAGGCGCAGGTGCGAGACGCGCTTGAAATGGTCGCGCGCCTGCGCGTCCTCGACGAGCCGGACGATGCCGCCGGCCAGGCTGAGCTCATGCATGGGCCGGCTCCCGGGCGCACTCGATCTCGAACTCGACGCAGGGGTCGAAGGCGACGGCGGCGCGGGCGGCCTGGGCGGCGCGATCGGGCCCGTGCAGCGCGGCCAGCGCCTGCGCCAGCACGCCGCGCGGATGGAAGTTCCACTCGGTGGGCGCGAGCACGCGGCAGTCGGCCACGCGGGGGCCCGAGGGCGCCTCCTCCAGCCGCACCCAGTGCACGAGCAGCCCGCGCGCCATCTCCGTCCAGGCGATGGCCTCGCCATCGGCCAGCGGCAAGGCGCCCTCGGCCAGCCAGTCGCGCCCATCCGGCGCAGCCAGGCGCAGCACGTCGACGAAGCGGGCGATCAGGCGCATCCATGCATTGTGGAGCGGCAGCGGCGCGGGGTCGACGACGCGTGTCCAGGGGCCGGTTTCGGCGGGCTCACCCTGCCAGTCGGGGCGAGCGCAGAAGTCCGCCTCGGTGCGCAGGCGCTGGGCGAGCAATGGCATCGAAGCCAGCGGTTGATCGAGCAGGCGCAGCGGTCGCTCCGGCGTGTCCAGCGACAGCAGGCCGTTGGCCTGTGTCCGCAGCAGTCGGGCGGTCGGGGTGATGGTGCGCGTGCTCCAGTGCAGCGCCCAGCCGCCGGGGTTGCGCTCGTGTTCTTGCAGCCAGTCGGCGACCGGCATCGCCAGCCAGTGGTGGGCGAGCCAGCCGGGCAGCGCCTCCATCTGCTCGGCCGGCGCCAGGCCCTCGCGCCACAGCGGGCAGCTGCGCAGCAGCAGCACCGGTTCCGCGGCCGGCGCGCCGGGCAGCAGGCGGTGCCAGTCGTGGGCGATGCGCAGGATCTGCTCGCGCGCAGTGGCGGCCTGCAGCGACTCCCGTTCGGCGGTGCTCGAGACCGCACGCTCGCCGAGTGCCGCGGCGACCGCGCGCTTCGCGGTGCCGCGGTGGGCATGGGCGCACAGCGTGAAGAGGGCGCCCAGGGTGCCGGGCAGGTCGGCGGCCGGCCGGCCGCGGGCCAGCAGGGCGGCCTGCATCGGCCGGCTGCTGGCGAGGGTCGGCAGCGGCGCGCCGGGGCGCAGCCGCATGCGTCCGGCGATGTCCGCGGGGTTCACGCCGCCGCTCCCGAGCGGCCGAGCAGGAAGCCGCGCCGCGCCGGCTGCGCCGGCGCTCGCGAGGCGGCGCGCAGTTCCTTCAAGGCCTCGTGCGCGGTGGCCACCGCTGCGGCCTGGTTGGCGAACTCGAACATCGGCGAGAACAGCGAGCAGGCCTCGAATGCGCCCACGCCGGGCTCGAAGGCGCCGATGAAATCCATGCGGTGAGCGCCGATGTCGCGTGCGGCGACGGCGCGCACCGCCAGCGGTGCGACCGCATCGCGCAGCGGCAGGCGCAGCAGGTTCATGAACCAGGGCGTGACCAGCACGCCGAGCGCATGGCTGCCGTCCGCTTCGGGCTCGAAGCCGACCGCCTGCACGTCCAGGCGCGGGTTGAGCACCGGCACGCCGTGCATGCGCGTGGCCGCGATGTGGCGGAACGCCGCCTCCAGCGCCTGCAAGCGCGTGGCCAGCGAACTCATGCCGCGTCCTGCAGCACCATGAACTGCTCGGCCGCGCCGTCGCACTGCGGGCAGCGCCAGTGCGCGGGCAGGGCCGAGAAGGGCGTGCCCGGCGCGATCTGCCAGACCTCGTCGCCCTGCGCCGGGTCGTAGACCCACCAGCAGATCTTGCATTCGAGCCGGGCGCCCGCGGGCAGCCGGGCTGCGTCTCCGAGGTAACTGCCCTCGAAGCCGGGAACGAAGCTCATGCCTGTTCCACCCATTGAAGGACTTCGGAGAGACGCTCGTGCGTATCGGCCAGGTCTTCCTGAGCGGCGCAGGCCACCTCGGGCAGCGTGCTGACCTCGATGGCGTTGAGAATCACCTTGTCCTGCGAGTTGTAGTAGACGACGCGCCAGGTGTTCGCGCCCAGCGTGTTGGTGATGCGGCAGTTGCCGTAGCCGCGCGACAGGATCACCACGCGGCCGGTGCCGAGCTGGTGGTCGATGTGCGCGATGTCGTCGGGCGACAGCGGCAGCAGCGTGAGGTTGACGACGTGGGCGTCGTGCCCCGGCCGCCAGCGTTCGCGCTGCTCGGCGAGCTCGAACAGGATCGTCGGCACGTTGACCATCGCCGCCGGCAGCGGCCCGGGTGCCGTGCGCGGCGCCTGCGCGTCCTCGTGCGCCGCCTCGACAAGCGCGGCCGGGATCGCGCCGACCTCGATGTGGTCGTGCAGCGCGCCGTCGTCGTCGATGGCGAGCACGCGCCACACGCCGGCGAACACCGATTCCTGCACGCGCACGCGCACCGCGTCGGCGCCGAAGCTGCGCGTCTCGGGCCGCGCCAGCACCTGCGCGCTGACCTCGCCCTCGCCGAGCACCTGGTTGACGAGCGCGAGTTCGCCGGCCGGCAGGCCGCCGAGCGGGATCGGCGCCACCGCCTCGCCGCGCAGGTGTGCCGCCACGGCGTCGATCACCTCCTGCAGCACCTGGGTGGCGATGGCGTGGCCGGCGAGCTCTTCCGGCTCGGGCAGCACCGGCGGGCGGTAGGTGTCCATGCCGCTGGGCATGGGCATGTAGTCCAGCGTTTCGTCCTCGGGCTGGCTGCCCGGGCCGAGGGCGGCGACCACCGGGATGGGGAAGGGGCGGGCGTTCGGGTTCATCGTGGGGCCTCGGGGTCGTCGGGGTCGGCGGGGATCAGTGGCAGGACGGCGCGCTGTTTGCGCTCACCACCGGGATGCCGATGGTCGGTGCGCGCGAGGTCGGCTGCGCCAGCGCGGCCTCGACGAGCTGCACGTACTCGGTCCAGTCGTGCATGCCGGCCAGCGTGGTGACGTACTGGCCGTCGCGCAGGAAGATCAGCGCCGGCCAGCGCTGCGAGCCGAAGCGGCGCGCGATCGCCTCCTGGCTGTCCAGCGGCACCACGCCGACTTCGAATCGGCCGGGCAGCGCCGCCTGCAGCTCGGGCAGCACCACGGCCACGTCCAGGCCCTCGGGGAACTGCACCGGGTCGCCGCTGAGGAAGAGCACGCGGTCGCCGGGCAGGGCGAGGAAGGCGTCGAGCGTGTCGGGCTCGACGCGCTGAGCGCCGCGCTCGTCGATGAGTCGCTGCAGCAGCGGGGGCAGGGTGGATGCGGACATGGGGGTCACTCCGGGAGGGTTTCGGGCGTGGCGTGGCCGGCGAGGGCGGCCAGCGCACTGGGGTCCATGCGCGAGGGCAGCGCGAAGCCGACCTCGTCGAAGGGGTGGTTCGAGGCGCCGGCGAGCGCGCCCTGCAGCAGGTCGAGCACGCCGTTGACCTCGGCGGCGCGCGAGGCCTCGATGCGCTCGCGCGCGGCGTCGAGGAAGATCAGCAGCCACTCGCCCTCGTGCGGCTCGCCGATCAGCGCGGTGTCGACGCGCTTGACCTCACCGCGCCCCGCCACCCAGGCGTGGCCGGGTTCGGTGCGCAGCACTTGCATGGGGATGCCGATGCACATGGGGCGGTGACGTTCAGCGCAGCGGGATGAAACGTTCGTCGCCGACGCGGCAGGCCTGCTCTGCCGGCGGCCGGCCCTGCTCGTAGGCACCGAGCGCGAGCGTGGGCACCGTCACCGCTTCGTCGTCGCCGGGTGCGCTGTCGCGCGGCAGCGGCCGGGCGCCCCACTGGCGCAGGCGGTCGAGGCCGAGCGCGAGCGCGTCTTCCATCGCTGTCTTGACGATGGGGCGCAGGCTGCCGCCATAGTCTTCCAGCTCCTGCGGCTGGCAGCCGATCAGCAGCACCTCGTCGGGGTACTGCTCGGTGAGCTGCGCGAGCATCAGCACCTCCTGGAAGCCGGTCTGGTGCAGGCTCATCTTCTTGGCACCCATGAAGCGCGGCACCTCGTCGTTCTCGATCAGCTTGAGCGTGCCGGGTTCGAGGCCGTAGTCGATGGCATCGAAGATCAGCAGCTTGCGCGCCGCCTGCACGTGCTGGATCAGGTACAGGCCCTGCGTGCCGCCGTCGACCAGTTGCACCGGCGCGCCGGCGCTCTCGTCAAAGGCCCAGCGCTGCTGGAGGGCCTCGACGCAGCGCACGCCGAAGCCTTCGTCGGCCCACAGGACGTTGCCGATGCCGAGTACGGTGATCATGTCTTTGGTTCTCCTGCGGAGAGCCCGCCGGTCGCGCCCGGCCGGCGGTCACTTTCATTTGCTGGCCCAAATGAAAGTAACCAAAGCAAAGGGCCTTGAACACGATCTGGCTGCTGCACGTGGCTGAAGACCTGAGGCGGCTGTTGCCACCCCTTGCAGGTCCGTACCGCGGAGCGTGTGTTGGACGAGCCAGCGGCTCGCTGGGGCTCGGTCTTCAACAACCGAACCTTGTTGCCAGCGGCAGCAGCCAAATCGTATTGTCAGTTCTTGAACGTCCGGTACCCGGAGATCATGGTCGACACCATGCTCTGCCGACCCATGATGTCCTCCCGGATCGCCGCGTAGACATGCAGCACGACGAAGATCACCACGCCCCACATGCCCAGGTGGTGCCAGGTGTGCACGTCCTGCGACTGGCCCATCAGCGGGATCAGCCAGCTGCTGAACAGGCGGTTCGCCCACGAGCCGGCCTGCGTGCCTTCGCCGTACAGCGCGAAGCCGGTGAAGGTCATGAACACCGACAGGAACAGGAAGCCGAACATCGCGCCGCGCGCCAGCGGGTTGTGGCCCACGTAGCGGCTGGGCAGCGGGATCAGGAAGGCGTACCACTTCAGCATCGTCAGCACCTCGCGCCAGTAGGCGCCGCTGAACACCGGCAGCGTGAACAGCTCGCGCGCATGGTGGTTGCCGACGAAGGCCCAGTACAGGCGCCCGAGCAGGCCGACGGCGAACACGTAGCCGGCCGCGAAATGCGCGAAGCGGATGTAGCCCATCAGGTAGTTCGCGCTGGCCTCGCCGGGCTGCGTGGGCGGCGGCGAGCCGATGAAGTAGCCGGTCAGGCACAGCACGACGAGCGACAGCGCATTGACCCAGTGCCACACGCGCACCGGGGCCTGGTAGACATAGACCGACTTGATCGACGCGGCCTGCGCGACCGCGCTCTCGTCGGTGCCAGTGGCGTCGGAGATGGCCTGCGGGGTGGTGGCGGACATGGGGTGTGCCTCCGGGGTTCAGCGGCGGGGGGAGTTCGAGTCGTGCTCGGCGTGCACGGCGTGTCCGGCACGCTCGGACCGGTCGGCACGCCGGCGGCGCCGGACCGCTCGCACCAGCACCACCAGGTAGCCCACGGCCAGCGCCGCCAGCATCGGCACCACGTGATCGGCTTCCAGCACGTGCATCAGGCTGTCGGGGGCGGTCAGGCCGTGGCCCGGGTGGGCCTGGGCCGCCGCGGCGGCGAACAGCGCCGCCAGGCCGGCCGCGGCACGGATCGTTCGTTGAGTCGTCATCGTGTTGTCTCCGAAGTGGTTCTTCAGCGCACCTTGACGCGGGTGAGCTCGGCGCCGTCCTCGCTCATCACGTGCGTCGAGCAGGCGAGGCAGGGGTCGAAGGAATGCAGCGTGCGCAGGATCTCGACCGGCTGCTCCGGGTTGACCATCGGCGTGTTCATCAGGCTGGCCTCGAAGGCGCCGATCTGGCCCTTCGCGTCGCGCGGGCTGCCGTTCCAGGTGGTCGGCACCACGCACTGGTAGTTCTCGATGCGGCCGTCCTTGATCTTCACCCAGTGGCCCAGCATGCCGCGCGGCGCAGCCACCGTGCCCACGCCCTTGGCCTCCTTCGGCCAGGTGCTCGGGTCCCACTTGTCGACGTTGGCGGTGGCGGTGTCGCCGGCCTTGATGTTGGCGACTAGCTCCTTGTAGTCGTCGAGCATCATCTCGCCGCAGTACTGGCCCTCGAGCGCGCGCGCCAGCGTGCGGCCGATGGTGGTGGGCAGCAGCTGCTTGGCCGTGTACTGCGTCTCGGGCAGGCCCAGCGCCTTCGGGATGGCGCTGTTGATCATCATGGCCGAGTACTCGATCTGCTCCTTCGGCCGCTGCGCGTACTTGTTGCCCTTCTTCGCGTGGGCGTAGGCGAGGATGTAGCGCGACAGCGGGCCGACCTCCATCGCGTGGCCGCGCCAGCGCGGCGCCTTGATCCACGAGTACTTGGCGGCCTCGTCGATCTGCTCGATGTTGGTCCGCGTGCCCTTGGTGTTGGCGCCCAGCGCGTAGTTCGGCTCGGTCACGCCGTCCCAGGGGTGCAGGCCCTTGGTCTCGTCGGCGTACTTGTACCAGCTGTGCGTCACGAACTCCTGCACCTGCTCGGGGTCGCGCGGGTCGATCGGCAGGATCTCGTCCCAGTTGCCGTTCAGGATCACGCCACCGGGCAGCTGGTCGGTGCTCTTGTCGTAGTTGACCTTCGGGTACTCGCCGTAGTCGCTGACGTTGGTGGCCGAGAGGCCGCCGCCGTGCAGCCAGCCCGCCTGCTTGTAGATCGTGCCGATGGCCAGCACGTCGGGGATGTAGACGTTCTTGTTGAACTCGATGATCTCGTCGATGCGCGCCTTGACGAAGTTCAGCCGCTCCATGTTGATCGGCGCGCCGGCGGCGCCGTTGCCGTCGATGTTGATCGCGCAGGGCACGCCGCCCACCGGGTCGTTGGGGTGCGGGTTCTTCACGCCGAAGATGGTGTGGATCTTCACCCACTCCTTCTGCAGGTCCAGCGCCTCGAG
>CAZVLY010000163.1:0-9951 GCA_964628175.1 uncultured Piscinibacter sp. | reverse complement strand
CACGACATCACCTTCGGCATCGGCCCGGCCGGCACCGGCAAGACCTTCCTGGCCGTGGCCTGTGCGGTCGATGCGCTGGAGCGCAGCCAGGTGCAGCGCATCATCCTGACGCGTCCGGCGGTGGAGGCCGGCGAGCGCCTGGGCTTCCTGCCCGGCGACCTGGCGCAGAAGGTCGACCCCTACCTGCGCCCGCTGTACGACGCGCTGTACGACCTGATGGGTTTCGACCGCGTCACCAAGGCCTTCGAGAAGGGCACGCTGGAGATCGCGCCGCTGGCCTTCATGCGCGGTCGCACGCTGAACCACGCCTTCGTCATCCTCGACGAGGCGCAGAACACCACGCCGGAGCAGATGAAGATGTTCCTCACGCGCATCGGCTTCGGCGCCAAGGCGGTGGTGACCGGCGACGTCAGCCAGATCGACCTGCCGCGCGGCAGCGCAAGCGGCCTGATCGACGCCGAGCGCGTGCTGCGGCGTGTGCGTGGCATCGCCACCACGCGCTTCACTTCGGCCGACGTGGTTCGCCATCCGCTGGTCGCGCGCATCGTCGAGGCCTACGACGCGGCGCGCTCGGACGACGCGTGACATGCAAGCTCCCGGCTCGCTTCGTTCGCGGCCTGAACTGAGCCTGTCGCTGCAGTTCGCCGACGCGACGCACCGCGCACAGCTGCCGCGCCACAAGGTGGTTCGCTGGATCCGCGCGGCGCTCGAGTCGCCGGCCGAGATCACGGTGCGTATCGTCGATGCCGAAGAGGGCCAGGCGCTGAACCACGACTTCCGCGGCAAGGACTATGCGACCAACGTGCTGACCTTCGACTACGCGCGCACGCCGGTGGTGTCGGCCGATCTGGTGCTGTGCGCGCCGGTGGTGGCGCGAGAGGCAGCCGAGCAGGGCAAGCCGATCGAGGCGCATTACGCCCACCTGCTCGTCCACGGCACGCTGCATGCGCAAGGTTTCGACCACGAGAAGGCGCGCGACGCCAGGCTGATGGAGGCGCGCGAGACGCAGATCCTCGCCGCGCTGGGCTTCGACGACCCCTACGCCGCCTGAGCCGCTTGCGGTGGCCGCGCCGGCCAGAGCACCGAGGCGATGGCCACCAGCATCAGAACGATGGCGGCGAAATCCTGCCAGTGCAGCTGCTCGTTCAGCCACCAGGCGCCGGACAGCGTGCCCAGCACCGGGATCATCATCACCGACAGGGTCGAGGCCACCGGCGCGAGGCTGCGCGCGAGGTACAGCCACACCGGCTGCGCGAAGCCGAAGATCAGCACCGCATTGAAGACGATCGTCGCCCAGACGGTGGGGCTGGGGGCGTGCCAGCGGTCGCTTTCCAGCGCCGCCGCCAGCACGGTCATGACCAGCGTGGTGATCACCGTCATCCAGAACACGATGGCCAGCGTGGGCACCGGCAAACGCGTGCGGCGCAGCTGCTGCGTGCCCAGCGCCCACACGGCCGCCGACACCAGCATGCCCGCCGCCGCCCAGGGGCGGCCCGTCATGCGGCCGAGCTCATGCCACAGCAGCAGCGCCACGCCGAGCGCGGCGGCGGCCACGCCGAGCAACTGCCGCGGCGACAGACGCTGCCCGAACAGCGCCATGCCCCACAGCGCGGAGAACACCGGCATCGTGTAACCGAGGATGGCCGCGCGGCCGGAGGACAGCGCCTGCACCGACACGATGGCGAGAACGTGCCAGACGATCATGTTGGTGAAGGTCAGCGAGCCCAGTTCGCGCCACTGCTCACGCTCGATGCGCAAGGGCACGTTCATCACGCGCACAGCGACATACAGCACCGGCAGCCCCAGCCACATCGACATCGCGCGGAAGGACAGCGGCGGGAAATGCGTGACGCCCAGCTTCATCACGGGCCAGTTCAGGCCCCAGACGAGCGTGAGCAGCACCAGCAGCACGATCTGGCGCGTGCTGAACGACGCCGTGCTCAATGCCGTGTGCCCAGGTAGTTCTTGCGCCAGAAGAAGACGCTCAGCCCGATGCCCAGCACGAGCATGACGAAGAAGACGATCCAGAAGCCGGTCGGGCTGTGGATCAGCGGCAGGCCCTCGAAGTTCATGCCGAAGAAGCCCGTCACCAGGTTCAGCGGCAGGAAGATCGCGGTCAGCACGGTCAGCGTGCGCATGATCGCGTTGGTGCGGTTGCTCTGCGCCGAGAAATGCATCTGCACCGCCGTCTCGGCCGAGGACTCGAGGCGCCGCACATGGGCGAGCACGCGCTCGATGTGCTCCAGCACGTCGCGCGAGCGCAGCCGCAGCAACTCGCGCTCGCGCCGCGCGCTCGTGTCGGCGGCGTCGGGCCATTCCTCCAACGCATCGATCCATTCGATCAGGGCGCTGCGCTGGTCCTCGCAGGTGTCCTCGAGCAGGTGCAGCGCGTTGCGTGATTCGAGCAGCAGCTGCCAGTTGCGGAAGTTGCCGTGCGGGCGGAACAGCTCCTGCTGCAGGTGGCTGAACTGCCGCGTCAGCAGGCGGCGCAGCTCGAGGTAGCTGTCGACCATGTGGTTGACCATGCGCAGCATCAGGTCGGCCGGGCTGCTGGGCAGGCGCGGGCCGGCGCGCGATTCGCTCGGCTGGGCCTGCAGCGCCAGCCGCCCGGCGAAGTAGTCGCGCACCTGGCAGTCGGTCGGGTGCACGGTCAGCAGCACGCGGTCGAACACCGCGAAGCCGACCGGGCTGGTGTCGATCGCCTCGATCGCCGAGCGTCCGCTGGCCAGCGTGCCCTGGGTGTCGTCGACGAACATGCCCGCGGTGCCGGTGCCGGCGGCCAGGCGCCGGAACACCAGCATGTCGTACACGGAGGTGTAGTCGAAGTGCGAGGGCAGCTGGTTGTTGAGCAGGTCCGACACGTGCAGGTCGACCAGTGTGCCGCCCGTCCAGGCCAGCAAGGAGGCCTGCAGCGCCGCCACGTTGACCTCGAACTCGCGCCGCGCCGTGCCCACCCAGAGGTAGCCGCTGGCCGGCAAGGCGTCGGGCAGCGCGTCGAGCTCGACGAACTGGTCGCCGTTGACGTGGAAGACGCGCATCGCGTCCCGGCCTCAGGCCGCCTTCAGCAACCGGGCCGCGTCGCGGGCGAAGTACGTCAGCACGCCATCGGCGCCGGCACGCTTGAATCCGAGCAGGCTCTCCATCATCACGGCGTCGTGGTCGAGCCAGCCGTTCTGAGCGGCCGCCTTGAGCATCGCGTACTCGCCGCTGACCTGGTAGGCGAAGGTCGGCACGTGGAATTCGTCCTTCACGCGTCGCACGATGTCGAGGTAGGGCATGCCGGGCTTGACCATCACCATGTCGGCCCCCTCGGCGATGTCGAGCCCGACTTCGCGCAGCGCCTCGTCGGTGTTGCCCGGGTCCATCTGGTAGACCTTCTTGTTGCTCTTGCCGAGGTTGGCCGACGAGCCCACGGCGTCGCGGAAGGGGCCGTAGAAGGCGCTCGCGTACTTGGCGCTGTAGGCCATGATGCGTGTGTGGATCAGGCCCTTCGCCTCGAGCGCCGTGCGGATGGCGCCGATGCGGCCGTCCATCATGTCGCTGGGTGCCACGATGTCGACGCCGGCCTGGGCCTGCACCAGCGCCTGCTGGCGCAGCACCGCGACGGTCTCGTCGTTGAGGATGTACCCGGTGGCGTCGAGCAGGCCGTCCTGGCCGTGCGAGGTGAAGGGGTCGAGCGCCACGTCGGTCATCACGCCGAGTTCGGGGAAGCGCTTCTTCAGCTCGCGCACCACCGTGGGCACCAGGCCCTCGGGGTTGAGCGCCTCGCGGCCGTCCTCGGTCTTGAGCGACTGCTCGATCACCGGGAACAGCGCCATCACGGGGATGCCCAGCTTCACGCAGTCCTCGGCCACCGGCAGCAGCCGATCCAGGCTCAGGCGCTGCACGCCGGGCATCGAGCCGACGTCCTGCACGACGCCCTGGCCGGCCAGCACGAACACCGGCAGGATCAGATCACTGGGGTGAAGCCGGTGCTCACGCACCAGCTCACGCGTGAAAACATCGCGGCGCAGGCGGCGCGGGCGGCTGGCCGGGTAGGGTGGGGGCGTCTGCATGGGCGGTTCCGGAGTCGGGCCGGCCGCGCAAATGGGCACATTCGCAATTTGCGCGGCTTCTGCTAGAGTTACATCTGAATGATAGCTGCAAGGCTGTCGTTCCCTGCTTTTCCTCCCTGAGCAGGAGCCTGAACGTGTGACAGCGCAAAGGCTTTTCAGCCCTGGCCTCGTGCCGGGGCTTTTCTTTGTGCGGACAGTCCGTCCCGGCCCCGCAGTGGACTTGGACATAATCGCGCGATGCTCTGGGTCAAAGCCTTTCACATCGTCTTCGTCGCCAGCTGGTTCGCCGGCCTGTTCTACCTGCCGCGCATCTTCGTGAACCTCGCCGCGGTGCCGGCCGACAGTCACGCCGAGCGCGAGCGGCTGCTGCTCATGGCGCGCCGGCTGTATCGCTTCGCGGGCCTGCTGATGATCCCGGCGCTCGGCCTGGGCCTGGTGCTGTGGCTCTACTACGGCATCGGCCGCGGCCCGGGCAATGGCTGGATGCATGCCAAGCTGCTGCTGGTGATCGGCGCGGTCGGCTACCACCACGTGTGCCGCTCGCTGTTGCGCCAGTTCGAGCAGTTCACCAATCGTCGCAGCGAACGCTGGTTCCGCGTCTTCAACGAAGTCACCGTGATCCTCTTCACCGTCACCGTGGTGCTGGTGGTGGTCAAGCCCTTCTGAGCGGGCGGGGCACGCCGGTGGCCCGCCATCGCAGCTCCGCCGTCCCGCTCGCCTGGCTGTACGCCGGGCTGATCCTCTACGCGAGCCTGTACCCGTTCGGCGAGTGGCGCGTACCGGGCAGTTCACCGCTGCACTTCCTCGGTCTCGCCTGGCCGCGCTACTGGACCGGCTTCGACCTCGTCTCCAACCTGCTGGGCTACCTGCCACTGGGCCTGCTCGTGTTCGGGGCCTGGGTGCGCGCCGGGCATGCGCCGGGCGCCAGCCTGCTGACGGCCGTCGCGACAGGCGCGGCGCTGTCGTTCACGATGGAACTGCTGCAGAACTACCTGCCGGACCGTGTCGCCTCCAACCTCGACCTCGCGCTGAACGTCGCCGGGACCGCCTGCGGCGCGGCGCTCGGGTTGCTGGTGCACCTGCTGGGCGGCGTGGAGCGCTGGCAGGCGGTGCGCGAGCGCTGGTTCATCGGCGGCAGCGCCGGCGGGCTGGCGTTGCTGCTGCTGTGGCCGTTCGGGCTGCTGTTCCCGGCGCCGGTGCCGCTCGGTCTGGGGCAGTTCTGGGTGCGCCTGCAGGACACGCTGCGCGCTGCGCTCGAGGGCAGCGTGATGCTCGACTGGGCCGGACCCTGGCTGCACGCGCAGCCGGCGCTGGAACGGCTCTCGGCGGGCCAGGAGCTCGCCATCGTCGCACTCGGCCTGCTGGCACCTTGCACGATCGCGCTGACGATCACGCCGCCGGGATGGCGGCGCTTCGTGCTGCTCGCCGGCGCGGCGACGCTCGGCGTCGCAGCCACGACGCTGTCCACCGCGATGAACTTCGGCCCGGACCACGCGCTCGCCTGGCGCACGCCCAACGCCGCTGGGGGCTTGGCTCTCGGTGCGCTGCTGGCCGGATTGATCTCGCTGTTGCCCCGGCGGGCCGCCGCAGGTGTCGGGCTGGTGGTGCTGTCTGCGCTGGTCGCGCTGGTGCTGCAGGCGCCGGCCGATCCCTACTTCGCCGTCAGCCTGCAAGCCTGGGAGCAGGGGCGCTTCATCCGCTTCCACGGTGCGGCGCAGTGGGTCGGCTGGCTGTGGCCGTATGCGGCGCTGCTGTACCTGCTGGTGCGCGTGGGCGCACGCGCGGACGACTGAGCCGCCGGAGCGAGGCGCCTCTGGAAGCGCGCCGCACACGCGGTTCAACTCAGGCGACGCTGGCCAGCTTCGCAGGGCCCTCGTCTTGGCCTGAACGCGACGCGGGCCCGGCCTCCTAGAATCGGCCCATGAGTTATTACCAGCGGCACATCTTCTTCTGCCTGAACCAGCGCGACAGCGGCGAGAACGCCTGCGCGCAGCATGGCGCGCAGGCCGGCTTCGACCACTGCAAGTCGCGCGTCAAGGGCGAGGGTCTGGCCGGTCCCGGCGGCGTGCGCGTCAACAAGGCCGGCTGCCTCGATCGTTGCGCCGGCGGCCCGGTCGCCGTGGTCTACCCCGAAGCAGTCTGGTACACCTATGTGGACCAGCACGACATCGACGAGATCGTCGACTCGCACCTGAAGAAGGGCCAGGTGGTGGAGCGGCTGCTGCTGCCCCCGAACGTCGGCCGGTGAACAGCCACACCCTCCGCCAACTGGTGCCCGGACCGGCCGGCGTGATCGAGTGCGCCATCGACGCGCCGGCCGGGGCCGAGCGCGGCGTCGCCGTGATCTGCCATCCGCACCCGCAGCATGGCGGCACGATGGACAACAAGGTGGCGCAGACCCTGGCCCGCGCCGCTGTTGCGCTCGGCTGGCGCAGCGTGCGCTTCAACTTTCGCGGCGTCGGCGCCTCCGTGGGCGCGTGGGACGAAGGCCGCGGTGAGGTCGACGATGCGCTGGCGGTGATCGCCGCGATGCGCCGCTCCGGCGAGGCGCTGCTGCTGGCGGGCTTCTCCTTCGGCGCTTACGTCGCGTCACAGGCGGCGGCGCAGCTGCCCGATGATGCGAAGCCGCAGCGGCTGGTGCTGGTCGGGCCGTCGACACAGAAGCAGCGGATGCCGGAAGTGCCGGCCGACACGGTGGTGATCCACGGCGAGGCCGACGACGTGGTGCCGCTGTCGGCCACGCTCGACTGGGCGCGGCCGCAGGCGCTGCCGGTGATCGTGTTTCCCGGCGTCGGCCACTTCTTCCACGGGCAGCTCGGGCTGCTCAAGCACACGCTGGTGCAGCAGTTGCGCACCCCGGCCGACTGAGCACCGGGTCGGTCACGGCAGTGAACCTTTCGGGCCCGGGATTGCTCGGACCCTTGAACCTTTCGAACGAAACCCTCCGATGAAGCGACTGACACCCTGGCTGGCCGTCTTGGCCCTGGCTCTTCCCCTGACGGTGCGCGCGCAGGCGCCACAACCACCCGAGGTCGCCGCGAAGAGCTACCTGCTGCTCGACGTGACCAGCAACCAGGTTCTCGCCGAGCGCAACGCCGATGCGCCGGCCGATCCCGCGTCGCTGACCAAGCTGATGACCGCCTACGTGGTCTTCAGCGCCATCCGCGACAAGAAGATATCGGAAGAGCAGGTCCTGCCCGTGTCGCTGCGCGCCTGGGAAGAGCGCAAGGGCGGCGGCTCGCTGATGTTCATCGAGCCGCGCAGCACGCCCAAGGTGTCGGACCTGCTGCGCGGCATGATCGTCAACTCGGGCAACGATGCGTCGGTGGCGCTGGCCGAGGGCGTGGGCGGCACGCTGCCGACCTTCGTCGAGATGATGAACCGTCAGGCGCAGGCCTTCGGCCTGAAGAACACGGTGTTCAAGAACGTCACCGGCCTCACCGAGCCGGGCCACCACAGCTCGGCGCGCGATCTGGCGGTGATCGCCTCGCGCATCATCAAGGACTTCCCGGAGTTCTACCCGATCTACTCGACGCGCAAGTACCGCTTCGAGGGCGCCCCGGCGAGCAACGAGAACAACCGCAACGTGCTGCTGCAGCGCGACCCGACCGTCGACGGCATGAAGACCGGCTACACCGAGGCCGCGGGCTACTGCCTGATCGCCAGCGCGCAGCGCGACTTCCCGAACGGCAAGCGCCGCCTGATCAGCGTGGTGCTCAACACGACGTCGATGGACGCGCGCGCCAACGAGAGCCAGAAGCTGCTGAACTGGGGTTACGCCGCCTGGGATGCGGTGCGCCTGTTCGAGCCGGGCAAGGCCATCGCCACGCCGCAGGTCTGGAAAGGCAAGCTCAACGAGGCCAAGCTCGGCGTCGAGGCCGGCGTGTTCGTCACCGTGCCCAAGGGCGAGGGCAGCAAGCTGGTCACGAAGATCGAGCGCACCGACCCGCTGGTCGCACCGCTGGCCAAGGGCCAGAAGGTGGGCGTGCTGAAGGTCGCCACGCCGGCCGGACTGGCCGTGGCCGAGGTGCCGCTGGTGGTGCTCGAGGCGGTCGAGGAGGCGGGCATCTTCGGCCGCGCCTGGGACGCCATTCGCCTGTGGATCAAGTAAGCTGAAAGTCTTTCCAGGAGCGGCCATGCAGACCCTGCCCGACACGCTGTGCTACCTCAATGGCGAGTACAGCTCGCTGCGCGACGCCAAGGTGTCGGTGCTCGACCGCGGCTTCATCTTCGGCGACGGCATCTACGAGGTCGTGCCCGTCTATGGCCGGCGGCTGTTCCGCTTCGACGAGCACCTGGCGCGGCTGGGCCGCAGCCTTGCGAAGCTGCGCATCGCCAACCCGCATTCGCCGGAACAGTGGCTGGAACGCAGCCGCAAGCTGGTCGCGGCGCTGGCCGAGAAGACCGGCGCCGATGACCAGTTGATCTACATCCAGGTGACGCGCGGCGTGGCGCTGCGCGACCACGTGATGCCCACCGACATCGAGCCCACCGTCTTCATGATGGCCAGCCCGATGAAACACGCCACGGCCGAGCAGCGGCACCACGGCGTGGCCTGCGTGACGGCGCGCGACTTCCGCTGGGAGCGCGGCGACATCAAGAGCACCTCGCTGCTGGGCAACGTGCTGGCCCGGCAGATGTCGGCCGACCACGGTGCGGTCGAGACCATCATGTTCCGCGACGGCTACCTCACCGAGGCTTCGGCGAGCAACGTCTGGGTGGTGCACGAAGGCGCGGTGCTCGGTCCGCCGAAGAGCGAGCATGTGCTCGAGGGCATCCGCTACGACCTGATCCGCGAGCTGTGCGAGGAAACCGGCATCGCCTACAACCTGCGCCCCATCCCCGAGGGCGAGGTGCTGGCGGCCGACGAACTGCTGCTCAGTTCGGCGACCAAGGAGGTGCTGCCCGTCACCAAGCTCGACGGCCAGCCGGTCGGCCATGGCGCGCTTCGCGGCAAGCCGGGACCCGTGTACGCCCGCCTGTACGAGGCCTACCAGCGTGCCAAGCAGGCGCAGTCGATCTGATTGAATTGCCGGCGCTCGCCCCCAAATCCGGGCGCATGAACACCGCCATGAAAGAGATCCCGCCCGAGCAGTCGTTGATCCAGTACCCGTCGCAGTTCCCGATCAAGGTGATGGGCGCGAACGTGGAAGGCTTCGCCCAGGCCGTCGTGATGGTCGCGCGGCAATTCGATCCGGACTTCGATCCCGCGCGCATCGAGACGCGCCCGAGCAAGGCCGGCAACTACCTCAGCGTGACGATCACCATCACCGCCACCAGCCGCGAACAGCTCGACGAGCTGTACCGCACGCTGTCGACGCACCCGATGGTGAAGGTGGTGCTCTGAACGCGCCGCTGGTCCGCGTGCTCGGTCGCGTCGACTACGCGGCGACGCTGGACGCGATGCGAGGCTTCACCGAGCAGCGCGGCGAAGCCACGCCCGACGAGATCTGGCTGTGCGAACACGCACCGGTCTACACGCAGGGCATCGCCGGGCAGGCCGGCCATGTGCTGAACCCGCGCGGCATCCCGGTCGTGCAGACCAATCGCGGCGGGCAGGTCACGTACCACGGGCCGGGCCAGGTGGTGGCCTACCCGCTCGTCGACCTCAAGCGCCTGGGCATCTACGTCAAGGAATATGTGTACCGGCTGGAGCATTGCGTGATCAAGACGCTCGAGGGCTTCGGCATCACCGGGCAGCGGGTGGCCGGCGCGCCGGGCATCTACGTCGATCTCGCCGAGCCGTCCGGCCATGCGGCGCGCACCGGCCCGCGGAAAGATCCTTTCGAGGGCCTGGGCAAGATCGCCGCGCTGGGCATCAAGGTCACGCGGCACTGCACCTACCACGGCGTGGCGCTGAACGTGGCCATGGACCTGAGCCCCTTCGAGGGCATCA
>CAZVLY010000162.1:0-9968 GCA_964628175.1 uncultured Piscinibacter sp. | reverse complement strand
CCCGTCGGGCCGCGTCAGCGTGCGCGTGAGCAGGTAGCGGCCGTCGGCGGGGTTCTCCAGCCGCAGGCCCTCGCGCTGCCCGTCCGGCCCGCTCGCTGTCTTGAACACCAGGCGCCGCTCGTGGCGCTGGCTCGCCGGCAGGTCGACGTGCCGGCCACGCCGCGCGAAGGGCGCGGCCAGGCCGAGGATCTCGTGGTGCGACAGCGGGTGGGACGGCGGGTGGTACTGCATGACGCGCCGGGCCGGCTGCGGCCCTTCGTGTGCACCGATTCTGCCTTCAAGCGCGCGCAGCGGCCCGGCGGGTCTTCTTCGGGCGCACCGCGGCGGTCGCGGCCGGCGTTTCGCCGAGCTGGCGTGCGATCTCGGCCTGCCCGCGCGTGCACAGGAACTTCTCGAAGGCCAGCGCGACCTGGGGCAGCTGGCGCGAGGCCAGGTGCATGACGTGCCAGTCGCGCTCGATCGGGTTGTGGTCCATCGGCAGCAGCGCGAGCACCCCGGCGCGCATCTCCAGCACACAGGTGTGCATGGACAGGAAGGCCACGCCGAAGCCGGCCGCGCACATGTGCTTGATCGCCTCGTTGCTCGACAGCTCGGAGCCGATGCGCAGGGGCAGCCCGGCGTCCTTGAACAGGCGCTCGATGGTCGAGCGTGTGCCCGAGCCGCGCTCGCGCACGAGGATGCGCTCGTTGGAGAGCATCGCCATGGTCGGCCGCGGACCCGTCATCAGCGGGTGGTTCGGCGCGGCGAGAAAGGCCATCGGGTGCTTGGCGAAGGGCGTCGAGTCGGTCTTCAGCTCGGCGGGCGGGCGGCCCATGATGGCCAGGTCGATCTCCTGCGAGGCGAGCATCTGCACGATCTCGTCGCGGTTGCCCACCTGCAGCTTCACCTTCACCTGCGGGTGTTCGTTGGCGAAGGTCACCAGCATCGGCGGCAGCAGGTACTCGGCGGTGGTGATCGCGCCCACGCGCAGGGTGCCGGAGAACACGCCCTGCAGCGTGGCCATCTCCTCGCCGGCCTCGCGCCAGAGCTCGAGGATGCGCCGGGCGTAGCCGTCGAGCAGTTCGCCCGCCTCGGTCAGGCGGATGCCGCGGCCGGTGCGCTGCAGCAGCTGCGAACGCGCCGACTCCTCCAGCGCCGCGATCTGGATCGACACCGCCGGCTGCGTGAGGTGCATCTCGTCGGCGGCCGCCGACACGCTGCCCAGCCGCGCCACGGCGTGGAAGGTGGCGAGCTGGCGGAAGGTGGCGTTCTTGGTCAGCGGCATGCGGTGATATTAGGAAAAGAACATGTCTGAGTCAAAAGATTTAATTTTCCTAATTGATCGCACTTGCCTACATTGAGCCCATCCGCAACGCACGAGGAAGCTCCATGGGCCACATGAAAGACGTCCAGCAGATCACCGACGCCAAGAAGCGCTACTCCGCCGGCGTCCTGAAATATGCCCAGATGGGCTACTGGGACAGCGACTACGTTCCGAAGGAAACCGACATCCTCGCGCTGTTCCGCATCACGCCGCAGGACGGCGTCGACCCGATCGAAGCGGGCGCGGCCGTGGCCGGCGAGTCGAGCACCGCGACCTGGACGGTGGTCTGGACTGACCGCCTGACCGCCTGCGACATGTACCGCGCCAAGTGCTACCGCGTCGACCCGGTGCCCAACAACCCGGGCCAGTTCTTCGCCTACGTGGCCTACGACCTGAGTCTGTTCGAGGAAGGCTCGATCACCAACGTCGCCGCCTCGATCATCGGCAACGTGTTCAGCTTCAAGCCGCTGAAGGCCGCGCGCCTGGAGGACATGAAGTTCCCGGTCGCCTACGTGAAGACCTTCGCCGGCCCGCCCACGGGCATCGTGGTCGAGCGCGAGCGCCTGGACAAGTTCGGCCGCCCGCTGCTGGGCGCCACCACCAAGCCCAAGCTCGGACTGTCGGGCCGCAACTACGGCCGCGTCGTCTACGAGGGCCTGCGCGGCGGCCTGGACTTCATGAAGGACGACGAGAACATCAACTCGCAGCCCTTCATGCACTGGCGTGACCGCTTCCTGTTCGTGATGGACGCCGTCAACAAGGCCAGCGCCGCCACCGGCGAGGTCAAGGGCAGCTACCTGAACGTCACCGCCGGCACGATGGAGGAGATGTACCGCCGCGCGCAGTTCGCCAAGGACCTCGGCTCGGTGATCATCATGGTCGACCTGGTGGTCGGCTACACCGGCATCCAGTCGCTGTCCCACTGGTGCCGCCAGAACGACATGATCCTGCACCTGCACCGCGCAGGCCACGGCACCTACACGCGCCAGAAGAACCACGGCGTGAGCTTCCGCGTCATCGCCAAGTGGATGCGCCTGGCGGGGGTGGACCACATCCACGCGGGCACGGCGGTCGGCAAGCTCGAGGGCGACCCGATGACGGTGCAGGGCTACTACAACATCTGCCGCGACACCCACACCAAGGTCGACCTGCCGCGCGGCGTCTACTTCGACCAGGACTGGGGCGCGCTGAAGAAGGTCATGCCGGTCGCTTCCGGCGGCATCCACGCCGGCCAGATGCACCAGCTGCTCGACCTGTTCGGCGACGACGTTGTGCTGCAGTTCGGTGGCGGCACGATCGGCCATCCGCAGGGCATCCAGGCCGGCGCCACCGCCAACCGCGTCGCGCTCGAAGCCATGGTGCTGGCGCGCAACGAGGGCAAGAACATTGCCGAGGAAGGCCCGCAGATCCTGCGCGACGCCGCCAAGTGGTGCAAGCCGCTGGCCGCCGCGCTCGACACCTGGGGCGACATCACCTTCAACTACACCTCGACCGACACCTCGGACTACGTGCCGACGCCGTCCGTCGCCTAAGGAGCTTGTTCATGCGAATCACCCAAGGCACCTTCTCCTTCCTGCCCGACCTGACGGACGCGCAGATCACCAAGCAGATCGACTACTGCCTCGGCAAGGGCTGGGCGCTGGGCATCGAGTACACCGACGACCCGCACCCGCGCAACACCTTCTGGGAGATGTACGGCAACCCGATGTTCGACATCAAGGACGCCGCCGGCATCCTCATGGAGATCAACGCCTGCCGCAAGACCTTCCCGCAGCAGTACATCCGCGTCACGGCCTTCGACTCGACGCACGGCACCGAATCGGTGGTGATGTCCTTCATCGTCAACCGGCCGACCAACGAGCCCGGATTCCGGCTGATCCGCAGCGAAGAGCCCGGCCGCACGATCCGCTACAGCATCGAGAGCTACGCCGTGCAGGCGAAGCCCGAAGGCGCCCGCTACTGATCGGCCCTGCAGTGCCACGCCGCGCCATGGACGCCTCCTCCCCCGCCGCACCCGCATCGACCGCGCCACGGGCGCTGTTCGAATCCTCGGGCGTGAAGGCGCTGCTCGACCAGCTCGACGCCGAGCTGATCGGCCTGGCGCCGGTGAAGGACCGCATCCGCGACATCGCGGCACTGCTGCTGATCGACAAGCTGCGTGCCGAGCAGGGCCTGCAGTCGCAGCCGCCGACGCTGCACATGTGCTTCACCGGCAACCCCGGCACCGGCAAGACCACCGTGGCGCTGCGCATGGCCGAGGTGCTCAAGCAGCTCGGCTACGTGCGCAAGGGCCACCTGGTCGCCGTGACGCGCGACGACCTGGTCGGCCAGTTCATCGGCCACACCGCGCCGAAGACCAAGGAGATCATCAAGAAGGCGATGGGCGGCGTGCTGTTCATCGACGAGGCCTACTACCTGTACCGCCCGGAGAACGAGCGCGACTACGGCCAGGAGGCGATCGAGATCCTGATGCAGGTCATGGAAAACAACCGGGACGACCTCGTCGTGATCCTGGCGGGGTACAAGGACCGCATGGACACCTTCTTCGGCAGCAACCCGGGCATGGCCTCGCGCATCGCCCACCACATCGACTTCCCCGACTACTCGGAAGCCGAGTTGATGCAGATCGCCCAGCTGATGCTCGGCAAGCTGAACTACCGCTTCGGCGACGACGCGGTGCCGGCCTTCGAGCAGTACGTGCACCTGCGCCGCCAGCAGCCGCACTTCGCCAACGCGCGCTCGATCCGCAACGCGCTCGACCGCATCCGGCTGCGCCACGCGACGCGCCTGTTCTCCGCCGAGAGCTCGCTCAGCCGCGACGAGCTCGTCACGCTGCACGCGCAGGACATCCTGGCCAGCCGCGTCTTCACACAAACCCCGCAAGGAAAGCAAGCATGAGCGTGCAGGCCCTGATCTTCGACGTCGACGGGACCTTGGCCGACACCGAGGAAGCGCACCGCGTGGCGTTCAACAACGCCTTCGAGCGCTACAAGCTCGGCTGGAAGTGGAGCCAGGACGCCTACCGCGAGCTGCTCAAGACCACCGGCGGCAAGGAGCGCATCGCCGCCTACCTGGCCACCAAGACGCTGAGCCCCTCGGACCGCAAGCGCCTGACCGAGCTGATCCCGGCCATCCATGCCGAGAAGACCAAGTTCTACAGCGCCTTCGTCGCCGACGGCGCGGTGCCGCTGCGCGACGGCGTGGCGCGCCTGATGGAAGAGGCGCTGTCGGCCGGCTGCCGCCTGGGCATCGCCAGCACGACGACGGCCGCCAACATCGATGCGCTGCTCGGCTCCACGCTCGGCACGCGCGGCCTGGAGATGTTCAGCGTCATCGCCTGCGGCGACCAGGTGCCGGCCAAGAAGCCCGCGCCCGACATCTACCGGCTGGCGCTGCAGCACCTGGGCGTCGATGCCGACCAGGCGGTGGCGCTGGAGGATTCGCACAACGGCCTGCTCGCCGCCACGGGCGCCGGGCTGTGGACGGTGATCACGCCGACCTACTGGACCGAGTCGCACGACTTCAGCGGCGCCGACCTGGTGCTGCCCAGCCTGGGCGACCCAGACCGGCCCATCGAGGGCGAGCCCGGCTCGCGGCTCGAAGACGCCGCCTGGCTGACGCACGCCGAGCTGGTGCGCCGTGTCGAACAACGGCCGCACTGCGAAGTCGCGGCGCTGTACGCGCCGAGGGCCGCCTGATGAGCAACACCATCCGCATCGCACCCAGCCTGCTGTCGGCCGACTTCGCGCGCCTGGGCGAGGAGGTCAGGGCGGTCATCGCCGCCGGCGCCGACCTCATCCACTTCGACGTGATGGACAACCATTACGTGCCCAACCTCACCGTCGGCCCGCTGGTGTGCCAGGCGATCAAGCCGCATTCGAGCGTGCCGATCGACGTGCACCTGATGGTCAAGCCGGTGGACGCGCTGATCCCGATGTTCGCGCAGGCCGGTGCCGGCCTGATCAGCTTCCATCCCGAGGCGAGCGAGCATGTCGACCGCACGATCCAGCTGATCAGGTCGCTGGGCGTGAAGGCCGGCCTGGTGCTCAACCCGGCCACGCCGCTGCACGTGCTCGACCACGTGATCGAGCAGCTCGACCTGGTGCTGCTGATGTCGGTGAACCCCGGCTTCGGCGGGCAGAGCTTCATCGAGTCGACGCTGCCCAAGCTCGAGAAGGCACGTCGCCTGGTCGACACGGCGATGAAGAACACCGGCCGCGAGATCTGGCTCGAGGTCGACGGCGGCGTCAAGCGCGACAACGCACGGCGCGTCGCCGAGGCCGGCGCCGACACCATGGTGGCCGGCTCGGCCGTCTTCACCGGCGCGCGCACCACCGCGGCCTACGCCGAGGCGATCGCCGGCATCCGCGAGGAAGCGCTGGCCGGCCAGCGAAGCCTGGCGCTGGAGACCGCGTGAAGGACACGCTGCGCCTCGTCCAGGCCGTCGCCTTCGATCTCGACGGCACGCTGGTCGACAGCGCGCCCGACATCCAGCACGCGCTGAACGCCGCGCTGAAGAAGGCCGGCCTCGAGCGCTTCGATCTCGACGCCGTGCGCGGCTGGATCGGCGATGGCCCCGACGTGCTGATCGCCCGTGCGCTGGCCGCGCAGGGCCTGGCCGATGCCGAAACGGAACTGCGCGCCCGCCTGCGCCGCTGGTTCGACGTCGACACCCTGGCCGCACCGCTGGCCCACGGCGTGGTCTACCCCGGCATCCTCGACCTGGTCAGCGGCCTGCACCGCGTGTTGCCCATGGTGGTGATCACCAACAAGCCCACGCCGCTGGCGCGCGCCGTGCTCGACGCGGCCGGCGTGCTGCCCTTCGTCGACGCCGTCTTCGGCGCCGACACCGCCGCGCTGCGCAAGCCCGCGCCCGGCATGCTGCTGGCCGCCGCGCAGCTGCTGGGCCTGGCGCCCGAGCGGCTGCTGATGGTCGGCGACAGCGCACCCGACATGCAGTCGGCCCACGCCGCCGGCTGCCACGCGGTGCTGGTGCCCTGGGGCTACGGCCACCACGCGCTGCCCACCTGGCTCGACCCGCTGCGCGTGTCCGGCCCCGACGAACTGCTGCAGCTGCTGCTGGCCACGCGCGGCGCTGCCGAACCTCTTTTCAACTCGTAGGAGACCGTCATGCCCACTGGCGGAAGACCCACCCTGACCCAGTTCCTCATTGAGGAACGACGCCGCCACCCCGATGCGACCGGCGACCTCAACGCGCTGGTCACCGACGTGTCGCTGGCCTGCAAGGCGATCTCGCGCAAGGTCGCCTTCGGCGCCCTGGCCGACATGCTCGGCAAGGTGCAGGACAACACCGTCAACGTGCAGGGCGAAGAGCAGAAGACGCTCGACGTGGTGAGCAACCAGATGTTCCTGCGCGCCGCCGAGTGGGGCGGCATCGTCGCCGGCATGGTCTCGGAGGAGATGGAAGAGGTCTACCACCTGCCCAGGGAATTCCCGCGCGGCAAGTACCTGCTGCTGTTCGACCCGCTCGACGGCTCCTCGAACACCGATGTCAACGTGTCGGTGGGCAGCATCTTCTCGGTGCTGCGCGCGGCCACGCCGGGGCAGGACGCCAAGCCGGAGGACTTCCTGCAGCCCGGCACGCAGCAGGTCTGCGCCGGCTACGCGATCTACGGCCCGTCGACCATGCTCGTGCTCACGCTGGGCACCGGCACGCACGCCTTCACGCTCGACCCGCAGCTCGGCGAATGGGTGCTCAGCCACCCGAACCTGAAGATCCCCGCGAAGACGCGCGAGTTCGCCATCAACGCCTCGAACAGTCGATTCTGGGAGCCGGCCGTCAAGCGCTACGTCGACGAATGCCTGGCCGGCCAGACCGGCCCGCGCGGCGCCGACTTCAACATGCGCTGGATCGCCTCGCTGGTCGCCGAGACGCACCGCATCCTGATGCGCGGCGGCGTGTTCATGTACCCGCGCGACAACAAGGACCCGGCCAAGCACGGCCGCCTGCGCCTGCTCTACGAGGCCAACCCGATCTCGATGCTGATCGAGCAGGCCGGCGGCCAGGCCAGCACCGGCCGCAAGCGCATGCTGGAAGTGCAGCCCGAGTCGCTGCACCAGCGCATCGGCTTCATCTTCGGCTCGTCGGAGGAGGTGTCCCGCATCGAGGGCTACCACCACGAGGAGCCGCAGGACACCTACAAGTCGCCGCTGTTCGGCAAGCGGGGGCTGTTCGCCACGCCGGTCTGAACACCGCCAGGGCTCGCGTCATCCACGCGGGCGGGATCAAGGAGTACCCGCACGCTCGCCACGATTTTCTTCACTTCCGGGAACTCCCATGTCCGCCAAGCACCCCATCATCGCGATCACCGGATCGTCGGGCGCCGGCACCACCTCGGTGACGCGCACTTTCGAGAACATCTTCCGCCGCGAGAAGGTCGACGCCGCCATCATCGAGGGCGACTCCTTCCACCGCTACGACCGCCTGGCCATGCGCGCCAAGATGGCCGAAGCCGAGACGGCCGGCAACCGCAACTTCAGCCACTTCGGCCACGAGGGCAACCTCTTCGAGGAGCTGGAGGCGCTGTTCCGCGACTACGCCGAGAGCGGCACCGGCAAGAGCCGCAAGTACCTGCACGATGCCAACGAAGCCGCGCCCTACAAGCAGGACCCGGGCACCTTCACGCCCTGGCAGGACCTGCCCAAGAGCGAGCTGATGTTCTACGAGGGCCTGCACGGCGGCGTGACCACCGACAAGGTCGACATCGCGCGCTACCCCGACCTGCTGATCGGCGTGGTGCCGGTCATCAACCTCGAGTGGATCCAGAAGATCCACCGCGACAAGAACATGCGCGGCTACTCCACCGAGGCGGTGACCGACGTGATCCTGCGCCGCATGCCCGACTACGTGCACTACATCTGCCCGCAGTTCACGCGCACGCACATCAACTTCCAGCGCGTGCCGGTGGTCGACACCTCCGACCCGTTCATCGCGCGCACCATCCCCACCGCCGACGAGAGCCTGGTGGTGATCCGCTTCGCCAACCCGGCCGGCTTCGACTTCCCCTACCTGCTGAGCATGCTGCACGACTCGTTCATGTCGCGCGCCAACACGCTGGTGGTGCCCGGCGGCAAGATGGAACTGGCCATGCAGCTGATCTTCACGCCGATGATCCTGCGGCTGGTGGAGCGCCGCAAGAAGGCCCTGGCGAACTGAGGCGGGAGGGCACGACCATGACCACCCCCACGCTCGACGCCACCGCCTTGCGCACGCTGTGCGCCAACGCCCTGCGCGTGCTGTCCTTCGACGCCGTGCAGGCCGCCAACTCCGGCCACCCGGGCATGCCCATGGGCATGGCCGACATCGCCGAGGCGCTGTGGCGCCATCACCTGAAGCACGACCCGACCGACCCGCAGTGGATCGACCGCGACCGCTTCGTCGTCAGCAACGGCCACGGCTCGATGCTGCTCTACGCGCTGCTGCACCTGTCCGGCTACGCGCTGCCGATGAGCGAGCTCAAGCGCTTCCGGCAGCTGCACTCGCTCACACCCGGCCACCCCGAGCACGGCCTCACGCCGGGGGTCGAGACGACCACCGGCCCGCTCGGCCAGGGCATCACCA
This sequence comes from uncultured Piscinibacter sp., assembly GCA_964628175.1. Classification (GTDB taxonomy): domain Bacteria; phylum Pseudomonadota; class Gammaproteobacteria; order Burkholderiales; family Burkholderiaceae_C; genus Piscinibacter. Next base: position 1,083 of record CAZVLY010000162.1, on the reverse strand, counting down.
ATGCCGTGGGCATGGCGCTGGCCGAGAAGCTGCTCGCCGCCGAGTTCAACCGCCCGGGCCACACGGTGGTCGACCACCGCACCTACGTGTTCCTCGGCGACGGCTGCCTGATGGAAGGCATCAGCCACGAGGCCTGTTCGCTGGCCGGCACCTGGCGGCTGAACAAGCTGGTCGCCTTCTACGACGACAACGGCATCTCGATCGACGGCGACGTGAAGGGCTGGTTCGGCGACGACACGCCGGCACGCTTCGAGGCCTACGGCTGGACGGTGCTGCGCAACGTCGACGGCCACGACCGCGCCGCGCTCGACGCCGCCATCGCCGCGGCGAAGAGCGCCGACCACCCGGTGCTGATCTGCTGCAAGACGCAGATCGGCCACGGCTCGCCGAACCGCGCCGGCACCGCCAAGGCGCACGGCGAGGCGCTGGGCGCCGAGGAGATCCGGCTGACCCGCCAGCAGCTCGGCTGGAGCTGGCCGCCGTTCGAGATCCCGGAGGTGGTGCAGGCCGCCTGGTCGGCGCGCGATCAGGGCGCCGCCCGGCGGCGCGACTGGCAGGGCCGTTTCAGCGCCTATGCCGAGGCCTTCCCGGACCTCGCGCACGAGCTGCTGCGCCGCCATGCGGCGGCCGGCAAGCCGACCGAGAAGGCCGAGCGTGCCTTTGCGCAGGCCGTCGCCGATGCCGAGAGCAAGAAGGCCACCGTCGCCTCGCGCAAGGCCTCGCAGGAGCTGCTCAACGCGGTGGCGCCGAGCATGCCCGAGCTGCTCGGCGGCTCGGCCGACCTGACCGGCTCCAACCTCACCGACTGGAAGGGCCACAAGCCGCTGCTCGGCGCCGGCACCGGCAACCACGTGCACTACGGCGTGCGCGAGTTCGGCATGGCGGCCATCATGAACGGCGTGGCCCTGCACGGCGGCTTCCGCCCCTATGGCGGCACCTTCCTGACCTTCAGCGACTACTCGCGCAACGCGCTGCGCATGTCGGCATTGATGAAGCTGCCGGTGGTGCACGTGTTCACGCACGACTCGATCGGCCTGGGCGAAGACGGCCCGACCCACCAGCCGGTGGAGCATGTGTCGAGCC
>CAZVLY010000161.1:0-9972 GCA_964628175.1 uncultured Piscinibacter sp. | reverse complement strand
CGGCGCTGCACCGGGAACACCACCTGCTTGCCCGCGTGGTAGTGGATGTTGAAGTCCAGCGGGCCGCCGGACTCGAAGGCCCAGCGCACCGCGCCGCCCTTCTCGAGCCGGCCGCAGACTTCGGCAAAACCGCCGGGCGCCAGCTCGGCGCGGTGCTCGAAGCGGCCTTCGGCACTCCAGGCGATGTCGATCACGTCGGCGCGTGCAGGCGCGCCGGCCATCGCCGTGCAGGCGATGGCAGCGAGCAGGAGTCGGTGCGATGTCATGCGGCGATTCTGCGCGAGAGCGCGGCATCGCGCGCCCGCACAAACGCGAGCAAGCGGGCAGGGTAGTCGGCCGCAACGGCTTCGCGCACCGACGGCCGCTGCGCCAGCGCGGCGCGCCAGCGGGCCACGCGCGGCAGGCCGGCCATGAGGCCGAAGTCGCCGATGCCGTCGAAGACGTCGAGGTAGCGGAACACCGGGCCGAACGCCGCGTCGACGAGGCCGAAACCTTCGCCATCGAACCACGGTCCCTCGCCCAGCACGGCCTCGACCTGGGCGAAGCGCCGGTGGATGTCCTGGGCCGCGACCGCCAGCGCCGCGTCGTCGGCCGCGTTGTAGAAGGTCCCGATCGCGTTGAGCAGGGCCGAGCCGAACTCCACCCAGGCGCGGTGGCGCGCGCGCCGCAGCGGATCGGGCGGATGCAGTCGCGGCGCCTCGGTCTCGTCGAGGTACTCGCAGATCACGGCCGACTCGAACAGCGCCTGGTCGCCGACCTGCAGCAGCGGCGTCTTGCCCAGCGGCGAGAGCGCAAGGAACCAGTCGGGCTTGTTCGCCAGGTCGATGTCGCGGCGCTCGAAGGGCACGCCCTTCTCGGCCAGCACGATGGCGGCCCGCTGCACGTAGGGGCACAGGGCGTGGCTCACGAGGGTCAGCGCAGGTCGCATGGCAGATCCCTCCCGGCTCAGGCACCGCGCGGCGCGAGCCACGCGGCACGCCGCAGCGCCCAGGCGCCGTCGCCGACCAGCCACAGCGCCAGCGAGGCGACGACGAGGAACACCGGGTACTCCCAGCCGCCGTTCGGGCTGGTGTGCACCCAGCCGTTGGGCAGGTGCACCCAGGCGGCGGCGACCATGATCGGCAGCAGCGCCAGCGCCACCTGGCGCGCGTAGAGGCCGAGCAGCAACGCGATGCCACCGAGCAGCTCGGCAGCGAACACCGGGTAGGCCAGCGCGCCGGGCAGGCCGATGCTGGCGAAGTACTGCGCGGTGCCCGGCAGGGTGAACACCAGCAGCTTGAGCAGCGCGTGGGCGATCCACATCGTGCCCAGCGCGACTCGCAGCAGGGTGGCGCCGATCTGAGCGGCGCCGTCGGGTCGGTTCGCGGTCATGTCCGCATCTCCTTGAAGTTGACGACGGATTCACTCTACGATTGCGCAGCCGCCATGAAAATTGGCGCGAAAGCAAAGCATGAATGCACGAACGCAATACCAGATCGGTGCCGCCGACCTCGACGTGGTGCTCGCGATGGTGCGCAGCGGCACGCTCGCGGCCGCCGGCGAGCGGCTCGGCGTGGACGCGTCGACGGTGTTCCGCGCGCTGCAGCGCATCGAGCGCGGCCTCGGGCTGGCGCTGTTCGAGCGCTCGCGCAGCGGCTACCTCGCCAACGAGCTGGCGCAGGCGCTGGCCGAGCAGGCCGAACAGGTCGAGGCCGCGCTGGAGGCGGCGCGCTCGGCCGCGCAACAGCGCCCCGACCGCGTCGCCGGCACGGTGCGCATCAGCACCACCGACACCATCCTGCACGGCCTGGTGGCACCGGCGCTGAAGCCGCTGCGCGCCGCGCATCCGCTGCTCGACTACGAGCTGCATGCCGGCAACGAGCTGGCCAGCCTGACGCGCCGCGACGCCGACATCGCCGTGCGTGCCACGCGCCGCCCGCCGCAGCACCTGGTGGGCCGCCACGTCGGGCCGATCCGCGTGGCGCTGTATGCGGCGAAGAAGTCGCCGCTGCGGCGCTTCGACGACATCGGCCCGGCCACCCCCTGGATCGCGCCCGACGACGCCCTGCCAGACCACCCGTCGGTGGTCTGGCGCAAGCGCCACTTTCCGAAGGTGCAGCCGGCCTACCGCGTGAACAGCATCCTGACGGTGATGGAACTGGTCGCGCTGGGGCTGGGCGTGGGCGTGCTGCCGCTGTTCCTGGCCGCGCCGCGCAGCGAGCTGCGCCAGCTCGGCGAGGTGCTCGACGAAGGCCAGACCGAGCTGTGGCTGCTCACCCACCCGGAGTCGCGCCACCTGCGCCGCGTCGCCACGGTGTATGGTCACCTGGCCGAGACACTGTCGCTGGCCTGAGCCGGGCCGCGCATCCGCAGCCCCACCGGGTGCGTAGACAGCGACTCGACTCGCCGACCCATCGATGAACCGCCCCGCCCTGCTCCGCCCCATGCTGTACGCACTCACCATCGCCGCGTTGCTCTATGCCGCGGTGCTCGCCCTGCTCTGGTTCGGCCAGGAGCGGCTGCTGTTCCAGCCGACGACGCTGGACGCCGCCCACGCGCTGGCGCGCGAACCCGACGTGCACGAGCGCTTCGTCGAGGTGCCCGGCGCGCGGCTGTCGCTGCTGGAGCTGCGCTTGCCCGATCCGAAGGGCGTCGTGTTCTTCCTGCACGGCAACGCCGGCAACCTGGAAAGCTGGTTCGTCAACGCCGACTTCTACCGCCGCGCCAACTTCGACCTGGTGATGCTCGACTACCGCGGATACGGCAAGAGCAGCGGGCGCATCGCCAGCGAGGCGCAGTTGCATGGCGACGTGAACGCGGTGTGGCAGCAGGTGGCGCCGCGGTACGCCGGCAAGCGCGTCGTCTTCTACGGCCGCTCGCTCGGGACCGGGCTGGCGGCAACGCTGGCCGCGAAGTCGCCGCCCGACCTGACGCTGCTGGTCTCGCCCTACGAGAGCATGGTGGCGCTGGCACGCACGCACTACCCCTGGGTGCCGGGCGCGCTGCTGCGCTACCCGCTGCGCACCGACGAGCAGATCGGCCGCATCCAAGGGCCGCTGATGCTGCTGCACGGCGAGCTCGACACGCTGATCCCGCCCTCCCACAGCGAGGCATTGCGTGCGCGCGCACCGCAGGCGCGGCTGGTGCTCGTGCCCGGCGGCGGGCACAACGACCTGCAGCAGTTCGACAGCTACCTGCAGGCGGTGGCGGCCGCGCTGCGCGCGCTCTAGCGACCCTGGGCCGGTGTCAGGCGCGGCAGCAGCTGCCGATGCCCGACCGGCGTGAGCTCCACCTCGCGGCCAGCGCCGCGGCGCAGCCAGCCCTTGTCGACGCAGTGGCGGAAGAGCTCGTCGGCGAGCTGGCCGGCGAGGTGGTCGCGCCGCTCCGACCAGTCCATGCACGCGTAGGCAAAACGCCGCCGGCCGCTGGGCGCCGTGGGCTCGAGGCCGAGGCCCGCGAGCCAGCTGCGCCCGCGCTCGGTCAGCGCATAGCCTTCGGGCCCGGCCTGCAGGCCCTCGCCCGCGAGCAGCGATTCGAACAGCCGCACGCCGAGCCGCCCGGCCAGGTGGCCGTAGCAGCAGCGGGCCTCGCGCAAGGCGCGCCGCGCCGGGCGCGACCAGGCCTCGTCGCGCTCGCCCTGTTCGGCGACGAGCGCCAGCGCCTCGAGCGCATGCGCCACCTCGGGCCCGGCGAGCCGGAAGTAGCGGTGCCGACCGCGCGGCTCGCAGACCACGAAGCGCGCGTCCGCCAGCTTGGCGAGGTGGCCGCTGGCCGTGGCCGCGCTGACCGAGGCGGCCCGCGCCAGCTCGCCCGCCGTGGCGAAGTCGCCCGACAGCAGGTGGCCGAGCATGCGCGAACGGGCCGGGTCGGCGACCATCGCCGCGACGCGGGCCAGCCGGGGTTCGTGCGGGGTCGCCATGGCGCGCAGCGTAGCGCAGCCGGCGACGCGGCCGTCGAGCGGCCCGCTCAAGGCGCCACGGCGCGCGGCCGGTTGCGCGTGCCGGCCACGTCCTGCAGCCAGCTGCGCTCCTCGCGCAGGATGAAACGCTCGCTCTGCGCCCGCTCGAAGTTCGCGCGGCCCTCCGCGTCGCGCCGCAAGGCCGCGCGGTAACGCTCGTAGGCGGCCAGGTCGTCGAAGCCGATCAGTCCCCAGGCCACGTCGTTGCTGCCTTCGTGCGGCAGGAAATAGCCGATCAGCTCCCCGCCGCAGCGCGGGATGATGCGGCCCCAGGCTTCGGCATAGGCCTGGAAGGCGTCGCGCTGGAACGGGTCGATCTGGTAGCGGATGAAGCAGGTGAGTGGCATGGCGGCGTTCGGTGCGGTGGCGGTGTGAAACCGCACTGTGCACCCCGCCGCGCCGCCGATGCTTCGGCCTGCACCGAAGGGTCAGGCCGCGCCGGTCACCACTTCATCTCGCCCTTGTTGACCTTGGCGCCGATGTCCAGCGCGATGCCCAGGCCCGCGGCCGGGTAGGCGGCCTTCATCGCGTCGATCAGCGCGGCGCTGCTGCCCGCCTTGGCCAGCTCGATCTCGAAGCGCGCCAGGTAGTTCTGACTCCAGGTGAGCTGCGCGGCGTCCTGCTTCCAGCCCGGCAGCGCATGGCCCGGGATCACCGTGACCGGCTGCAGCGTGGCCATCGCGCCGAGCTTGCGGCTCCAGTCGGCGCGCTCCTGCGCGCTCTGCGTGTCGGCCGTCCACAGGTGCAGGCCGCCGAACACGTTCACGCCGCCGGCGATCGCCTGCAGCGACGGGATCCACACGTAGCTGCGATGCGGCAGGCTGTCGTCGAGGCCGCGGATCTCCAGCGTCTGGCCTTCCAGCGTGATCGTGTTGCCGGCCAGCGGCTCGGGCAGCGGCACGTTCTTCGGCGCGTTGGCGCCGAGTCGCGGGCCCCACACCTGCAGCTTGGCCGGCAGCGTGGCCTGGATCTTCTTCAGCGTCGGTGCGCTGGCCACCACCTTCGCGTCCGGGAAGTACTGCTTGAGCACCTCGATGCCGAAGTAGAAGTCGGGGTCGGCCTGGCTGATGTAGATGGTCTTCAGCGTCTTGCGGCTGTCGAGCACCATCGCGGCGATGCGCAGCGCATCGGCGCGCGTGAAACCGGTGTCGAGCAGCACGGCATCGGTGCGGCCCGCGACCAGCACCGCGTTGACGTGGAAGCTGCCGGCATCGCCGTTGTAGACCTGCAGGGTCAGCGGCGCGGCGGCCGGAGCCGCGGCCTGCGCGGCGGCTTCGCCGGCGACCATGGCCAGGCCGAAGCCCAGCGGGGCGATCAGGCGGGAGAGGCGTTTCATCGAGTGCATGTCGGTGCCCTGGGCAGTGAAGGAATGGGCGCACTGTATTGATTCAATTCGTGTCGATAAACAGTAGACTGATCGACAGTTTGTTGCCCGAATCGAGCGAATCCATGGACCGTTTCACCGCCATGCAGGTGTTCACCGAAGTCGCCGAGCGCGGCAGCCTGACCGACACGGCCACGGCGCTCGACATGTCGCGCGCGATGGTGTCGCGTTACCTCGAGAGCCTGGAGCAGTGGCTGGGCGTGCGCCTGCTGCACCGCACGACGCGGCGGGTCAGCCTCACCGACACCGGCAGCGAGGCGCTCGAGCGCTGCCGGCAGGTGCTCGAACTGACGCGCGACGTGCAGGCGGTGGCCGGCCAGCGCCGCGGCGCGCCCCGCGGCAAGCTGCGCATCACCGCGAGCTCGTCGTTCGCGCAGGCGCACCTGGCCGGGCTGATGACCGAGTTCCTGCAGGCGCATCCGCAGGCGCAGATCGAGCTGATCGCGCTGGAGCGTGCGGTGAACCTGGTCGAGGAACGCATCGACCTGGCCGTGCGCATCGGCAACAAGCTCGACGACACGCTGGTGGCGCGCCGCCTCGGCGTGTGCCGCTCGGTGGTGTGCGCTTCACCCGCCTACCTGGCGGCGCACGGCACGCCGGCCACGCCGGACGATCTGCGCGGGCACCGCTGCATTTCGCACGCCAACGTCAGCCGGGTCGAGTTCCGCCTGCAGCGCGACGGCCAGGTCGTGCGCGTGCCGATCACGCCCGCGCTGCAGAGCAACGACACCGCCGTGGTGCGCCAGGCCACGCTCGACGGCGGCGGCATCGCGCAGCTGCCCACCTACTTCGTCGGCGACGACCTGGTGCAGGGCCGGCTGGTGCGTGTGCTGCCGGAGCACGAGCCCGAGGTGCTGGGCATCCACGCGGTCTACCTGTCGCGCCAGCACCAGCCGCTGCTGCTGCGCGTGATGCTCGACTTCCTCGCCGAGCGATTCAGCGGCGAGCTGGCGCCCTGGGACCGCGCGATCGAGGCGGCGGCGCGCGCCGCCCGTCCCGCGCACGGCCGTGCGCGGGCCCGCACACCCGCTCAGGGCCGCGGATCGTCGGCGTGAATCTGCAGCGCCTCGAGGAAACGCGACACCATGTTGTACGAGGCGATGGTGGCCACCAGCTCGACCAGGCGGCGCTCGCCGAGGTGCTCGCGCACCGCCTGCACCAGCGGCGCCTCGACATGCACGTCGCGCGTCATCGCGTCGCACAGGCGCAGCACGTCGCCCTGCAGCGGCGTGAACAGGTGTGTCGATTCGCCCCAGGCCGGCAGCGCCGCCAGCTGCGCCGGCGTCAGGCCTTCCTTCAGCGCGATCGGCTCGTGCTGCTGCGCCTCGTAGGGCGCGCCGTTGAGGTGGGCGATGCGCATGATGACGAGCTCGCGCAGGTCGCCGCCGAGTTCGAGCTTCTGCCGCACCTGCGTCATGAAGCCGAGCCAGCCCTCGGCCAGCGGCGGGCTGTGCATCAGCATCTGGTACAGGTGCAGCACGCTGCCGCGTTCGGCGACGATGCGCTGCACCAGCGGCTGTGCGGCGGGGGAACTCAGGTCGGCGTAGGGGATGCGGGCCATGGCAGGGGGTGCGTGAAGGGTCAGACGACGAGCGCCGGGTCGATCTGGCGCAGCCGGTGGTCGACGTAGTAGCCGCCGTACTCGGTGTACTGCAGGAAGCCGCGGCCGCAGGCGGTGCAGGCCCAGACCTCGCAGCGGTTGTACGGGAAGTGGCCGGGTGCGACGGGCGCCGTTGCCGACCAGAAGTGGCTGCCCGGCCATTCTTCGACCGTGGGCTCCTCGACCGCCGGATCGCGCAGGGTGCCGAGATGCCGCAGCAGCGGCGCCTTCAGCGGCTGGCCGATCGACTCCCAGCCGGCGCAGCGCAGGTTCGCGCAGGCGCAGTCCGCCGGCGTGGCGGCGGGGTCGGGCAGCGACCGCAGGTCTTCGCGCGCCAGCAGCGCGGACGTGCCATCCGCCACGTCAGTCTGCTTTGATGTCGTTGGCCTTGACGATCTTCGCCCAGGTGTCGACCTGGTTCTCGATGAAGGCCTGCGCGGCGGCGGGCGTGCCGATGTTCGTCACGATGCCCTGCGCGGCGAGTTTCTCGGCCACCTCGGGCTGCTTGAGCGCGGCGTTGATCTCCTCGTTCAGACGCTTGACGATGTCGGCCGGCGTCTTCGCGGGAGCGAGCACCGCCCACCAGGCCGGCGCGTCGAAGCCGGCGAAGCCGCTCTCGGCCACCGTCGGCACCTCGGGCAGGTTGGCGCTGCGCTGGCTGGTGGTGACGGCCAGCGCACGCAGACGCTTGCTGTCGATGTGCGGCTTGGACAGGAACACCGAGCCCACCGCCAGCGGCACGTGGCCGGCGACGGCATCGTTCATCAGCGGGCCGCCGCCACGGTAGGGCACGTGCACCAGGTCGAGCTTGCCGCTCTTGGCGAGCATGGTCACCGCGAGGTGGCCGAGGCTGCCCGAGCCGATGCTGCCGTAGCTGATGCTGGTGCCGCCCTTCGAGGCGTTGACCACGTCGGCGAAGCTCTTGTAGGGCGAGCTGGCCACCGTGGTGATGACCATCGCGCCGGTGCCGATCAGCGACACCGCGGCCAGGTCGCGCTTGGTGTCGTAGGGCAGGCTGGCGATCAGGCTCGGGTTGACGCCGTGGGTGTCGAACACCACCGCGAAGGTGTAGCCGTCGGCCGGCGCGTTGGCCACCGCGGCGGTGCCGATCGAGCCGGAGGCGCCGCCCTTGTTGTCGACCACCACGCTCTGGCCGAGGCGCTGCTGCAGCACCGGCGCGAGGATGCGCGCCACCTGGTCGACCGAGCCGCCGGGCGGGAACACCGCGACCAGCTTGATCGGCTGCTTGCCCGGCCAGGCCTGGGCCTGCACGGCGGCCGGCGTGAGCGTCAGCGGCAGCATGGCGGCCGCTGCGAGCAGGAGGGACCAGGCGGTGGACAGGGTCGATGGTTTCGTCATGTACAGCTTTCCGATGGCGTGGGTGGCTGCGGGCCCGGCCCGCAGGACGCCCGAGTGTGCGAGGGCGGCCCCACCCTGTCGATGTGGAAAGCACGGGGGATTGCCCTCCGGGTTAGGCTTGCGGCCCGAGCCGCCTGCGGCGGCCTGAGCCCCCGCGCCCTCCCCCATGACGAATCCTTCCCTTGAACACTGGCTCGCCGACGTCGGCGACGCCGACATCGCGACGCTCGAGGTGCCGCCGGCACTGCGCGCGCGGCGCTTCCAGGTCGACGTGCGCTTCGTCGTGCAATGCCCGGCCGAGGGCACGCCGGCCTGGCACGCGATGACGGTGGAGGTCGACGGCCGCCGCGAGTGGTCGCGCCAGATCGCCACCGCCAACCCCGGCCAGACCGACAGCCTGGACTATCACCTGCAGGTCGACGTGCCCGAAGGCGAGCCCCTGCGCGTGCGTGCCACCACGCGGGTCAAGGCCGCGCGGCGGCGGCAGTTGCGCATCGAGGCCGAGGAGCAGTGAGGTGCAGGCGGCGGCGCGCCGCCGCTCACTTCATGCCCTGCGCGACCCACTCCATCACGGCCCGTGCCGCGTCGTCGGACACCATCGTGTGGGTGTGCACCGCATTCTTCTCGTGCATCTCGTCCAGCAGGTGCTGCGCCGCCTGCGCCACGTCGGCGCGGCGCGACGCCTTGTCGGCGATGCTGCGGAACTTCGGCGCGGCGTGCGCCTGCGCGCCGTGGCAGTTGAGGCAGCCGAAATCGACGGCCGCCTGGGCCCCATCGGCAGCGACAGCCGGTGCCGTGGCCAGGGCGAGTCCGGCGCACAGGGCGGCCGTCTTGAAGGCGTGAAGCGTCATGGTGACTCCTTGGCGTGGGGGTGGGCAGTATCGAGCAGGCGCTCGAAGCCCGGATAGGCCTCGCGGCCGAGCGAGAACTTGCGCGTGAAGCGGCCCCAGGGCTGGCCGGCGCGCAGCGCGGCCTTGAACCCTTCGGCATCGAGCACCCAGCTGCCGCCCAGCGAGGTGACGCCGCGCGCGAACAGCGGGTCGGGCAGGCAGCCGGCGCCGGGGCCGATCAGCGCGACGCGCTGCGCGTGGCGGCACCGTTCGAGCAACTCGTCGAGCGTGTCGTTGAGCAGCACCGTGCTGGTCGACAGGATCTTGTTGCAGCGCGCCAGCTCGGCGGGATCGAGCGTGACCTGCCAGCCCTCGCGCGGGCCCGCGAGCTCGGAGCGCAATTCGAGCACGGTGAGCTGCGCGCCGGTGGCGAGGACCTGCTTCACGAGCGGCGGGAACAGACCGACCATGCCGAGGTGGTCGCCGCCGTGCAGATCGAGGTCGCCGATCGAGCCGCCGGCCGCGGGTGGCACGAAGCCGGCGCGGTCGAACAGGTGGCGCGTCAGCGCATTCAGCGCCGCGAAGCCCAGCGTGCGTTGCACACCCTGTGATTGCGCGTAGTCGCGCGCGAGGGTCGCCGCGGGCAGCCCGGCCAGCGCACCGAGCCCGCCCGGCGCGCGCAGCCGCGCCAGCGTGTCGCCGAGCAGCACGTAGCTCAGGCCGAGCGAGCCGTCTTCCAGCTCGACAGCGCAGAACTCGCCGTCGCGCGTGCCATCGGCCGCCGGTGGCGGCAAGTGCAGGGCGTGCACCGCAGGCAGGGGCCCGCGGGCCGCCAGGCGATCGACGAGATCGATCAGATCGA
>CAZVLY010000160.1:2377-10027 GCA_964628175.1 uncultured Piscinibacter sp. | reverse complement strand
CCCAGCCGCTGCTGCAGCGTGTGGCACAGGTCGGCCATGCCGGCGCAGCCGAGCACGATGGCGCCGCTGCGGTCGTTCACCAGCGCCTGCTCGGCACAGGCCAGGATGCGCGCGAAAGCGTTGCTCGCCGGGTCTTCCAGTTCGAGCACGGCGATGTCGGTGCCGTGGATGCCGCGGCAGCGGCGCTCGAAGCCGTACTGCAGCACCAGGTGCTCGGCGATCACGCAGGTGCGCGTCAGCGTCGTCACCACCGAGAAGCCGGTGGCCAGCAGCGAGGCGGCGTGGAAGGCGGCTTCGGCGATGCCGATCACCGGCCCGCGCGCCAGCTCGCGCGCGCCGTGCAGGCCCGGGTCGCCGAAGCAGGCAATGATGTGCGCGTCGGCGCCGGCGGCCTCGCCCAGGCGCACCTGCTCGGCCACGCCGGCCGCGGCCCAGACATCGTCGTGGTGGCCCTCGATCGAGGGCGCGCCGAAGCTCGGCTGCACTGCCTCGATCAGCGTGCCGGGCCCGGCCACGGCGCGGGCCGCCTCGCCGATCAGCGCCGTCATCGACGCGGTCGTGTTGGGGTTGATCACGCGCAGCTTCATCGGGCCATCCTGTATACAAAGCATCGAGCGAAGTCATGACCTTACCGCAAGAGCCGAGCCTGTGCGCCGGCCGCTGCACCGCCCCAAATCCGGGCGATTGCCCAGCGGAATGGCCCGTGCTGGTGCAGTTCGTGGTGCGCCACGGTGCGTTTTCGTCGCCCTGCCATCCGGGGCCGCCCGGGGGTGCGGTGGCACGTGCTTTGCATACACTGGCCCCATGGCCGCCGATGCGAAGCTCGAGCTCATCCACGTCACCAAACGGTACGGCGAGACCACGGCCGTCGACCGCATCGCGCTGAGGATCGCCGCCGGCAGCTACTGCTGCCTGCTCGGGCCCTCGGGTTGCGGCAAGACCTCGACGCTGCGCATGATCGCCGGCCACGAGATCGCCAGCGAGGGCGACATCCTGCTGGGCGACCGCAACATCACCGGCCTGCCCGCTGCCGAGCGTGGCACGGCGATGATGTTCCAGAGCTACGCGCTGTTCCCGCACCTCTCGGCGCTCGACAACGTCGCCTTCAGCCTGAAGATGCGCGGCGTCGCCAAGGCCGAACGCCAGAAGAAGGCCGCCGAGCTGCTCGACCGCGTCTCGCTCGGGCCGCTGGCGCACCGCAAGCCGGCCGAGCTGTCCGGCGGCCAGCAGCAGCGCGTGGCGCTGGCCCGCGCGCTGATTACCGAGCCCAAGGTGCTGCTGCTCGACGAGCCGCTCTCCGCGCTCGATCCCTTCCTGCGCATCAAGATGCGCGCCGAGCTGAAGGCCTGGCAGAAGACGCTGGGCATGACCTTCGTGCACGTCACCCACTCGCAGGAAGAGGCCATGGCCCTGGCCGACCAGGTGGTGGTGATGAACAACGGCCGCATCGAGCAGGACGCCTCGCCCCACGAGCTGTTCAACGCGCCGCGCAGCGAGTTCGTGGCGCGCTTCATCGGCGGGCACAACGTGATCCCGGCGGCGGCCGGCCTGGTGGCGGTGCGCTGCGACCGCACGCGCCTGTCGCGCGCGCCGCTGCCCGAGGGCGACACGGCCATGGCCGCCACCGTGCGCGGCGTCGAGTACCAGGGCAGCTACGTCCTGCTCACGCTGGCCGGCGCGCGCGTTCCCGAGTTCAACGTCGTGCTGTCCGAGGCGGAGTTCGACGCCGCGCCCTGGAACACCGGCGACAGCGCCAGCGCCCACTGGGACGCCGGCGAAGTTCACGTCCTGGCGGCCTGAAGCCGCATTTGCCTTGCCCCCATCCAACCCGAGGAGAGAACCGATGACCGATTCACGCGACCCGAAGGCCGCCGATCCGCAACGCCGCACCCTGCTCAAGGGCACCGCCGGCATCCTCGCCACCGGCGTGTTCCCGGCGGTGCACGCCGCCGACCCGATCGTGCTGCGCTACCTGGGCACCGCGGTGAACCAGGACAAGGCGATCGCCGAGAAGTTCAAGGCCGACACCGGCATCACGATCCAGTACGTCGCCGTGAACACCGACGAGGTGACCAAGCGCGCCGTCACCTCGCCGAACAGCTTCGACCTGATCGACACCGAGTACTTCTCGCTGAAGAAGATCGTGCCCACCGGCAACCTCAAGGGCATCGACGTCAAGAAGATCAAGAACGCCGACAAGATCACCACGCTGTTCACCACCGGCATGGTGGGCGGCAAGGCGGTGGGCGACCAGGGCACCGCGCCGAAGAAGGTGATCTACCTCGAAGGCGAGAAGAGCAAGGTGTTCGCCAAGTCGCCGACCCAGTTCATGAGCCTGATCCCGACCGTCTACAACGCCGATACGCTGGGCATCCGCCCCGACCTGATCAAGCGCCCGATCGAGAGCTGGAAGGAACTGCTCAACCCCGAGTTCAAGGGCAAGGCGGCGATCCTGAACATCCCGTCCATCGGCATCATGGACGCGGCGATGGTCGTCGAGGCCATGGGCCTGTACAAGTACCCCGACAAGGGGAACATGACGAAGAAGGAAATCGACCTGACGATCAAGACGCTGATCGAGGCGAAGAAGGCCGGCCAGTTCCGCTCGCTGTGGAAGGACTTCAACGAGAGCGTGAACCTGATGGCCTCGGGCGAGGTGGTGATTCAGTCCATGTGGTCGCCGGCCGTCACGGCGGTGCGCTCCAAGGGCATCGCCTGCACCTTCCAGCCGCTCAAGGAAGGTTATCGCGCCTGGGCCGCCGGCTTCGGCCTGCCGGCCACGCTGTCGGGCAAGAAGCTCGACGGCGCCTACGAGTTCATCAACTGGTTCCTCGACGGCTGGGCCGGCGCCTACCTGAACCGCCAGGGCTACTACAGCGCCGTGCTCGAGACCGCCAAGGCCAAGATGGAGCCCTACGAGTGGGCCTACTGGATGGAGGGCAAGCCTGCCGAGAAGGACATCAAGTCGCCCAACGGCGACCTGCTGCACAAGGCCGGCGGCGTGCGCGACGGGGGTTCGTACGAGCAGCGCATGGGCGGCATCGCCTGCTGGAACGCGCTGATGGACGAGAACACCTACATGGTCCAGAAGTGGAACGAATTCGTAGCCGCGTAGGGCAGCCAGGGTGACAAGCGCGACGGGCCCGAGCGCCGGGCCGCCAAGGGCCACGCAAGGGCCCACTGTCGTGGACCCTGCCGGGCCCGATCCCCGTGGGGGATCGGCTGCGGTACCCCGCGGCCGAGGGGCGGTCAGGTATGGTCCGCCGGCGTGGCTGCAGGCACTGCCCTTCGGGGCGGTGTTCCTGTTCTTCTTCATCGCGCCGCTGCTGCTGATCGGCGCGGTGAGTTTCTGGCCGACCAGCGACTACGAGCTGATCCCCGGCTTCACCGGCCAGAACTACGTCTCGATCTTCGAGGGCTGCGCCAACCTCGCCGAGCCCTGCGTGACGCTGAAGACCTACTGGTCGACGCTGCGCTTCAGCCTGATGACCTGGGCCGTGTCGCTGCTGCTGGGCTTCACGATCGCCTACTTCCTGGCCTTCCACGTGCGATCCAGCAGCATGCAGACGGTGCTGTTCGTCATCTGCACCATCCCGTTCTGGACCAGCAACGTGATCCGCATGATCTCGTGGGTGCCGCTGCTCGGGCGCAACGGCCTGGTCAACCAGGGCCTGGTCGGGCTGGGCGTGGTCGAGCAGCCGGTCGAGTGGCTGCTGTTCTCCGAATTCTCGGTGGTGCTGGCCTTCGTGCACCTGTACACCATGTTCATGCTGGTGCCCATCTTCAACTCGATGATGCGCATCGACCGCGCGCTGCTCGAGGCCGCCGACGACTGCGGCGCCTCGGGCTGGCAGACGCTGTGGAACGTGGTCGTGCCGCTGTCGCGCACCGGCATCGTGATCGGCTCGATCTTCGTCATCACCATCGTGATGGGCGATTTCGTCACCGTCGGCGTGATGGGCGGCCAGCAGATCGCCTCGGTGGGCAAGGTGATCCAGGTGCAGACCTCGTACCTGCAGTTCCCGCTCGCCGCCGCCAACGCGGTGGTGCTGCTCGCGGTGGTGCTGATGATCATCGCGGCGCTCACCCGCATGGTCGACCTGCGCAAGGAGCTCTAGCCATGAGCGACCAACGCCGCAAGGGCTTCTGGCCGCTGGCCTTCGTGTTCGGCCTGTTCGTGCTGTTCCTCTACGGCCCGGTGATCACGATCTTCGTGCTCAGCTTCCAGGGGCCGGAGGGCGGCCTGACCTTCCCGATGCGCGGCTGGTCGCTGCACTGGTACGGCGAGCTCTGGAAGGGCCTGGGCGTGGTCGACATCGGCGCGGCGCTGCGCCGTTCGCTCGCGCTCGGCGTCGTCGTCATGCTGCTGACGGTGCTGCTCTCGCTCGGCGCCGGCCTGGCCTTCCGCAAGAAGCTGGTCGGCGGCGACCTGCTGTTCTACGTCACCGTGGCCAGCCTGATCATGCCGTCGATCATCGTGTCGCTGGGCATCGGCCTGCAGTTCCGACTGCTCGACGGCGCCATCAAGTGGTTGCTCGAGGCAGTGGGTGCCACCGGCACGCTGGAGGGTTACACCACCTCGCTGGGCCTGTACACCTCGGGCCTGGGTGCGCACCTCACCTGGACGCTGCCCTTCGGCCTGCTGATCATGTTCGCGGTGTTCAACCGCTTCAACCCGGCCTATGAAGAAGCCGCGCGCGACCAGGGCGCCACCCCGTGGCAGACCTTCGCGCACGTGGTGCTGCCGCTGATCGGCCCGTCGGTGGTGGGCATCGGCATGTTCGGCTTCACGCTGAGCTGGGACGAGATCGCGCGCTCCTCGCAGGCCATCGGCGACCTCAACACGCTGCCGCTGGAGCTGCAGGGCCTGACCACCACCGTCACCACGCCGGCGATCTACGCGCTGGGCACGGTGACCACGATGATCTCGCTGGTCGTCATCGCGCTGGCGCTGGGCGCCGCCGCGTGGCTCGGCCGGCGCAACCGCCGCCGCTTCGGCGGCTGAGCAGGTGCCGCGCCGCACGCTGCCCGCCCCGGCCCCGGCGATGGCGGCCGACCGGGTCTATGACGCCATCTACGCCGCGGTGATCGACCACCGCCTGCCGCCCGGCGCGCGGCTGCGCGAGGAGGAGCTGGCGCAGACCTTCGCCGTCTCGCGCACGCTGGTGCGCCAGGCGCTGCACCGGCTCGCCCAGGACGGCGTGGTGCTGCTGCGCCCCAACCGCGGCGCGCAGGTGCCCGAGCCGACACGCGCCGAGGGTGCGCATGTGTTCGATGCGCGCCGCGTGGTCGAGTGCGAGGTGGTGCGCCGCCTGGCCGGCGCGCTGGACAAGTCGCAGGTGACGGGCCTGAAGCGCCTGGTCGACGCCGAGGAGCGCGCCACTGCGGCGGGCGACCACCGCGAGGCGATCCGCCTGTCGGGCGCCTTCCACGTCGAGCTGGCGCGGCTGAGCGGCAACCCGCTGTTCGTGCGCATGCTCGAGGAGCTGCTGCCCACCACCTCGCTGCTGATGGCGCTGTACAAGCCGGCGGGCGAGCCGATGTGCGTGGCGCACAGCCACCGCGTGCTGCTGGGCAAGCTCGAGGCCGACAGCGCCGCCGCCGCGGCCACCGAGATGCGCCGCCACCTCAACGAGATCGAGCGTTCGCTGGACGCGCCGGCCGCCCGTGCTACACCGGCGCTGCGCGACGTCTTCGCGCCCTACCGGGAGGATGCATGAGCGAACCCTACGGTGCGCTGCCGGGCCACGGCCGCTTCGACTACTCGGGCATCGGCGAGCGCATGCGCTTCGGCTGGCCCGGCGGCGCGAAGCTGGCCTTCTACATCGGCTTCAACCTCGAGCACTTCGCCTTCGGCGAAGGCCTGGGCGCGACGCTGGCGCCCTCGGCCCCGATCGACGTGCTGAACTACGGCTGGCGCGAGTACGGCAACCGCGTCGGCGTGTGGCGCTGCCTCGACCTGTTCGACGACCTGTCGCTGCCGGTGGGCGCGCTGGTCAACACGGCCTTGTACGACCATTGCCCGCAGGTCGTGATGGCCTTCGCCGAACGCGGCGACGAACTGATCGCCCACGGCCACACCAATGCCGAACGGCAGGGCGGCTGGCCCGAGACGCAGGAGCGCGCACTGCTGCAGCAGTGCCGCAACCGCATGACGCAGGCGCACGGGCGGGCGCCGCAGGGCTGGCTGTCGCCGTGGATCTCGGAGAGCGCGCTCACGCCCGACCTGCTGCGCGAGACCGGCTACCGCTACACGCTCAACTGGTGCCACGACGACCAGCCGGTGCCGATGCGCACGCGCGGCGGCGGCACGCTGTGGTCGGTGCCCTATCCGCAGGAGCTCAACGACATCCCGATGATCGTGGCGCGCCAGATGGACGGCAAGGACTTCGCCCAGATGATCGTCGACCAGTTCGACGAGATGCTCGAGCAGACGCAGCGCCACGACGACGCGCCGTCCCTGGTGATGGGCCTGGCGCTGCACCCCTACCTGGTCGGCCAGCCCTACCGGCTGCGCCACCTGCGGCGAGCCCTGCAGCATGTGGCGCGGCACGCCGAGCGCGAGGTGTGGATCACCACGCCGGGGGCGATCGTCGACGCGGTCGCCGGCCCGGCGGCTTGATTCCCGGCGCGGCGCCGCCATCTTCGCGGTTTCGGGCCGGCGGCCCGGCAGGAGATTCGCGATGATGGAAACGGTCACGGTGGTTTCGGCCAACCCGGGGTGGTGGCTGCTGGCCTTGTCGCTGATGGCGGTGGGCGTGGCGGGCGCGATCCTGCCGGTGCTGCCCGGCGCCATCCTCGTGCTCGCCGGCGTGGTGCTGGGCGCCTGGATCGACGGCTTCGCCAAGGTGTCGGGCTGGACGGTCGGCTTCATCGCCGTGCTGGCGGTGCTGGCCTGGGCGACCGACTATGTGGCGGCCCTGCTAGGCGCGAAGAAGGCCGGCGCCAGCCCCGCCGCGGTGGTCGGTGCGGCCCTCGGCACGCTGATGGGCATCTTCACCGGGTTCGTCGGCCTGTTGTTCATGCCGCTGGCCGGCGCGATGGCCGGCGAGTACTGGAGCCAGCACCGCAAGCTCGGCGGTTTCGCCAGCCCGGCCGACCATGCGCTGGCCGGCCGCCAGGCCACGCGCGTGGGCGTGGCCACCTGGATCGGCCAGCTGCTCGGCACGGTGGTGAAGCTGGTGCTGGTGTTCCTGATGATCGGCGTGTTCGCCGTCGCCTGGCTCGTCTAGGCCGCTCAGGCCGGCGAGAAGCGCAGCACGCCGTCGTCGCCGAGTTCGCGCTTCAGCTCGCCGCGCAACCACAGGGCATTCAGGTGGGCGATCGATTCGCCCATCGCGAAGGTGGTCTGGTGCAGGTCCAGCGGCCGGCGGAACAGCACCGGCAGCAGGCTCGCCGCCGTCTGCGGCGCCTGCGCACAGGCGGCCATCAGGTCGGCGAAACGTTCATCGTGGTGGGCCACCAACTGCCCGACGCGCGTGTGCAGGCCTCGGAAGGGCTTGCCGTGCGAGGGCAGCACCAGCGTCTCGGCCGGAAGCGCCAGCATGCGGCCGATCGACGCCAGGTACAGCGGCAGCGGGTTGGCCTCGGGCTCCAGGTCGATCACGCTGACGTTGGTGGAGATGCGCGGCAGCACCATGTCGCCGCTGA